>JAESSS010000083.1 GCA_016763975.1 Candidatus Altimarinota bacterium
GGAATACGAAAAGTTCTAGCCTGATCCGCAATAGCTCTAGTAATCGCCTGCCTAATCCACCAAGTCGCATAAGTAGAAAATTTAAAACCACGATTATAATCAAATTTTTCAACTGCTCTAAACAAACCAATATTTCCTTCCTGAATTAAATCCAAGAACGACAAACCTCTTCCGATATATTTTTTTGCAATACTTACAACCAAACGCAAATTAGCCTCAGCCAAATTCTGCTTAGCTGCTTGATCACCTTTCTCAATTCTCTTCGCAAGATCAACCTCTTCCTTTGCAGTCAAAAGATCAACTTTACCAATTTCACAAAGATAAAGACGAATAGAATCATTAGCTATTTCTTTGTAATCAGCCTCCCTCTTTGCACGCTTCTCCTTTAACTCTTTTAAGTTAATTCTCCTAGGTTTAACTTCTTCTTCCTTCTCTTCTTTTTTAGGTTTTTTAGCCTTCTTCTTACTTCCTTTCACCTTCTTATCCTTTTTCTTCTTATCATCCCTTCTATTCTGGCTCTCCCAGTCAGTAATATCAAATTGCAAAGCATCCTTAGTATCCAAAACTTCGATACCAAGATCCAAAAACAAAGTATAAAGATCATCCAAAAGAATCAGATCAGTCTCAATCTTCGGTACCGCCTTAAGTAATTCATCCTGCGTAACAAAACCCTGCTGTCGACCTTTTATAAACAAAGTCTTAACCTCTTTAGGGTATTTTTCCAACTGCTCATCAGTCGGCTGCGTAATGAATTTTGTAGTTCTTGCCATTTAGCTTGATATTAACTTCTGCTGCTCTTGCAACAATTCAATTAATTTTTTCCTCGTCACTAACTTTTTCAGCCTCTAATACAGCCAAATGAATCTCTTTTAACCTCCTCGCCTTACGATCTCTCTGCGCTTTGTCAACTAGCTTTTCTATCTCCAAACTCAATGTCCGCTCAGCAAAATCTTGATATTTCTCTTCAATATACAAGACCCAAACCTTCAACTTGTCGGCTACTGTAGCCAAGAAACCTTTATCAAAATCCCAGCGATCTAATTGACCTCGGGCTCGATTATACTGATCGCTAATCTCCTTGTAAATAGTATTAATTTCACCTTCAAAATACTGATCCGGCAATATCTTCTCTAAATTTTTGAATAATTTCGGAAATGACAAAACCAAAGCAATCAAAAGCTCATCCACACTATATTTTCTAACCTGAACCACAACAGTTGGATCTTGTTTTGCAGGATGATTCGAAGAAAGCTTAAAACCATCAATCTCATCATACAAAGACTGCTCCGAAACCATCAACTTCTTAGACAACTCCCGTACATAAAAATCCTTCACCGTTGGAGACATCTCCTTATACAAAGGCAAAAGCTCCCTAATCACCGCCACCCTTCCCTCCAAAACAGTAACATCATGCCGCAGCACCAACTGATCAATATAAAAAGAAACAAAACCCTGCGCCTCCTTCACCATACTTTTAAATTTATCACCATCCTTTATGACAAATTCTGCCGGATCCTTTGCATCAAAATCTCCAACAGTTTTCATCGCAATATCCACTCCCTGCAAAACAGAATAAGCCCTCTTGGTCGCATCAAAACCCGCATTATCCTTGTCAAAACAACTCACAGCCTTCTTCGTAATACGTTTCAGCATTTTGGCATGATCCTTGGTCAAAGCTGTTCCACTCGTCGCCACAACATTCTTCACCCCTTCCTGAAAAGGCAAAATCACATCAAAGTACCCCTCAACCAAAAGCACACTGCCCTCCTCCTTGATCGCCTTTTTTGCAAAAGAAAGCCCGTACATCACCTTACTTTTTGAATAAACCGGATTTTCAGGAGAATTCAAATACTTTGGCGTCTGTTCCTTGCTCAATGCCCTGCCCCCAAAACCACAAATCCTTCCTAAGTAATCAAAAATTGGAAACATCAATCGACTACGAAATTTATCGTAAAACTTCTCTGCAGTAATATCTTTAGAAGAAATGAAACCTGACTTCAACAAAACATTTTTAGAAATCCCCTTCTCCAAAAGAATCGGATAAAGAGCGTTAAAAGAATCCGGCGCAAAACCAATCCTAAACTCCTTAATAGTATCTTCCGTTAATCCCCTTCTCTTCAAATAATCTAAAACCTTCGCCCCTTTATTAGTTTTCCATAAAGTTTTCTCAAACAACTCACAAGCCAAATCATGAGCCTTGAAATACTCATCCTTCTCACTTTTGCTCGGCCCCTTCTTCTTATAATCTTTTTTGTCCAAAGTAACACCAGCCCTATCCGCCAAAATCTGCAGAGACTCCGAAAAAGTCACTCCTTCCACCTCCTGCACAAAAGTAAAAATATCCCCACCTCGATTACACCCAAAACAATGGCAAATTTGCTTTTCCGGGCTCACCACAAAACTAGGAGTGCTTTCACTATGAAAAGGACAAAGCCCCTTCCAATTCAAGCCCGCCTTCTTTAATTCAACATATTGCGAAACAACATCTTTGATGCCCAAGCGCCCTTTGATTTCCTCAACATTATCAGCCATAACCGAAATCTATCACTTTTTTCGCGGAATCAAAACAAGAGCCATTGCCAAAATAAGCATAAAAAAGCCTAATCCAACAATCATGAAAAATTTCTGCTCAGTACTGACAAAAGTAATTGCCGAAAATCCCAAAAAGCCCGTAACCAAAAGATACAGAGTCACCACCTTTTTTTCTGAAAAGCCCACATCCAAAAGACGATGATGCAAATGTTTCAAATCCCCTTGCCACGGTTTGCGCCCAGCCATCAACCTCCGCCCCACTACCCAAAGCAAGTCCAAAATAGGCAAACCCAAAACCAAAAAGGCCGTCGCAATCTTTCCCCCTGACAAAATAGCCAAAACCGCAATCATCAAACCAAAAAAGGTCGAACCACTATCCCCCATCAAGATCTTGGGTTTAGGGAAATCAAAAATAAAAAATGCCAAAGCAATCATAGCCAAGATAAGCGACAAACTCGCTACTAAAAATTGAGAACTAGGATCTTCATGAATCGAAGGATGCACACTCAAAGCAAAAATTGTCATACCCGCAATAAAAGTAACCCCGGAAGAAAGCCCCGAAACACCATCCACAAAATTCATAGAATTCAAAATAGTCATCACCCAAAAAATAGTAAACAAAGCACTCAACAAAGGAGCACCAAGCAAATACCAACCAGTTACATGAGAAAAGCCCACAAAATCAACAACACCAAGAATCGGCAAATTAACTGAAAAGATAAAAACACCAGCAAAAACCAATACAAGCCCCGCCAAAAACTGCACCAAAAGCCTCAACCAAGGACTAACATTATATTTATCATCCAAAAACCCAACAAGCACCACCATTCCAGATGCCAAAAGCAAATACTTCACATCCTCAAAAGGCAAAAAAATCCCCACCACAATCAAAAAACTAGCGAAAATAGCCAAACCACCATAATAAGGAATCGCCTTGCGCACCTTTCCATAAAGATGAGGCCGATCCATCAATCCCCACTGAGGAAAAAACTGCACAGCAGCCTTAACCATCACAAAAGTGATCAAAAACGCTACAAGTGCCAAGATTCCATATTGAGAAATGAGATTTTGCATAACGGAGAGATTCTAACACAAGTACTAAAGAATCTTCTTCTCAAACTTCATTCCCGCCTTCAACACACCAACCATTTCACCCTTGTAGAAAGCCATTTTCAACTCCCCTTGTTCAACTTTATTGCTCTCGACCGTATGTCCATTTTGCAAACCCTGCCATTCCTCATCATTTAGCTCTATAAAAGGAAAACTACGAGCCATTTCTTCCATAGAAATCAATCGTTGTTCAACATTATTATTCAACTCCTCCACTTTGCAGCTATGCATAGAGAAAAACTTCCCCACACGCGTCCTACGAAGCTCTTTTACATAGGCTCCAACTTCTAGCTTAGCACCAAGATCATGAATCAAAGAACGGATATATGTGCCCGTCGAACATTTCACACTAAAAGAAACTTCCGGCCAAGCAAATTCCAGAATCTCAAACCGTTCAATGCGCACGCTACGACTCTTCATCTCAACCTCCTTGCCTTCACGCACCAAATCACAAGCTCTACGCCCAGCAATCTTCAAAGCCGAGTACTTCGGCGGCACCTGCTCTATTTCGCCCACAAAGCCCTCCACAGCCTTCTGCAAGTCGGCCGGGCACACTTCCCCATCGGAAACCAACGTCACTTCACCGGCCGCATCAAAAGTATCCGAAACTGAACCAAATCTAGCCACAACCTCATAAGCCTTGTCACAACCAATCAAGTATTCCAATAATTTAGTGCCCTGCCCCAAAGCCAATACCAAAAGACCGGTCGCCAATGGATCTAATGTGCCACTATGACCAATTTTTCTTTCACCTGTAATGCCCTTCACTTTCTTCACCACATCAAAAGAAGTCCAATCCTTTTCCTTATCTAACAACAAAAATCCATTCATAACTTCCCAATTAATTCTTCAATCACATCACGATCATTCCACTTTATCCTCTTGCCTCTAAGCATCATTACCTCCTCACAGCCCTTGCCCGAAACAATAACTGAATCACCTTTTTGAGCCAAAGACAAAGCCAAACAAATCGCTTCCTTTCTATCTGGAATTTTCCAAAAACTATCCCCTTCAACACGCTCCACACCCTCAGATATTTGATCTAAAATCTCATACTCATCCTCGGTATATGGATCATCATTGGTCAAAACAATATAATCCGCATATTTATGAGCCACCTTACCCATCTCTGGACGTTTATGTTTATCACGTCCTCCACCAGTCGCCCCAAAAACAACAAACAAACGACCTTCCGTCAGTTTTTTGTAGGTAGAAAACAAATTCTTCAAAGCCACAACATCATGTGCATAATCCACTACCACAGTAAAATCCTGCCCAGCATTCACGATTTCATAACGCCCGGGAACAGCTCCCAGATTATCTAAACCTTTTTTCACTTGTTCAATCGAAAGCCCCAGTGCCACACAAACAGCACTTGCCGCCAAAGCATTATAAACATTAAAACGCCCGGGCATTTTCAGCGAAACAGGCAAAGCCTCATTGGGCATATGTAAAATAAATTCAGAACCTTTTGAATCACTTTTTAAATCACTAACATGAAAAATACCCTTATCTAAACCATAAGTAAATTTGCGATCGGCCACAAAAGAATCAAAATACTCAAAATTTTCATCCTCAGCATTCAAAACCAAAACTTTCTGCATATCTTTCTTCCTACGACCACGAGAAACTTTCTTAAACAATTGCCCTTTCGCCCTCAAATAAGCATCAAAACTACCATGATACTCCACATGTTCCGGCGTCACATTAGTAATCACCGCAACATCGATATTGATACCCAACACACGAGACTGAGTCATTGCGTGAGAAGAAACTTCCAAAATCGCATATTTACAACCAGCCTTTACCATCCTCCTCAAAATCTTCTGCAAACCAAAACGCCCCATAGTCGTTTGTTTCGAAACGTTACTCCACTGCTCATCCCCAACTCGAAAACGAATGGTCGAAGTCATACCTACCTTTTCTCCGGCACCATGCAAGATACTCGTAATCATATTAACCGTAGAAGTCTTGCCATTGGTGCCCGTAACCCCCACCACTATCAATTCTTTAGCCGGAAACCCATAAATCACCGCCGCCATTGCCGCAACAAATTTGTGATAAAGAAGCCGAATCGGATGCCTATCCGGAATTAAATTTCTAAGGTAAGAAAACATGCGAAAAGTGTACTACCCCGCCCAATCTCTTGCAAACTGAATATCCTTCTTAATCTGTTTTTTCAGAGCATCTGCATCTTCAAATTTTTCTATATCACGAATTTTCTCAAAAACCTGAACATCAATTTTTGTTCCTAAAGCCACATGTCCCTTCCAATCAACAACATGAACCTCACAGAATTTTTTGTCATCAAAAGTCGGCCTTCCACCCAGATTTATGGCAGCCAACAGCCATTCACCTTTAATCAAAACTTTACCGACAAAAACCCCGGAATCTTCACCTTTATAAGGAATATTAATAGTGTGAATTCCCATTTCACCTCCTCGACCACTGCCTTTCATAACTTTACCTTCAAGCATATTTAAAATATACTCAAAGCCATGAAAAAACTCCACCTATTCCTATTATATACGACAATATTCTTCCTGCAGGCATACCTGATCCGTTTTAACATCGGATCTTATCCAACAAACGGCCAAGAAATCCTCATCGCACTAACAACTCTAAGTTTTTTGAGCATCAAAGTTTTCTCAAACAAACTAATACAAACAATCAAAAACATTCACAAACACTGGGTATTAATATCTTTTATACTACTGACAATTTACTCAATAGTCGCAAGCGGACTGCACAGCAACCTCGATTTTTATCGACATCTCAAATTCACATTCTTTGCAATCACACTCTCATTTATCTTTTTAGAAACTTTTCAAACAGCAGAAGAAAGAGAAAAAGGAATAAAAGTAATGGGCATGGGAGCGATTATGTTTGGAATATTTTCCGCATTTTATAACTTTGCAGGACTAAACCTCGCCCACGACTTAAGACTCACTGGACCGCTAGACGCAGCAGTTTACCTCGCATTCTACATCGCACCATTCTTCATATATTTCACAATCAAAACACTTCAAAAAAAAGAAGCCCCAATTCTAGCAATCGCTGCAGCTCTCATCCTCCTTGCTACAAAATCAATGGGCGCAATCGCCGCAGCATTCTTTGTAATTTTATTTTATTTAGTCACTCGCAAAAAATTAAACAAAAAATCAAAAGCAGGATTAGCTTTAATTGCAATAATTATAGCTGCCGTAATATTTAACAACAAAATCCTCCCAACAATCCAAACAGAATACTCCAGCCTGGATGAACGCGGCCAAATATGGCAAGTCTCAGCCGAATTCCTCAAAGAACCCAGCACTTGGATTGGCGGACTCGGACTCGGACAATTCCAAGAAAACTACGCCTCCAACGTCAAAGAAATCATCGGCCAAGAACCCCTCGACTACATCGTACTTCAACCCCACAACATTCTCTTACTCTTCATTTTTAACTATGGAATCTTCGGACTAATTTTCCTACTTTTCCTCATTTACAAAATATCAAAAAATGAAACATCGATATTCAGTCTAATATTCCTATATTTCTTGATTCACGGATTAATAGACACGCCCTTTTTCAAAAACGATCTATTAATACTCTTTATGATATTCTCTCAATTAAGTTTGGGAAAGCCCTCCCACAAGTCCCCTCAAAACTGATTCAGGATCATCGGCCTTAGTCACTCCAGAAGCCAATAAAACCCCAACAGAACCCAATTTTAAAGCAATTGTAACGTCTTCAGGATCACGAATTCCGGCACCAACCAAAGTCTTGCCTTTACCACAAATTTTCACAGCTTCCTCAATTATTTCTGGACCAGCTTTGGAAACTGAAATATCACCACCAATCAACTCCGGAGGTTCCACAGCAATCAAATCTGGATAATACTGAAAAATTTCCCGAGCACATTCTGGATCATTCGCACAAACTATAGTAAAAAGCCCAGCATCTTTAGCAGCTTTTACATGATCTCTAATCTGATCTTTTGGAATTTGTCGTTCAGCATGATTCAAAATAGTACCAAAAGCACCCATTTTTTTCACCAAAGTAGGCAAAACATGACCAGTATTACTACCAAAACCAACATCATCAATATGTTGAGCAAAAACCGGAATATCAACCGCAGCTATAACCGCAGCCAAATCTAAGGCATTTACCGCAATAGCAATTGAAGCACCGGTTTCTTTTGCCACTTTTTCATGAATTTTAGCCAACTCGACAGCACGCTCCCCCACGGCACTTTCATAAACCTTAAAATTTACAATTATTACTGGTAGCTCCATAAATTTGAGATTAATTTCACAGGAAATATATAGAAAAACCTAAGCTAAACCAATTGACGATTGAGGCTATTTTTGCTATAATAATAAGAAATAAAAAAATAAAAGCATGACCCTCAACAGACTTAACAGCATTGAAACAAAAGCTGAGAGACACGGCGAAAGCATCTCCAGCCGTTTTGCCAAAGAATGTCCAGAACCAAAAGACATAAAATTCAATAAATTTGAAAGTAGCGATTTAGGCACAGACGACAATCGTGTACAAAAAATGAAAGAGCTTTTTCTCGAAACTATTGCAAAGGAAATCTTTCCAAACGACAACATTTTAGGAGAAAGGTTAGCAACAGATCTCGCATACTCATTCAAAGAATCTGCAACAGAATTAACAGATGAAAAAATTGCAGAACTGAAAATAACAAAACTTAGCTTCAAAAAACACGACGATGCCGGAAAAGATCTTCACATGATGAAGCTCACAGCACATGGAAACAAAAATCTAGAATTCGAAATACCTCTACGTTCTAGTCTAACAGAAGCTTGGATTAAAAGACGGCACGAAGTAAAAAATAAGGCAATTAACAATCGAAAAAACGACTTATTCCAAGTATATACAAATGAAAGTAAAGGAATGGTCGGCTTTCAATTTAAACAAAGAAACCTAGAAATAGATAAAAAACCGGAAGATAGCATCACAGAAAAAGGCTACGCTGGTTATTTAATTCGCAACGCAAAAAACGAAGTAGTATACGGAGTTCAAATAAGCGTAGAAGATCCAAACAAAATAAAACTACTAAAACTTATCGTTTCAGAAAGTCTGCCGCTACAATACATAATTGAAAAAAGCAGAGAAACAACTGTGAAAAAATTCACAATTAACGACATCGATAACATCGGTGAAGCTGAAGTAGAAAACAATCCACAAGTAGAAAATCCACGAGAAACCCAAGAAGTTACAGGCGAAGATAAAGACAAACTTTTCAAAGAAGCTGGAATAGATATGTCTGACGCAATTAGTTATAAATTCCAAATAACAGGAGTAGAAAGAAGTTTCAAAAAACGAGCAACGGAAGAATTCATGAAAAAATTCGATACACTTTTCAAAAACAAAAAAACATCACGTGCAGAAAAAGTACAATTAGTACAACACGCTTTTTATGCTCGACTTCTATCAATCATCAAACGCGATGGTTCCATAGATAAAGAAAGCAAAAGCTACAACAAATGGAATGTCGGAAATGGAAAAGTAGGAACAGATGAATTCAACAAATCTTTTGACAACTCAAATGCTGAACTAATAAAGTTAGTATCAAACACCCCAACAACAAGAGTAGATAGAACAACTGTCGCTCAAGGTGAAAGAAGAGCAGGGCAAACAACAGCAAAACCTACAGTAAGACCTCGCCCAGAACCTCGTACAGAAGAAACTCCAAAAAGATCTACGGGCAAAACTCGAAGAACAGCACGTGAAAATCTAGACACACAACAAACAAAAATTAGACACACAACATATCTCCAAGAATATAAAACTCTTTCAAAAAAAGAATTCACGTTAACCAAAAATGTTGGAGAAATGTACGAAGAAAAAATGAAAAACCGCTTCCTCAAAATGAATGGCAATAAAGCCGTCATAAACATCATGAAAAAAGAACCCTTTAAGCTACACCACACAGACATACCAAGAATTTTTGCTGAAATTGTTTCAGAAGACGACAATGACAAAGTTCATCTGAAAGACATTTTCAAATTCATGAAAGGATTCTCCACACAAGCTCAGTTCATCGTCGGAGAATCACTATTAAAAGACAAAGATAAGTTCATAGAAGAATTCCAAAAACTCGCAGACAACAAAAATAAAACCGCAGATGAAGAAAGAAAATACGCATACATGTTTAAAGTTCTTTCCAAATCATTCGATCTCCTCAATGCGATCTCCAAATTAACTCACGGAAAAGTTGCACCGACAGATTGGGACAAAGGGCGCAGTCCAGGAACAAGAATTCAAACAAAAATGAAAGAGCAAAAGGATTTTTACGAAAACTTATACAAAAACCAAATCCCTCAAATGAAAGCCCTCTTCAAACTTTGTTCTTATGAACAAAATAAACAAGGAGATTGGGCAAAAATCATCGCACTACTTTTTGCAAATAACGTGGATCAAATGACAATGGTCAACATCGATGGCAAAACCTCAACAATAGACAGAGGAGAATTCCAAAGATACAACAGTCCACGCTCAGCATTTGACGACCTAATCAACACACCAGGAATGACAGCACCAGGTGACAAAGGCGTAGAGATGATTCAAGAAGCACCAATGATCAAAGAATTAAATCGACTAATTACACTTGGCTTTTTAAACCAATACTTAAGAGAAAATACCGAAAAAGGAAATAAAACAAATTTTAAAGGATTAAAAAAAGACACAATATTTCAAAAAAGATTAAAACTAAGACTTTTAACAAGCCTGGATGCGGACACAATGAGTCCCCTCTCTATCATCGCTTTTCAAGCAGGATATTTAATCGATAGAACAGCAAAATTCGAAAATCAATTTGATAGACTCGAAACAAAAGAAGGTGAAAACGTAAAACCTCAACATCCAGCATTAGAAAAAATGGTCAAAACAATGATCGCAGCTGGATACGGCAAAAAAGATATTACAAAAGTACAAAGCGCCGTACTTGGTGGAGCCATGACTCAAGTAACAGAAACTAGTCCAGGAAAGTATGAATTAACAGCCGGCGGTGTAGGCTCATCAATCAAACTCAGCGATGGATCAACACTAAACTGGGGATTTGGCGCAACAAAAGATGGAGAATTCCTAGGTGGTCTTGCACTAAAATGGGACATAGTAAAAACAGATGGATACTCACTACAAGGAGTTGCAGAAATTGGAGTCAACGGAGCTGCATTAGGAATGGGACACAATGCAGAAACGAAATACATTAATTTCTCACTATTTATAGGAGGCAATTTTTCATTCGCAAATATTATCCCAACAGTGGGAGGAAGTTTCATGCTTTCATGGAATGCAAAAGCGCAATTCGAAAGAGAAAGAACATCAAAAGAAGAAAAAAGCCAATTCCACAAACTATGGAATGACTGGAAAAAACTACCTTCCGGATCAAGTAAAAGTAAATTCGAATCACTACAAAAAATAAAACCACTGTGGGACAAACTAAGACCACTACAAGACGATTTCAATCTTACTCCAGCTCACATCATAAAGATGATAGACAGGATTAAAGAAGAAATCACCAGTGAAACACTAGACGAATTAGCATCATCCCCTATCCCTATAATTTCATCAGTTGGAATAGTTATGGTGGGGGCAGTGCCAATTCCAGTAATCGGTCTTAAAATCGGTTCTGCAAAATTAAACACACCAAATAGAAAAGAAATTTCAAAATTACTACCACTAATATCTGATAGAAGAACTTTTGAAAAAGCTCTGAAAACAGTGGAAGCAGGAAAAACTAAATTTCACAACGAACTTCCACAACTAGTTTATGGAAGAGATGGAGAAATCTTAATTTTAGAAAAAAGTCGTGAAACAAATCTAACAACAATCAAAAAAGAACCAGATTTAAAAGAATATAACGAAGCACTAAAACCAAGTCGCATACGTTTAGAAAAAGATGAAAATGGAAATACAGAATTAATAATTGAAAAAACTGAAGACAAAGATAGTGAAATTTATCTCGATCCAAACGTAATTGGCATCCGAATTAGAAAAGAAAATGGAAAATTATACTTGGAAGGAGATATTAGTGATTTAATTATTTCTAGAGAAAGATTTAAACTGCCTTTCCCACGAGATCGATTCAAAGCATCAATTCGCGACGTAATAGTGATCAGACAAAGCTCATCACTAAAAGCTGGAAACGGAACAATGTACATCCAAGAAAAGTCTGGATCGATGTTTCAAAAGCTTAGAGCAGAAAAAAACTATGAATTACAAAGAGGCGCATCTGATAGAGCTCAAACAAACATCTACGAAGGACACGCACGTGCACCACTGTCAAGAATTGACCCTACAATAGAAAAAAACAAAGACCGAAAAACAGCAGTCAAAGAAAGACTGTTAACAATGAATACAATCAAATATCAAGACTTTGCCGAACAATCACTCGGAAAAGACTTTTTCATAGAACTTGATGATTTTTACACAAAAAACAAAAAAGCATTTGCTGCGGTGGCAGATAATCCGACAAAAATAATTCAAATCTTTGCAAAAGCCGGAGTAAAACTAAATGATCGACAAGCAAGTGTCGCTACAATGTATATTCTCGATAAACACTTCACAACATTGGTGAAAAAGAAAAACGCACCAGCAATAAAACGGGGAATTGAAAATCGAATCAAATGGATCAGACCAATTTTCAAAAAACAATTTGGAGAAATTTTAACAAGAATAGGAGAAGACCCTACAAGAGCTGGAGAACTAACTGACATGATCATGATGAACATTTACGATGATGTCCTACAAAAATTGAAAAGCGGAAATCTAGAAAGTTTCACAAATCAATTTGCTATGGCAGTACCAGCAGGTGCAGCATTCTTCTCAGGATCACGCACCATAGAAAAAGGAACAAAACGAGCCATGGTAATGACACGCACACCAAACTCAGCAAGCATGTCACAAATGCCAAGAGTATTTGGTTTCCTCAGTGACACAATCGAAACATACGAATTAGATGAAGAAAACCCTACAAAAAGACTTCTAGCACAAGTACTTCTCGAAGCTGCAAGTCCAACACCAAAAGAAGATTTAGATTTCCTCACAGCTCCCTTGGCATTAAAATTAGCTTCAATGAGTGTGAAATCAAAAAGTGGAAAAGAATTAGCTCCACTAATGGTAGGAGGATTAGAAAACTATAAACTAATAAACGAAATCTTTATTGATAATTCAAAACTTAACTCTCCTAAACACAAAAAAGCATTCCAATATTTCAAAGAACTTGTGACCGGAGTACGCAATGCGCAACTAGCTGGAAAAACTTTCGAAAGAAAACTCAGTAACGGTGCACAAATAAAAATAAGAATGACCACAGAAATAATGTCAGGAGCATACACAAAATGTGCAAACGCATCCTTCTATGTAAGAGAACTCGGATCAATCGAAGTAACTGAAACAATAAAAGGATTAGGAGTTCGTGGCGTCTACAACGAAACAATTGACCGCATAGAATCAAAACAATCCAAAATCCACGCTTCCGCATTTGCCGGAGTGGCAGTCGTTCAAGCAACTCCCAAAAGAACACCAGTACAGAAAGAAGGTGGCAAACATTCAAAAGGTGGACCAAAAGAAAACCCACCAAAAGGAGCAGGAGGAAACCCAAACAGGAGACCAACTGACACAGAACCAATCGTATATTCAAAAGGCCAAGCAAAAGGACCAAACAAAGCATCAGGATCAATTAGCCCATCAGGACACTAAAAATTATGAAAAAATTCTTACAAAAATTTACAGTCGGACTATTCGCATCATTGCTAATATTTTCTAATGCTTCAGCCGTAGAAAATATATCAAACTTCACACCAGAACGACCTGGCATCCCCTTTATAGAAGGACAGTCAGGATTATCATTCCCCTCTTTCAACAATTTCACCAATAACCCAAATATTTCAATTGGGAGTAGATTCGGAGACGAAAGACTATTTTTAGTAGCAAAACATTGTTCCGGCGGAGAAAGCGGGTGTAAAGATCAAAATTATTTCAATACAGTTCCAAGCGAAACAACAGGCAAAACCATGAAAGAAGGTGATGTAATTCGTTTCGAATTGTATTTTCACAATAATGGTGAAGACTCCTATGATGGAGCCGCAGGAGGAAGTCCTGACGCTGAAAGCGTAGACATTGGAATCGACCTGAACAACATTTTAGGTCAAGGAGGTGTGATGAGACCAAGAGGTTTCATAAAATGGAATAAAGACTCTCATGACACAATCCCTACATCATTCACTGAAAATGGAACAGAAAAAAGAATAGTAACAGACGATATTCAAGCAGTTTTCCCTGCAGGAGAATTTGGACTGGAGCCTGTTAAAGACTCGGCATGGCTGACAGTCCTTCTTTCAGAACCAAACACATTCTATGATAAAGCGGTTACAGAAAAGACTGAACTAAAATTTGATACGGTTGTGCCAAATAATATCCTTATCAACGCAACACCACATTTCAAAGAAGATAAGATGTGGATAAGCTTCGACAGAATCCCAGGATGTTTCCGTTATAGCGGTGCCGCATATTTCGATGTAATAGTAACTAAAAAAACTCCACCACCTCCACCACCTCCAGTAAAAGAACCTCTTTGTACTAATTTAGACATTACTCAAGTAAATGGAGATGGATTACACGAACTCTCAGGCAAATTTGGATTGAAAGACGTAATCACAGCTGACCTTGAGATTGGTTTACAATGGACATCAGATGATGCGAATAGTCAATTTACAAAAGCAGACGGAAGCCTAAGCAAAGGATCAGCCAACAGCTCCCCCACTGAGAAGATCTTCTACAAAGGAGATTCGCCAGTAAATGTAAAACTAGTAAATGTACCAGCAGGAATAGACATCTCAGCTTGTACAAAAAAACTAGTCTTCCCAGAAACTTCAAACTTTTGTACTGAACTCAACTCAACAGCAGTACCACAAGGATTTATCAATGGAAAGCCAGCCTTTAAGCTAGATACCAACTTTAAATTCAAAGAAGAAACACCTACATCAACAACAATAAATTACTCTTCACCAAACTCTACGAACAAATTCTTTGAACAGCTTGGTGTAGCAAATCAAAAAATAAAAGAAATTACACAAAAATTCTTTGTTGGAGACACAAAAGTCGATGTATCAGAAAATAGTGAAATTTTCTTTACAGGAGATGGACCAATTGAGGTGAAACTCTCAGGAATATCAAAAGAACTCGCAAACGAAACAGTTTGTAAGGCCAGCCTAGAGTTCCCAATCTGTAACAAACTAAGAGTTAACTACCAAACACCAAAAGTAGGAACAGTAACAATATTTAGCGCAAAATCTCTAGACCAAAACGGAAAACTATTCAACGGAGCAATGACCTACAAAGTATTGCCTGGATATGGCCAATTCTTCAAGGATCAACCAGAAGGAATAAAAATCAACGAAGAAGATCAATTCATTGAATGTGAAGACTGTCACAAACTCTCAGTCAAAAGCGATTTAATCTGTAGTGAACAAAAAAGTAATACTATCTCTGGACAAGACATTATCAACGTATTCAAAGGAACAAATATTCTAAAAATACCGGTAATCAAACAAAAAATCGAAATAGTTCCACAAAAAAAGACAATTCCAAACATGGAAAACTTTTTACAAACAATTATCGACCTCAATAACGGGAAATTTACAACAACCCCACCAATAAAAAAGAAATTTAATCCCCTACTTGGGCTAACTAAAGCTGAAGAAGAAATAATCGACAACATAAAAAACGGTAGCGAAATAATCACAGTCAACCCAGGAGAAAAAGTATATTTCCTAGCTGAAAAAGCTGGAACAAACGTCATAGAAATTTCTACTGATTGTTCAACAAACAACTGTAACCGAAGTTTTAACATTATTGAAGAAAATTTCTGTACAGAACTTCAAGTAAGCAAACACCACGATCTAATCAAAAACACTGTTTCAGAATTCACTGCAAAAGCACAAGGCTCAAGCAATGACAGCTTTAATAGCATGATCACCTACTCCGTCGACGAAGGCTTCGGATCATTTTCAACTGAAAAACCAAGAGGCATTCCAGATAGCAATTCTGAAATCGACCTTATCCCCGGAACAGATCAAACACCAAGAGAACCAATCGGTGGATTCTGCCAAGACATCCGCAAAGCAAATTCAATCACCGTAAAACCAGGTACAAAAGTATATCTACATGCCTTAAAAGAAGGTGAAAACGTCGTACACGTAGAAACAAACTGTGCAGATGGAAATTGCAAAAAGGACTATGACATCCTAGGTGAACCTCCAACAATCCCATTATTCTGTATCGCCATCGATACCTTTGACGATGGAGTACAACTAGAAAAAATTGAGATCTCAAAAGATTTCTACAAACTTTCTACAAAAACCAGCTACACAGAAACAGTTGAAAACGCTAAATCCAAATTCACTTCTAACGGAGGTGTTTTCCTCAAAAGACCAACAGATCCTCTATTAGCAGGAATCTTTGACACACTTTTACAAGTGGATGACATCGAAAAATTAGAAAAACTATTCGGCCTCGACGACACAACTATCGACGATATCACCGGAGAAATATACTTCAAAGCTGATCCAAACGCCGATATAAACTCAACACTAAAAGTAGTTGCAGTCGACCACGAGGCAAGTTGTAACGAAGAATTTAAATTCGTAGCACCTGAAACTCCAGACGAATGTACAAACTTAAACCTCGATCCTGTAGCCACTAATTTTGACCGCATCACTGCACCAGAATTAAAAATCACAGGAGACTTCAAAGACCACGACGGAAATATGACCGTCACCGTAAAAGATGGCAAAGGAGGAATCATCAAATTTGGTGACAAAAAATCAGAAGCAAAAAAACAATTAGTTTTCACAAAAGAAGAAATCGACTCAGCAACAAGTGAACTACTAATCGATTACGTTGCAGAAAACAGTGAAGACAACAAAATAACTATAGAAGCATTTGCCTCAAACATCTGCCAAGATCAATTCACTACAAAAATACAAATAGAATGTAAAGATCTCGAAATTGTCCGTCCTGACTCCCCTTGGGAAATTGACGACAACGACGACGAGCAACTATTCAAAATCAAAGTAAGTCCTTCTAGTAGGGCAAAAGATTTCACATATGTTTGGGAAGTAATTTCCGGAGATGGTGAATGGGAAAACGGGGACGAAGATGACAAAACCCACGGAGTACTCTACAACCGACTCGAAGATTTTGACGACGATACAAAAGTAAAAGTATATGTCCAAGGTCAAGAATCTGAATGTTACGACACCATCAGGACTCGAAGTGAAGAAGAACCTGAACGTAAACCAGAAATAAAAAAATACGTTTATCCAACAAATAACTCACAAAAATACGAAGATAATGTATTAAATGTCGGTGGAAGCACAAATTACATCACATACAACATTATTTTTACCTCAGGATCTGAAACTACTTCAGTAAAATTAAAAGAAGATAAATTTAAATCTGCAGGAAAAATCGGCTCAATCAATATCTCTAACGGCGGAAACCTCATTGCAGAATCAATGAAAATTACCGTTAAAGAAAATGACAGAACTTCTTACACAATATTTAACGGAGAAACCAGAGACGATCTTAAACCTTATGCCAAAGCTTACAACTGTTCAAACGGTACACAAAATCGAAGGGTATGTTTAGACGACAAAGACTTCCTTGACGCAAAACAAGATTTCTTTAATGGAAAAGACTTAGAATTCAAAAACATTAAAAAAGGATCAGAAACAAAAATCTATATTGATGTGAAAATGAAAAATCGTTCAAACATCAACACTGCTTTCTGTGAACAATTAACAAAAGTAAGTGGCTGTGGAGCGGAATTCCGCAACGTTGCCAGTTACAAAGACAATAAAGGAAACATCGGCCAAGACGATGCAAAAGTAATCATACTCTGCCCATTCATCCTTACTAGACAAGGTGGCGACGTTTTTTACCACGACATTCTCAACACAGGAATCGATGTATCACAATGTTCTGAAGTCAAAGGATCAACCGGAACGGGAATCACTCCTGAAAAAGAACGTCCTGGAGAAGTACCAAGAACCGGCTCCGGCGACCTTCCACAAGAAGCAAAACTCCTAGAACTCCCATCCCACGACGTATGTCGCTTCTCAAACCAAGCTGACAACGTAGAAGGCTACAACAACGCCCTCAAAAACTTCTCATCCACTATTTGTGAGCTACGTGCAGACGTTGCCGAAGACTGGAAAGAAAGAAACATCAACGCAAAAATCGCTGCAAACGTCACCAGAATTTCACGTTGGGGCGGATTAAACAAAAATACAACTATCAACTCTACAAGCGACTTATCTCAATTCGACAATTCATCTAGCGGAGTATTCGTTGTTGAAAATAACGATCTAATCATTGGAGCAAACGGTACATACCGAATCCAAGGAAAAGGATCTATTCCAGCTGCACAAACCTATATTGTGAAAAACGGAAACATCCGCATCGAATCAAATATCGAATACGGAACAACTAACTTTTCAAAACAAAGAGAAATTCCATCAGCTGCATTTATCGTAATCGACGGTGACATCATTATTTCAAGCAATGTCACAACCATCGACGGAATCTTAATGGCAGTAGATTTAGACCAAAGTGGCAACGACGGACAAATCAAAGCCAAAGGCCAAAGTACTAAACTACTGAAAATTAACGGTAGTGTATTCGGAAACGTCTACGACCTATTCCGCAACCGTGTCGGGGCTGGTGACCCAACTCGCAACGAAGGATCAGTCACAATTCACTACGATTCAAGACTGATGCTCAACACTCCACCGGTAATCACTGAGTTCGTGGATTTGATTCCAAACTAGTGTTACACTCGGCTCCATGAACAACCTCTTTCTCTTTTACGGTGAAAACACTTTTGCAAGTTCCGAGAAACTAAACACTTGGAAAAAAGCCTTTATACAAAAATATGGCGAAGAAGGTTTAGAGGAGATAGAAGGAAAAAAACTTATTATAAAAAATTTCATCACAGACGCCGAATCCCTACCTTTTCTCTCTGAGAAAAGAATGTTAATCGTAAAAGATTATTTAAAAAAAGGAAAAACCGACGATCAAAAAATACTCGCAGCAAACTTAGAAAAAATACCAGAAAGCACTGTCATCATCTTTCAGGAATCAGAAAGTCCAGACAAACGACTAAGCCTCTACAAAAAATTAAAGAAAATAGCCAAAACTGAAGAATTCAAAACTCTCACAACATCCCAATTAAACAAATGGATTCTCGACAGATCACAAACCCTAGGCCTAAACATGTCATTTTCCGCAGCCAGCTACCTATCTGAACACTGCGGCAGCGACCTCTGGACCATCAAAAATGAAATCCAAAAACTAGAGTCCTACGCAAATGGCCGCACCATTACCGCACAAATGATCAACGAAATCACCACACCATCACTACACAGCTCAATATTTAAACTAACTGACTCTATTGCCGCAAAAAAAGCCAAAGGAGCTATCCAAACCCTCACCATTCTCAATGAAAGCGGCGAAGACCTGATCCGCAGCTTTTACATGATAGTGCGCCATTTCCGCATTCTAATTCAAATCAAAGAATTATCCCAACAAGGAGAAAGTCGCAGTTCAATGCAGAAAAAACTAAAACAACACCCTTTCGTAATCCAAAAAAGTGCATCCCAATGCCAAAACTTTAGCCAAGAAAAACTGACACAAATATACGCAAATCTCCTCATAATCGACACCAAAACCAAAACAGGCCAAATCCAAATCTCCAGCGTAGACAACAGAGCCCTACAATTAGAAGTGGAAAAGCTAATTTTGCAATGCTGCAGCTGATTTGCAAAGTCAAAAAAATTGCCAACAAGGAGACATTTGATAAACTTAAAGTGTTGAAATTTTCTACAACTATGCAAAACAACCTTACAAAAATCCTTACAAACATCGGCTTAAGTGAAAAAGAAGCCCGTGTCTATCTCTCCTGTATTGAAAAAGGAACAGCACCCGTATCCGAAGTTGCCAAAGGAGCCGCAATCAACCGCGTCACCTGTTATGACATTCTAGAAAAGTTAAAGAAAAAAGGACTGGTAAGCTATTTCACCAAACAAAAAATCAAATATTTCACAGCCACAAGTCCAGAAACACTTGTCGATGAATACGAAAAACGCAGCAACGACCTTCGTGCCAGCCTACCGCAATTCAAACGCCTTACAGGTGAAACAAATCATCCCCGCATCCGCTATTTCGAGGGAATAGAAGGTATCAAAGCAATTTACGCAGACACTCTCACCAGCAAAAGTGACATCCTTAATTTTTCCAATTCACACGAAATTCGTCACATGTGGCCAGAATACGACAAAGAATATGTAGAAAAACGTGCCAAAAAGAAAATCTACCTCCGCGGTATCTCCCCAAAAGATGCTGAAGGTGAAATCGTAAAAGCCGAAAACAAAATATACTTCCGTGAAATCCGCCTGATCGACCGCGACCAATTCGATTTCAGCAACGAAATAAACATCTACGATGACAAAGTCGCCATCATCTCATTTAAAGACGAACTAATCGGCATGATCATCGAAAGTCCCGAAATCGCCAACAGCCAACGCGCTATCTTCAACATGTGCTGGCAACTCACCGACCTACTCGGCAAAGGCGACATCAAAGGCAAAATGATGGAACCTCTCAACCCAACCGAAATCAAAACAACCATCCTCCGAGAAAAAGGCGAACTCGAAATCCCTCCAGAACCAGAAATAAAAGACTCAAACCTGTCCATGTTCTAAGCCCCCAGCACTCCAGCCAACTGCAAACACCTCCCCTCTTCAAACTGAGGAGTAATTATTTGTAATCCAATCGGCAAACCTCCACTAGAAAGCCCAGCTGGACATGCCAAGGCAGCCAAACCAGCAGCTGAAGACGGAATCGTCAAAGCATCAGCCATATACTCTTTCATTGGATCATCTCCAAACTCCCCTATCTTCCAAGCCGTAAATGGTGAAACTGGCGCAATCAAAGCATCAACTTCTTCAAAAACCCTTTTGAAATCATTAATAATCAAAGTCCTCACTTTTTGAGCCTTTTTGTAATAAGCATCATAATAACCGGCCGAAAGCACATAAGTCCCCACCATTATTCTTCTCTTAACCTCGTCACCAAATCCCCTTCCCCTAGCCTCATAATAATATTCAACCAAATCCTCAACCTTATCAGGCTTCGCACCATAACGAACTCCATCAAAACGTTCTAAATTAGCAGAAAGCTCAGCTGGCATCGTCACATAATAAACCGCCACAGCATACTTGGTAGTAGGCAATTCAACTTCTACAATCTCACATCCGGCCTTTTCCAACTTCAAAACCTCAGCACGCACAATATCCGCAGTTTCTTTTTCTACACCTTTGCCAAAATATTCCTTGGGCAAACCAATTTTCATTCCCTTCACATCTTTGCCAATAAAACTCATATAATCCGGCACCGCCACATCTGGCATTGTTGAATCTCTCAAATCCTTACCGGCCATCGCCTGCAAAACATATGCAATGTCTTCGGGGCTTCGACCAAAAGAGCCGATAGTATCCCACGAAGAAGCCATCGAAGTCACTCCTGAACGACTAACACGACCATATGTCACCTTCATGCCATAAACCCCACAAAAACTCGCAGGCTGGCGTATAGAACCTCCAGTGTCAGTTCCTAATGAATAAGTACACATCCCCGCAGCTAATGCCGCAGCGGAACCACCGGAAGAACCTCCCGCAACCCTCTCCATATCAAAAGGATTCTTGGTCACACCAAAACAAGAATGTTCAGTAGACGCTCCACAAGCAAATTCATCTAAATTAGATTTACCAATCATCACCATATCCTCAGCACGCAACCTTTCAATCGCAGTTGCATCATAAGGTGGCACAAAATCTTTCAAAATTGGTGAAGCACAAGTCGACTTCACCCCTTTAGTATTAAACAAATCTTTTACCGCACATGGAATACCTGCCAAAGGAGCAATGTCATCACCTTGAGCAATTTTATTGTCCACCTTTTTTGCCTGCTCTCTGGCACTTTCATCACAAACGGTAATCATCGAATTCAATTCACCATCCTTTTCTTTTACAGCCCCCAAACAAGAATCCAACAATTCTTCCGCAGAAAAATCCTTAGATTTCAATCCTTGATGCGCCTCTCTTATATTTAATTCGTTTAAATTCATTTAATAGCAGGTAAAACACGTATTTGATTTGAATCCACAGGCAATTCAGAGCAAGCCAAAAGCTCCTCAGGACTAGACTGAGACTTAACAACTTCATCTTTGTCACAAACATTCTCCAATCCAGTCACTTGATTGGTGCCTTCTACTTCACTGACATCACATTCATTTAATATATCCATATAATCCAAAACAACTGAAAGCCGTTTTGCAAACTTCGAAACGTCCTCATCACTTAGCGCAATTCGCGCTAACTTGGCTATATGTCGTACATCTTCCTCGCTAAGCATGACGCAAGTCTACAAAAAGGTTTTTGAAATTGCAAGCAAGCCCACTATAATCAAATAAATGAACACCACACTCGACAACATCAAAAAAGTCTCATTAGTCTTCTTTATCGTCACTGGACTGATACATTTCAGTGCAAACATCCTCTTATCAAACACACTTTTCCTCGAAGAAGCCTCAGTTATAAGCAAAATAACCGACATTCCATTTTTGCTCACAGGACTAATTTATGGGCTCAGTAGTTTGAGAATTGCTTTTACCGACACCGAGAAATCACACAAAAAACTAGACATTTTTCTTTTTTCAACGATAATAGTAGCCCTTCTCATTTTAATCATAGTTAATATTTTTATTCCCGACCTTTAAATGAAATTTTCAGAGAAAAAAAAGTTAGTAATGGTATTTGGCACTTTCGACTATCTGCACGCTGGACACGAAGACCTTTTCAAACAAGCTCGTGAACTCGGACATGAACTAATTGCCATTATTGGTCGTGGCAAAACAGTTAAAACAATTAAAGGAGATTTTCCCGACCACAATGAAAAAGAACGCCTCAAAAACCTCAAAGAAACGAATTGGGCAGACAAAATCGTACTTGGAAACGACAAAGACAAAATGAAAGTAATCAAAATATATCGCCCCGACGTTATTGCACTCGGTTACGACCAGTTTGTATTCACCTACGGCATAAAAAAACTACTGATCGAACTAAAAATGGATACCGAAGTAATAAGACTGACTCCCTACAGCCCAAATCTATACAAATCTTCCATTATCAAAGAGTCTCTGAAAAAAGCTAAACAACTTGCACAGTAAACGCTATACTAACTCGCGTGAACTCATCCCTATTAATAAAAAGAGCATTTAAGCTTGGATTCCAAAATATTTGGCGTAACAAATTACTTTCTATCGCCACAATATTCGTCATTGGAATCATTATTTTCATATTCAATGTAGTATTAGCAATCAACTTCATCTCCCAAGAAGCTTTAATCGACTTAAATAAAAAAATAGACGTAGTTGTTTACCTAAAAGAAAGCGCAACCACAAGCCAACAACAATCACTCATAAAGGATCTTGAAAATTTAGAAGAAACTGAAGCAGTGAAATTCACTTCAAAAGAAGACGCACTAAGGGACATGAAAAACAAACACCCAAATATCTCAAACGTCTTCGAAAAATATCGTCTCGGCAATCCCCTTCCCTCCAGCATCAACATCATTACCAAAAGCGCCAGCGATCACGTCAAACTCGAAACATTTTTACAACAAGACAAATACATTCAATTTCTCTCAAACATAAAGACAAACACCAGCAACACAAACAATCCAATTATATCCTCCGTCTCAAAAAACCTAGTCAAACTCTCAAATTTTGCTGACAAAATAACTTTCTGGATCATCATCACCTTCATAATCGGCAGCATCCTAATCATCATCAACGCCCTACAAATAACAATTTTTACCCGAAAAAAAGAAATCCAAATAATGAAACTCGTTGGAGCATCACACTGGTTCATCCGACTACCATTTATGATTGAAGCAATCGTTTACGGCATCCTCTCCATAATTCTCAGCGCGATAATGCTCAAAATAGTCATCGCTAATATCGACATTTCAGGCACAAACCTCCAAGATTACTTCTCTTCACTAGCCTTCACAAAAGTCTTCCTTTACGAACTAGTAGCAACCGTAATAATTGCCACACTTTCTTCTATAATTGCAGTTCACAAGCAATTATGAAAAATCTAAGTACAAAAGCAATTATCCTCGGCCACAAAAATATCGGAGAAAATGACAAATTCATTTTTTTGTATACAGAAGAATTCGGCAAATTAAGAGTCGTCGCCAAAGGCGCTCGCAAAATAACCAGCAAATTCACAGGCCACCTAGAAACACTCAACATTTGCAATATCTCCCTATACTTCGGCCCAAAAACAACCATCCTCCGAGAAACAGAAACAATAAGATGCTCGCTCCGCTCGCATCAAAACCTCGAAAAAATAAAGTCAGCCCTACAAATCGCAGAAATAACAGAACAAGTTCTTTTTGAAAGACAATCACTACAAAACCTCTTAGCACTATTAGAACATAGTATTATTCAGCTCGAATCAAGCGACAAACCCGGACTAATCTCAATCGCTTACCTCATCAAACTTCTAGACCTAATGGGAATCCTCCCCGACCTCAGCCAAACAAAAACTTCCCTCAAAGAAAAATACCAAAAATTCTTCCAATACGTACAAACCCACCCATTAGCAGAACTCACAAACATCGCACTAAGCCCCACAGAAGAGAAAGATCTGAAATTCATCCTACAAGGCATCATCGAAAAAGAAACAGAGCACAAAGTAAGCAGCTTCTTTTAAAGCACACGACTAACCTGCAAAACTCCCGGAACTTCTTCCAACTTATCCAAAAGCAAATCAAACTGATCCAGATTTTCTAAATCCAAAACAAAACAATAATTATGAACCCGACCACTGGTTTGTTTAGTAGAAACATCCACCACATAAATACCCACATTAGACATAATCGAAGTCACATCCCGCATCAAATCAAGACGCAAAAGTACCTTAATCAAAATCTTCACACGATATTTATACTGAACCTGCCCATCATCTAAACCAGACCAAGAAGCACTAACTTTCCTTTCCAAACCCAATGCTTCCAAAACTGCACACTTAGAAGCATGGATAGTAACTGAATTCCCCCTAGTGACATAAGCCATGATGTCCTCAGCAAAATGCGGCTGACAACATTTTGCAATTTTCACAGGCAAACCATCTTCACCACCAACCAAAATTTCTTCCTCAAACAAATCGTTACCCTTAACAAACTTTGTCTCTTCTTCAATCTCATCAATTACTTTGCGTACAATCACATCTTCATAAGGAAAGACCTTACGAACAACATCTGAAGCCAATTTTGAGCCCTGACCAACCTCCACAATCAAACTTTCCCTCAAAGCCACCGTCAATTTTTTGCCAACAAATTTCTTCAAAATAGAATAATTCTGATCTAAATGAGCATGCCCCAACCTCGCCAATTGAGCATTCATTAATCGACGACCTTCCTTTAAATGATGATCACGATTAAGTCGACTAAAATAAGCTTTAATTTTTGATTTAGCCTGAGAAGTAACAACAGTAGAAAGCCATTTCAACTTTGGCTCAGCATCTTTTTTTGTAACAATCTCCACAACATCTCCATTATTTAACTCATAATCCAAAGCAACAATCTCTCCATCAACCTTGGCCATCACACAACGATTTCCCACATCAGTATGAACCAAATAAGCAAAATCTATCGGCGTCGCACCAACAGACAAATCCTTCACTTCTCCCCTAGGAGTCAAAACAAAAATCCTATCAGAAAACACACCTGTAGAAGCTAATCCCAACAACTCACCCCCAGCAGCCAAATCATCTCTAATTCTTTCCAAACCTCTAAGCCAATCTATCTGAGACTTCAAACTCCCCTTCACAGTCTTATAAAGCCAATGAGAAGCAATCCCGTATTCCGCTTCGCTATGCATCGCATCACTACGTATCTGAATCTCCACAGGCTGATCCCTATCCTTTGGCGCCAAACCAAGCACAACCGTATGCAGAGAACGATATCCATTCGGTTTTGGCACAGCAATATAATCCTTAAATCGTCTGGAAATAGGCTTCCACTCACCATGAATCATGCCCAAAACTCCATAAAGATGATCCACTATTTCATGTTCAGATTCATCATACTGCGCCGGTAAAATAACTCTCATCGCAAAAATATCATAAAGCTCCTCAACCGCATCAACTCCTTTTTTCTTTAACTTTTTATTAATACTAGAAACACTTTTTAAACGTCCCAAAACTCTCACATCTGCATAACCACGTGCCTTCAAAAAATCTTCTAATTCATGTGTAATCAAAGAAATCACAACTTTTCTACTAT
Organism: Candidatus Altimarinota bacterium; assembly: GCA_016763975.1. Classification (GTDB taxonomy): domain Bacteria; phylum Patescibacteriota; class Gracilibacteria; order UBA1369; family LOWO2-01-FULL-3; genus NORP293. The sequence goes on from JAESSS010000083.1 coordinate 26,071, forward strand.
CTCCAAATTGAGAAAGTTGATCCACAATTGCTTCATAACTCCTAGTATCCACAAACTTAAAAGCCAAATCCTCTAAACGCGTTTTGATCCTATACACACCCAAACGAGAGGAAATTGGCACATACAAATCTAAAGTTTCTTTGGCAAACAAAACTCTCTCTCCAGCATCTTCAATAATATCCAAAAGATGATTCATCTTGTAAAGCCTCACCGCCAAACCAATCAAAATAACCCTAATATCCTTAGCCATAGCCATAAACAATTTCCTCAAAACTTCCAACTGATTAGATTTGTCATTTTTGGCATACTTAAAAGACAACAACCTCTTCACATTCTGCAAAATCGTAAAAACATGCATACCAAAATTATCCTTCACTTCTTTGTCACTAATTCCCCCTTCAACATAAATAGGCTCCAAAAGTGCAGCCAAAATCATATTATCATCCGGTTTCAAGGGCAAAATAATCTCTAAAATTTCTAAGGCATAAGGAAATTTGGCAAAGTCTAAAACCCTCCTGACCTTTTCCTGATCAATACCTTCGTTATAAGAAACTATTTTTGCCATCACCTGATCAACCATGGCAAAATTATACCCCTATTCTAGACGAATAACAGCATTTATGTCGGAATCTATAATATCAAATACACGTACCCCTTTAATCACAGCATCCGTATTCACAGTGATATCAACCAATCTTGGCCTCAATACATTCAAAGAATTAGCAAACATGTCTCTCAAAGTTTGATATGCACTAAATCTAGCCTTTAAATCAGCACCCAATTGCTCCGCTTCAATAAAGTTATTCAAATTGAAAAAAGAATCTTGCCCCTCAAGATTCTGAGCTGAACTGAAATAAGCCTGCTCAAAAGCATCTCTCTGAACGGCCAAAGCATCAAACTCAGCATCCATTTCCTCCATTTTTAAACCTAAAACATCATAAACCAAAAGCCCTTCATCAATGATTACGGTCATTTCAACAATATGAGATTCTATCGCAACACGACGATCAACCCTCAAATCCAACAAAGCATAAACATCTGTCGAATAAATATTCTGCATTTTCCTCAAAAGATCAAAATACTGAATATAGGCTTCATCAAAACCAACAGCAAAAGCTTCTCCCAATTCAAAAGAAGTCAAAACACCATCAATACTCCCGGCCCTCGCCAACTCCCCTTCACCCAAAACATAAGCAGATTCCACACCATCAGAATCAGCACCATCATCCTCCACCACTGGACGTTCCTGCACATTCTCAACCGGTGCAGGCCGATCACTCACAGTTCCACTATCAGAACCAAACAAAAAGTTTAATCCACCAAACATGAAAAGTAATAGCCCAATAGCCAAAATCAAAATCGTAGAACATCCAACAATCAAACGTTTTTTAGTAATACCCGCCTGTTTTAAAATATCCCAAACCTCAGATTTGAAACCATGTAAATCCTCAACATTATGCTCCATTACTTCATCAATGCCACCCTCAGCACCAAGTTCAATAAGTTCAGGATCATCAGCTTTTTCCGAGACACTAGTCTCCTCAGCATGATATTCATCCACCTCATCACTCTCCTGCTCCTGGGCTTGATCAATATCATCAGGCGAAGGCAAATCAGACTCAACAATATCCTCAACTTCATCCACAGCTGCCTCCTCCACCTTATCTTTTTCAATCAAAAATGGATTACTTGGCACCTCCTCTTCAATAACCTCCTCCTTCAAAGATTTTTCACCTCCACTCTTATGCTCAACTGGAGGAAGCTCTGGCAAATCACCACTAACTAAAAATGGATTCACCGGCGGAACTACATCAGCTTGCGCTTCCACAACTGGCTCTGGAACTGGCTCTGGAACTGGCTCTGGAACTGGCACTACCTCAGACTCTAGCACCGGTTCCACAACTGGCTCTGGCTCAGCTTGCACTTCCACAACCGGCTCTACTACTGGCGTCACTTCAACCGAAGAAGCATCAATACCTCCAGGTTCCGCCTCAGGCTCTGCTACTGGCTCCGATCCACCTTCAACCGCAAAAGGATTAAAGGGATTTGCTGGCACTTCAGCTTCTGAAACAGACTCAACTTTTGCTTCAACAGAAGTTTCAGCCGAAGCTTCCACAGCATTATCTTCAGGAGATTTTTTCCTACGACGACGCCTTCTACGTTTTTTCTTTGGTGCAGCATCTTCCTGCCCTGAAGACTCATTATTCACAACATCTTTCTTAAGAGAATCACGATCTAAATCGCTCTTAACCTTTGTTTTTTCTTCAGAAGAAGTTTTTTTAATCTTTTCCCAAACATCCGCAGCACTATCCTGCCTCTTTTTTGAAGCATCATTGCCTTTTTCAGAACCATCATTACCAGTGCCGATATTTCCTTTATCCTCAGCCATAATAGTCAATTAACCTATCTTAATATTATACCAGAAATCACTCTTTTTTTGAAGCTAAACCACCTTCGGAAAACATTAAATAGAGGGTAGTATTATCCACCTGTATTCAATTAGCAAGCTCTCAATGAACTACATCCACCCAAGGATAAATATTCAAGAAATAGCAGAGGCTTGTTCAAAAGGCACCGATAACAAAATAATCACCAGTTTAGAACAAATTCCCCCAAGCAAAGTCACAGGAATCATAGAATCAGTCAAACACGACATACTAAACTCCCCTCTTCTTACCCTAAACATCGCTAAACGTTTTATACACGCCCAAATACGCAAAAGAACCAACGGTCATCACCGCACAATTCCTGACCCAACACATCCTGCTTTCTTAGTCATGCCTGGATATTTCGGCCCAAACGACTACCTCCGACCTCTTTTAAAAGTAATACAAAGAATCACGGGCTGGGAAGTAATAAACCTGCCAGAATTCGACAAAATCAGACCGAGAGGACGAATAAAAAGAGACACTGAAACTTTCATGAAAACTTTAAGAGAACGAAAAGCCCCTACAATAGGACTTGGACACTCAAAAGCCGGGAAAATACGCCCTGAGGTAAAAAAACAACTACGTGAAGAAGGGCTTGAACACATTATGCCTGGCAGCATACTAATCGCCCCAGTTTCCAACGGCATACGCCCTGAAGCAGATCTCATCGCTAGATTCATCCCCAGCAAAACTATTCAAGAAATGCGCGCCAAAAACGCCCCAGACCACCATACCGAAGAACCAGACGAAGATCTTTTGATCATTACACCAGAAAACGGAGATATCTTCACCTCACCCGAAGAAAGCTTCGTTAATGGATGTACAATGATCCTCACTCAAGGCCACGAAGGACATCTGCAACAATGTATCGATCCTCGCACAATAATCTTCCAAACAGCAGTAAATGCAGCTGTAATAATGGCCGAACAAATCGATGCACTAAAAATTGCCGCATAAAAAAAAGACCTCCGTATCAAACGAAGGCCTTTTTAAATTTGTTCTTATAGAAGTCCATCAGTTGTGAAAACAGTAGCGAAGATCAAAGAAACAACAGTCATAAGCTTAATAAGAATATTAATACTTGGACCAGAAGTGTCTTTGAATGGATCACCAACAGTATCACCAACTACAGCAGCAGCATGAGTATCAGTACCCTTGCCACCTAGTTTTCCAGATTCAATGTATTTCTTAGCATTATCCCAAGCACCACCTGAGTTAGCCATAGAAATCGCTAGCATTACACCTGAAACAAGTGAACCCGCGATCAAACCACCAAGTGCCACTGAACCAAAAGCGAAACCAAATAGAATTGGAACCACAACAGCCATCACACCTGGAAGAATCATTTCACGAATCGCAGCCTGAGTTGAAATATCAATACATCTTTTACTATCACCTTTTGCTTTACCTTCCATCAAACCTTCAATCTCACGGAACTGACGTCTAACTTCTTCGATCATTGCGTTAGCAGCACGTCCCACAGCAGCCATTGTCATTGCTGAGAAAAGGAATGGAAGCATTCCACCGATAAAGAGCCCAATAATTACTTTAGGCTGTGTAAGGTCGATTACGTCGATACCAGCAGCAGCAGTAAAAGCTGCGAATAGTGCCAACGAAGTCAAAGCAGCAGAACCAATAGCAAAACCTTTACCAATAGCAGCTGTAGTATTTCCAGCTGAATCTAGAGCATCTGTCTTTTTACGAACATCAGCACCAAGACCAGCCATTTCAGCAATACCACCAGCATTATCAGCAACTGGACCGTAAGCGTCCACAGCTAGAGAGATTCCAAGTGTAGAAAGCATTCCAACCGCTGCAATAGCGATTCCATACAATCCCGCAGCCCAGAAAGAAACTCCGATACCAATACATATAAAAATAACTGGTAGTGCAGTTGAAAGATATCCAAGTGCCAAACCAGTAATGATGTTTGTAGCAGCACCAGTCTTAGAAGACTCCGCTAGCTTTTTTACAGGTGAATAATGATCAGAAGTGTAATATTCAGTAATAAGACCAATAATAATTCCTACAGCAAGACCGGCAACCATAGCAACAAATACTCCAGACGCAGCAGAGAAACTTACAGCTCCTTCACCCAAGAAAGCATGAGCACCCAAGAAGTGAGCAGTCAAATACCAAGAAGCAATTACCACTAGTACAGAAGCAGACCAAAGTCCGTTTTTAAGCGCACCATGGATATTGTCATTTTTACCAACTCTTACAAAGAATGTTCCAATAATAGAAGCAATAATTCCCGCTCCAGCAATAGCCAAAGGAAGATAAACACCGCTCATCCCTTCGAAAGCCGCAAGACCCAAGATCATCGCAGCAACAATAGAACCAACATATGATTCAAAAAGATCAGCACCCATTCCAGCTACATCACCTACGTTGTCACCAACGTTATCAGCGATTACAGCAGGATTACGAGGATCGTCTTCTGGAATTCCAGCCTCAAGTTTACCCACTAGATCAGCTCCTACATCAGCAGCTTTTGTGAAGATACCACCTCCAACTCTTGCAAAAAGAGCGATAGATGAAGCTCCAAGTCCAAAACCAGTCATAATTGATAGAGCAGAAGCAGGATCAAGTGCCATTACATCAAAGAAAACATAAGAAAGCACTGAAAGTCCCAACAATCCCAATCCCACAACAGAAAGTCCCATTACGGCACCTGAGCGGAAAGCGATTGTCAAAGCCTTACCAAGACTCCCACGAGCGGCATTTGCAGTACGAACATTTGCTTTTGTAGCAATCTTCATACCAAAATAACCAGCCAACACAGAAGAAATAGCTCCATATACAAAAGAAAGAGATGTTAGCATCCCTTCATTTATATTTGGTGTCGCAGCATTATCTAGGAAAACCCAGAGAACAACTGCCAAAATAACAACAAACACAGAAAGTACTTTGTACTCTCTAGCAAGAAACGCCATTGCACCTTCGTAGATAGCATTAGCAATTTCTTTCATTTTCTCGTCACCTGCAGGTTTTTTGACAATACCAGCAGCAAAAATAAAAGCTGCAAGTAAAGCGCCTACACTTACGAGACCCATCCATAGAGGATAATTCATAGGTAAAATGTTAAAAAAAATTTACCTGAGAATTCTATAGAAAAATGAGCGAAAAGCAAGTTCTTAAGCTAGCAAGAGAGCATTCTCGATTTTAGTAAACGTCAACATTCAATAATGCTACAACATCATCATAGAAAGCTTTTAACATTTGATCTCTTTCATCATTACAAACATGAATATCTTCACTCGAATCAAATCGATCATCTGCATTATCCATTGCTAGAGTGAAATCAACTCCCCCACTACACTTTTCTTCGCTTGTAGAAGAGACTTCTCCACGATTCATACCACCAACAATTTCTTCAAATCTATCAAAGAAATCATCTCCGATCACACCTTCAGCAAATTTATCAGCATCAAGAGTCGAATCAGTACGACCTGGAAAAACACGATTATACTTAAAAGACAAAGTACGATCATCATAGTTAGGAACAAGTTCAAGATCAGTTTCAGAATATTGTTCAGCAGGAACATCTCCATCATCAAGATCAAAATCTAAACTTAAAACACTGGCACTACCATTATCAGCTGCAGAACAACCTGCAAAAACTAATACACTAAATAAAATGAGAAACTTTTTCATAGGAAAATAAGGTTAAAATCGCAAAGATTATATCACAACTAAAGTGCTTCCCAAAGAACTACTCTCCACCTTCTTCAGTGGATTCAGCAGACTCACCTTCAGCACCTTCGGCAGCTTCGCCTTCAGCACCTTCAGCAACCACTTCTGTAGTAGATTCTTCTTCAACACGTGGAGCAACAACAGTACACACAACATCTCCTTCATTGTGTTCTATTGTAATAGCCTCACCTACATTCAAATCCTTAACACGAATGAATGATTGAAAATCAACTAAAGAAGAAACATCTACTTCAATTGAGTGAATCAAATCTTTTGGTAAACATGTAATATTAATTTGGTTCAAATGAGCCATGAATGTACCAGCAAGTTCTTTGACAGCTGGAGCTAATCCAACAAAAGAAACCGGAACATGCGTATGAATCGATTCTCCCATTCTTACATTAATAAAATCAACATGAACAATTTTGTCATCAATAGGATGTCTAGCAACTTTATGAACTAGAACATTAACAGAATCCTTTCCTTCAACTTTAAGTTCGATAATTGTGTTTGAACCAGTCTTACGAAACAACCTTCTGAAAGTTTGGTAATCAACCTGAAGAGATTGATTCTCAACTCCTCTCCCATAAAATTCGAGTGGAATAAGGTCAGCCTTAAGCAAATTCTTTGCTTTCACGGCCTTATCACGAGTTTGTACATCTAGTGCTACTGCATCCATATTTAATATAGTCAATAAACTAAGCCTGCATAACTTAACGAAAAAGCCTTAGCCGCGCAATAGAATTTATGTTATTTTGGATGAAATTAACTCAAACACTATGTTCGACAAAGCAAAAGATCTCTATAAAATGCAAAAACAGGCAAGAGAAATCAAAAAAAAGCTGAAAAAAACTCACATTGAAGCTGAGCAAGACGGAGTAGTAGTAATCATCACTGGTGAACAAGAAGTAATAGAAGTACGAATTAGTGACGAAGCAATGCAAGATAAAAGAATGCTTCAAGAAAATATAACAAAATGCTTTAACAAAGCCGTAAAAAAGTCCCAACAGATTGGCGCCGAGATGATGAAAGACATCATGGGTGGCTTTCCTGGACTAGGAGGCGGTGCTTAAAAAAATGTACAAAAGAAGACGCAAAAAAAAGAATCCTCTTATTAAGCTTAGCCTAATTACCCTAGTAATTCTGCTCATTGGCTTCTGGAAATACACTTCATACATTAATACCCCTGTAGACGAAAATGACGACAGCGAAGTGTCCTTTCAAGTGAAAAGTGGTGAAAGAGTGAGAGAAATAGCCGACAAACTA
>JAESSS010000084.1 GCA_016763975.1 Candidatus Altimarinota bacterium
AATATGTCGATTGTGTTGCCGTAAGATTTACTCATTTTTTGACCGTCGGTTCCGGGTACGGTTGCGACTTCTTCTTTGATGTATGCATCTGGGAGTTTGAATGTTTCACCGAAAATTTGATTGAAGTTTTGGGCGATGTCGCGGGACATTTCGATGTGTTGTTTTTGGTCTTTGCCGACAGGGACTTCATCTGGTTGGTAAAGGAGGATGTCTGCGGCTTGTAGAATGGGATAGTTGAAAAGGCCGACAGTGACATCTTTTTTGCCTTTTGCATTTGCGTCTTTCCATGCGTGTGCGCGTTCTAGGAATGGCATTCTGGTGATGCAATCAAAGATCCAGCAAAGTTCGGCGTGTTCGGGTAAAGATGATTGTTTAAAGAAAACTGTTTTTTCGGGATCCAGTCCGAGTGCGAGATATGCGACGGCTAGTTCGTGAGTTAGGGTGCGCATTGTTTCAGCATCTCGAATTGTGGTCAGTGCGTGAAGATCAGCGATCATATAAAAACATTCGTGCGTTTTTTGCATTTGAATGTGTTGCCTAGTGGCGCCAAGGTAATTGCCGAGGTGGATTTTGCCGCTGGGTTGCATTCCTGATAATACTCTTTTCATGTGGTTGAGATTGGGTCTATATCAATTTTAATATTTGGGTCTATTGTACATTCTTTTGGTAATTGTTTAAGTAGAGTTTGTATTTTTGCGCTGAGGTCCTTGAGTTTCACCAAAACGATGTATTGGTATTTTCCGCGGAGACGTGTGAGGTATGCGGGATAAGTGCTGATGTCGATGTCTTTGTCGATGCCAAGGTCGCCGGCTAGTTGCCAGATTGTGCTTTCCAGGTCTTCGGCTTTTTCTTTGCAGAGTTTCAGGGAAGGATCTTGCACGTTTAGTTTTGCTAGTTGGCTGAATGGTGGGTTTTTGAGCAGTTTTCGTTGTAGTCTTTCGTAGGTAAAGAAGGATTCGTAATTATTTTCTTGAGATTATTTTAGGGAAATTGATTCTGGGGCGTAAGTTTGGATGATTACTTTTCCTTGTGTTTCGGCTCGTCCGGCTCGTCCGGAGACTTGGGTCATTAGTTGGAAGTTTCTTTCTGTGCTGCGAAAATCTGGGATATTGAGACCGATGTCTGCGAGAATCACTCCCACGAGGGATACTTTTGGTAGGTGAAGTCCTTTGGCTATCATTTGTGTGCCGATGAGGATGTCAGCTTCGTGATTGCGGAATGCTTTGAATATGTCGGCGAAGCCGTTTTTTGTGGAGGTAGTGTCTTTGTCTGCCCTAAGAACTTTGGCTTGAGGGAATGTTTTGAGCACCTCTGCTTCAATTTTTTGGGTTCCGATACCGAGGTAGCGGATGTTGGCACTTTTGCATTCGGGGCAAGTCTTGGGTGGTGTTGATATGTTGCCGCAGTGGTGGCAGATTGTAGAGGGTTCTGAGAGGGTTCTGGAGTGAAAGGTGAGTTTGGTCTCGCAGTCGGGGCATGTTGAGCTGTGGCCGCAGTCACGACAGACTATGGAGGAGGCGGATCCGCGACGGTTCAGGAAGAGGAGGACTTGTTCTTTGCGTTCCAGCGTTGCTGTTATTGCTTGGTGCAGGCTTTCACTAAAAATTGAATTGTTTCTTTTTCTGAATTCTTGGCGTAGGTCGACGATTTCAACTTGGGGAAGGTCTTTGTTGCCGATACGAGTGTTTAGGAAAAAGGTTTTTGTTTTGCTGCGTGTTTCGATTGATGGTGTGGCTGAGCCGTAAATTAGTTTTGCTTGAGGATTTAGTTCTAAGAGTTTTTCAGCAACTTTGTGAGTGCTGTAACGTGGGGAAGAGTCTTGTTTGTATGAGTATTCGTGTTCTTCGTCCATAATGATTAGTCCAAGGTTCTGGAAGGGGGAGAAGATTGAGGATCTTGAGCCGATAATTAGTTTGGCTTCATTCTTCCATATTTTTTCCCATGAATTGAATCTTTCAGATGCTGAGCGTTTTGAGTGAATTATGGCTGCGGGAATTTGTAATGTGTCTTGGAAGTACTCAATTATTTGGGTTGTGAGAGAGATTTCTGGCACGAGTATTAATACTTGTTTGCCTTGTTTTATCTGCTCTTGAGCAATTCTTGTGTACACCTCTGTTTTTCCTGATCCTGTGACTCCTTGTATCAAAATCTTATTCTCTTTTGTTGCCTTTATGTCACTGATTATCTGCTCTTGTTCTTTGTTTAGTTTTTTTGAACTAGTGCTATTAATTTGCACAATCTTTTCTTTTGTTCTGAAAGGTTTTCTTTCCAGGTTTCTTTGTGGAGTAAAAAGTTTTAATACTTTGAATAGTGGGCAAAAGTAATTATTTGAAATCCATTCCAGTAGTTTTGGGTGGGGGACTAATGGATTTTCTTCTGTTATTTCTTGAATGGGTAATGTTCTGAATGTTGGTTTTTTTACAAATTTCCAGATAATACCGAAATTGTCTCGGTTACGGATTTTTGTTCTTACTCCTTGTCCAAGTTTTGAATTTTCTGGTACTCGATAGGTAAGTGTGGAGGAGTCTTGTCCAACCTTTTTTGGGAAAAGTATTTCTGCGAATTTCATTTATTCTTGTTTTATTTGGATTCAAAGTATACATTTTTATCTTAATATTTAAATGAAATTTATGTCTGAAAAGATTGTAGTTGTTGCTGGCCTTGATAGTAGTGATTTAAACCGTTTTCCTATCATGCTTGAGGGATTAGATGTTGAGGTAAAAACTGCACTTGGTGCTAGTGAATTGTTGAAAATTGTTTCTGAGGTTGGAGATCGCGTAGCTGCTGTGATTTTATCTTTGGATATTGTTGAGTTGGATGCTGATGTTTTTGATGAGGTTGAGGAGATGTTGGGTGCTAAGGTTAGTACTTTTGTTTTTAATAATGGTTCATCGGAGGGGTTGAGAGGGCAGGCAATATCTTTCTGTGCTGAAAAAGGGGTGGGGTTTGCTGAATTTAATCGCCCGCTTATGTCAGCGCAAAATATTAAGAGTCTTCAAGATTGGCTTAAATCTAATCTCTCAGCTGTTTAGGCTCGATCATGTAGTAAAGAACTGGTACGACGATCAGTGTGAGGAAGGTGGCTGCTGCGAGTCCAAAGATTAGTGAGAACCCAAGTCCGCTCCAGAAGTCGTTTGTCATTGCGAGGGGTAGGATTCCGATGATTGTGGTTATTGATGTTATGACTATTGGTTGGAGACGAGATTTTGTTGATTCAGCGATTGCTTCTTCGAATGGCATTCCCTTGCGACGACTTTCGTTTATGCGGTCGATTAGTACTATGGCGTCGTTTACCACGATTCCGGTGAGGGCGACTACTCCGAGGAAGGCTGGGAAGGATAGTTTTAGTCCGACACTCATTAGTCCCGGGAATACTCCGATTAGTGCAAGTGGCACTGTGAAGAGAATGATGAGGGGTTGTCTCAGGGAATTAAACATTAGTACTAATGTGAAAATTATGAGTATTACTCCGACGATCATTGATTGGAAGAGGTCTTGAAATGATTCTTGAATGTCTTCGTTGTCGCCACCAAATCCAATGTTGTAGTTTGCTGGAGTATCGTATTTGCTGATTTTTTCTTCCATGATTTTGGTTACCTCTACTGCGTTTGCTGAGAGGGAAAGGTCGCTGCGAACTTTTACAATTCGTTCTTGGTCTTCGCGGGCAATTGAGGCGAGTCCTTCGTTTAGTTCGTAATCGCCTAGTTGTCCAAGTTTGATTGATTGGCCATTTCTTGTTGGGATTTCTATGTTTTCTATTTCATTTATGGAGGTGTTGATGAATCCTTTGTTTACTGCAAAATCGTAACGTGCTGTGACTTTTGTGTCGTCGCCGTCTATTGATAGTTCTGTGATTTCTACGCCTTGGAGGGCGCCTCTTATTTGGATATTAATTTCAGCGACATTCAGTCCGTGTGCGATTACTTTGTTGCGGTCTAGTATGAATCGGAATTCGCTTAGTCCTGGTTCGAGTGAGGACCTGATGTTTTCAGTTCCAGGTATTTCGCTGAGCATTGTTTCGAGGTCGCTTGAAATTTGTCTTAGGGTTTGTGTTTCATCTCCTGTGATACGAATTGCGATTGGGGCGTCACTTGGTGGGCCTTCTTGGAGTTCGTTTATTGTTACTTTTGCCTCTTTGAAGTTTCTTAGTTTATTGCGTATTTCTGCTGCGATTTCGTAACTTTTTCTATCGCGGAATTTTTCTTCTACTAAGTTTACTGTGATGTTTGCTTCGTTTGAATTTGCTGATCCTGCGATGGAAATTAGTTCTAGGTCATTTTGAGATTGTCCACTGCCTACTATACTGAGGAAGTTTTCTATTTCAGGTATTTCGAATAATTTTGCTTCTATTTTTGCAACTGCCTCTGCTGTTTTTTCTGTGCTTGTTCCTTTGTCTGTTTCTACGTCGACAAAGAAGAATCTAATGTCAGTTTTTGGAAACATCTCGACTTTTAGTATGCCTGTTGCTGGCAAAGATAAGCTGCCAACAAATAGTGTAATTGAGGTGAGTATGATAATTATTCTTGTTGCTCTACTTCGTACTATTTTATTGATCAGTCTTTCGAAGAGTGTTCCTAATTTATTGAAGAATCCTGCGAGTATACTTGGCTTAGGTTTGTGGTTTTTCATCAGTTTTGATGCAAGTGCCGGTCCAATAGTTAGTGAGACAAATAGTGATGAAAAAAGTGCTGCAGAGATTGTTATTGGTAGTGTGCGGAGGAATTGTCCGAGAATTCCGCTAACTAGTAACATAGGGAAAAATGCAAAAATTGTGGTCATTGTTCCCGCGATCAATGGTAGTTTGTAAGTTTGTACTGATTTGATTGCTGCTTCTTGTGAGGATAGTCCTTTTTTGATGTTGTCATGAATTCCTTCCATGATAATGATCGCTGTGTCGACCATCAGTCCAAGTGCGATTACTAAAGAAAAGAGTGTTAGTCCGTTGAGTGACATTCCTTCTAAATCGAGGATTACAAATGTTATGAGCAGTGTTAGTGGGATTGAAAGTCCGGCGATTAGGCCTTCTCTTAATCCGAGTGCGAGAAAAAGGATTAAGATAATCAGTATTGTTGTTTGTATTCCTGAACGAGTAAGTACTCCGAGGTCGTTGCGGATGAATTGTGAGTTGTCGCTGTTGATTGCGATTTCTACTCCTGCTGGAAGTTTGTAGGAGAGTGCTTTTTCTTTAACATTATCTACTACTGCGATCAGGTTTGATCCATCTTTCTTTTTGATTTGTATTGAAACGGCTTGTTTTGGTGCTTCTCCGTTTAATGAAAATTTTGATATTACTGAGTTTTCGGGAAATGTTTCTTCGATTTTTGCGATGTCTGAGAGTAATATTTGAGTTTCATTGATGTATAGAAGGGGGAGGTTTCGTATTTCTTCTATTGATTTGAATTGGTTGTCGATGCGTACGGAGTATGCTTTTTGGTCGGAACTGATGATGCCGAGTGGGAGGTTGTTGTTTTGTGATTTGATTAGTTGTGTTATTTGGCTGAGTGAGAGATTGAAGTTTTGTGCTTTGGCGGGATCGATTAGTATTTCTACTATTTTCTTTTGTCCGCCAAGTACTGTGGCTTCTTTTACTCCTGATACTGCTTCTAATTCTTCGCTGATTTCTTCGGCAATGTCGGTTAATTCGTGTAGGGCTTTGTCTCCTAGTATTGAAAAATTAATGACAGGTGCTGAGTTGGCTTGGGCTTTTGCTACGAAAGGTTCGCTCGCGTCGTCGGGGAGTTTTATTTTTGCGATATCGACGGCATCTTTTAGTTCTTGTACTGCTTGGTCAATGTCGACATTAGCTTCGAATTCTACTCCAATTGAGGAAAATCCTATTCCTGATGTGGAGGTTATAGCTTTGATGTCTGCGATTGATGCAATTTGTTTTTCTAATGGTTCTGTCAAAAGTGATTCGGTGTCTTCGGGGCTTGCTCCGGGTAGGGTAGTGCTCACTAGTCCGAAGGGGATGTTGATTTCAGGTTGTAGTTCTCTTGGAAGATTTTTTATGGCAGAACTTCCTGCGATGATTATGCCAATAATCATTAACCAGGTTATGGCTTTTTTTCTTATGAAGAATGACCAAATTGAATTGTCTTTTTTCATAGTTTGATTTTTACTTTTTCACCTTCTTCGAGGAAAAGTCCTTTGGCTTCGATGATTTCTTCACTGCGGTTTAGTCCTGATGTGATTTCCACAAAAATTCCTAGGATTTCTCCAAGTTCTACTTCTTGTAGTTGAATGCGATTTTTTTCATTTAGTATTTTCACAAACTTTTTGTTGTTTTGAAGGAAGATACTGTTGAGTGGTATGAAGATTCTGTTTTTTTGATTAGCGAAAAACTTTATGTCTACTAGTGATTCTGCTTTTATTTCTGAGTTTTGAATTACGATTTCTACATTTATTTTTTTCGTAATTTCGTCAGCACTTGGGCTGATTGATGTGATAATGCCTTCTTCTGAATCGACCATGACTTTGTCTCCTACTGCGATGAGTGCGGCTTCGTCTGAGTTTATTGCGGTTTTAATTATAAGACTGTCGGTGTTCTTTATTTTTGCGATCACTTGTCCGGGGCTAACTAGGTTGCCTTCCGTGATTGTGATTTCAGTTACTTTTCCTGAGATAGGGGATTTGATTTTTTTCTCATTTGCAGAAAGTGTTGTTAGTTCGCGGTTTGTTTTTGCGTTGTTGCTTTGGATTTGTGAGTTTAATTCTTGTAGTTGTGATGCAGCGATTGCTGATTGTTGTTGGGTTTTTGCTGATTGGTATTGAGCGAATGAGCTTTGGATTGCAAAATTTAGTTGGTCTATTTGTGAATCTAATCCTTCTTCTAATAGTGTAAGGGCGTTGTGGGCTTGTTGAATTCTGTTTTCTGCGAGTTTTACTTGTAGTCTTAATTGGTCTTCTTGTTGTTCTGTTGAGTCTATTAGTCTTTCGAGTTGGTCGATAGATTGTTCTGTGACTGCATCTTGTTCTGATCCGTCGAGGTCGTATTCTAGGTCGTCGAGGTCATCTTCCATGTCTTCTAGGGTATCTTGGAGGTCGTCGAGATTTTCTTCTGCTGTTTTTAATGATAGTTCTGAGTTGTCGATTTCGATTTCGGAGTTATCTATTTGGGTTGAAAAAGTGTTCTGTGCGTTTCGTTTGCTGATTACGGTGTTTAGGTAACTGTTCTCGGCCTGTTTTAAAGCGATTCCAGCTGCTTTTACCGATAAGTTGCCACCATGCCACTGGTAGTATTCTGCGTCTTTTGTGAGGCTATATGTAGTGTCTGCGCTGTTTTTTTGAGTGTCTATGGTGTCGGTACTGAGAGAATCTCCTAATTCGAATAGGATTGTTCCTTTTTCGACTGAATCTCCTATTTTCACTTTAATTGAGGTAACTCTTCCGTTTATTTGTGGGTTTATTGATACTGTTGTTTCTGCTGTTGCTGTGCCGGATTTGCTAAAGTTGAGCTCAGTTTGTTCATTTTTTAGGTCAAAAATCTCTACTTCTTTTATTCCTGATTCGCGTTCAAAATCCCTGTTTATAGGGGATTCATCTTGTTTAGTACATGCTGTTGCTAAAATCGAGGCTAAAGTGAGGATTATAAGTAGTTTTTTCATAAGGTTTTTTAGGAAGCGCTTACTATAGCCGTTTTATTGGAAATGTCAAGTTCTGAGCTCGAATTTCTATTTATTTTAGCATAATTCTTTACTTTTCGCCTTCCCCAGGCCTTGACAATTCGCGATTTATCCGTATAATTCTCTGCTAACCTAAGAACTATGAATTTATCAGATCACAATTTGCTTATTTTAAGCCATGTTATGGGCAAAGAAGCTCAATTGGTTGAGAAGATTATTGTAGATGGGCCGTCTTCGGTGAAGGCTGAATTGGCTTTGAATGATGAACAATGGATTGTTGTGTTTGATCATTTGGTTTTTGATCAGAATCTTTTGTATAAGGTAGTGAATCATAGTATGGATTTTTTCAAGGAGAAGTATATTAAACACGGAATGACCCATGTTAGGGAGGTTTTGGATGTTGTTGATGAAAAATATGATGTGGTTGTGGAGTTGATCTTTGATCAGATTGCTATTGTAAATGATGGTTTAAAATTTCATGTGCTTGAACATAGAGATAGATATGTGATGGCGTTTAGGTCTAGAGGTGGTGAATTTATTAAGAAAGTTCTTGGTTTGCACAAAGAAAAATATGAAGAAAGTTGGGCTGAGGTTTTGGATGTTTTGCTACATGCTGTTTGCGATAGTATGTTTTCAGAACAAACTTATGAACATGGATTGAGGGCTTTTAGTCTTTTGATGAATGGAATGAGAGATCACAGGAGGATTTGGGATAGTGGCATTATTGTTTAGATTTTCTGGTTTAAGTCCATGTCCCATATTGTTTCTTCTTGGGGTGGGCATGTGTTTTTGCAGAGAGTGATGATTTTTGTTGTTTGAACTTCTCTGGGTTTTGCTTCGGGTGGTTTTGTTAGAATTTCTGCATTTGGGTGTCTTCTTTTTATTTGGCTGTCTGGGCTGTTTGGTGGATTGATAGGGTTGATTACAAATTGTAGAGCTGCGGATACACTGAAGGCCAAAATTATCACAGTAAGGGATGCGAGAATTTGTGGGGGGGTGGATTGGGCCCGTATTCCTTTTAGGAGTTTCGGGAGGACTGATGGTTCTTCTTTTGGCATGGGTAGTTGTTAGCCTATTTATAATAGGCTTGTGATGTTGGGTTTGTCAAAAACGCTGTGTGTGTTTGACGTGGGTTTTGTGGTGCGCCCGGAGGGATTCGAACCCCCAACTTTCGGTTCCGAAGACCGACGCTCTATCCAATTGAACTACGGGCGCATGGTGAAAAAAAGGACGACCTTTTCAGATCGCCCTTAGTTTATTGCATTAGTTCGCTATTTTCAATCGATTTACTCACTTTGTTTTACTTTCTTTTTGTTGTGCCACCAAACTAGTAGTGGTGTTGCTGTGAAGATTGAAGAGTACGTACCGATTACTGTTCCGATTGTTAGTGCCAGTACGAAGTAGAAAATTGTTGGACTTCCGAAGAATAGAATTGCGAGTAGTGCTAGTAGGGTAGAAGCGGAAGTGTTTAGTGAGCGTGTAAGCGTTTCGTTAAGTGCTTTGTTGGCAATCACCTCAATGTCTGGGTTGCTTGCGTGAAGGAGGTTTTCTCTTAGTTTATCAAAAACTACGATGGTGTCATTTACAGAATAACCAAATACTGTGAGCATTGCAGTGATGAACAGTGCATTGATTTCGACATCTAGGAATTGTCCCAGGATTACGAATACTCCAGTTACTATAATCACATCATGTACCAATGCCACGATTGCTGTAGCACCAAAACGCCAAGGGCTAACCCATTTCGGTATTTTGCGGAAGGCGAATGCTACGTAAAGCACTATCATTATGAGTGCGAATATAATTGCGATGATGGCTTTGTGTAGAAGTGTTTTTCCG
>JAESSS010000085.1 GCA_016763975.1 Candidatus Altimarinota bacterium
CCACGGTTTGGTCACCTTCCCGCGCACTGCAGAGAGTCGGCGGTCACGAGGACGTAGGTTCCGCCTTTCCGGGGGTTGGTGAACGGCGTCACACTCATCCGTCCGGTGAACTCCTTCCCCATGCAGTGCACATTGCCGAGGGCGTAGCGGATGTTGTCGAACAGCTGTCGGACGCTGCGCTCGTAACTGTAGGTCATGAAGCGCCCGTACTGCAGCGTCTTGCTACCGACCTTGACCACATCTCCTTTCTCCCAGAGACGTCTGCCATCGACCACGTCGACGAGTTTGTTGCCCTTGGAGTCGACGAATCCAGAGTGGTCGTTGCCGCAGTCATCGGCCATGGCTTGGTTGTTATTGAAAGTACACAGACCTACAACGGTCAGTGCGAGAAGCGTTTTGAGCGCGAGTTTCTTCATCTGTTACCTACCTTGTTCATCATCTAGAAGCTCATGCATTTTCTGGCTGCATGTCACCTATTTCTCACCCGTACTCTGGGCCACTGTCCACTGCCTACAAAATAAGCATTGGGTAGTGGCCCAAAATTAATTTCTTAGTCAAGCTTTCAAAGAACCGATCCACTAGCCACAAAGCACAGCAAGCTGACATATAGGCAAAAAGCGATCAGACGATAACTTTAACAGAAAACCCAAAAAAGTCAAGACTGCCTCTGTCATCAAGCATGCTATAAACAATACATGGACATCGTAACTCTCATGGGCACCACCGGTGCCATAATCATCCTCATCGCCTTTGCTCTCAACCAGACACAAGTTTGGCATCGCGATTTTTTTATCTACGACCTTTTCAACGCAGTTGGCGCAGCAATAATGGTTGTTTACGCATCTTTTATCGGCGCTACACCCTTCATCTTTCTCAACGCCATCTGGATGACCCTCGCCATCCGCGACCTCTTCACCGATTATGATCGCAACGAAAAGAGCCACAAAAGAGGTTTCTTTAATAAGTGGATGAAATAATTATCCCATTCTCTCCTCCACGAATTCCTCCAAACTTTCACACAAGAAAAACCTGTTGTGGGCTTTTTCCCATGCCAAATCGCTAACAGCCTTCGAGCCATAATCGTGTCCCGCATAAATTTTTACCGCATCAGGCAATTCCTTAATCCTCTCTACACTTTCATACAAATCCTCCACATTACTCCCCTGCAAATCCGCCCTCCCACAACCTTCCACAAACACCGTATCTCCAGTAATCACAAACTCCTCCTCTTCACAATAAAAACAAACCGCATCATCGATATGACCGGGGGTCCACAGCACCTCCAACTTCATGCCACCAATCTCCACCTCCTCTCCCAGCGCAACCGCCTTGCTAACTCGCCCCACCGCATTCTCATGCGCAAAAACAGCACATCCAAACTTCTCCACAAAACCATCCACCCCCTCAACATGATCATGATGACTATGTGTAATCAACACACCCACAATCTCATAGCCTTCCTCCTCAGCCACTGCAAAAAGTCTCTCATTATCCCCGGGATCCACCACCATCATTTTCTCTCCATCCCCTACGAAATAGGAGAAATTGGAGTCATAACCATTGATAGCAATTTGTTTAATCATAAATCAAAAGCGTTTTCCAAACCGAGCAATGCACCCAGATTAAGATCTTCCACCTCTTCCGGCATCAAAATCTCCACTTCTTCATTAAAATTTCCAAACTCTTCCACGAAATCAAATTTTGCTTCAAAACCATCACTGCTATCGATCTTCAATTCACCGGCCAGTTTCTTCACAGTCATTGTTTCTTTATCAATCCAGATTTCACCCTCCAAATCCACTGATTCCATCAATTCATCAAAAGCATCACTAGAAATTTGATCAAATTCTTCTCCCTGTAATTCAGCATTTTTATCCAAAAATTCTCTGAAAGCAATTTTGTCCAATTCCACTTCAAACTTGTAAGCATCCCCTTCTTCCCCCTTAAATTTAACATTTTTAAACAAAGCAACTTCCTTGTACAGGGCCCTCACTTCATCACTTTGTGCTGTGCCAATTAGAATACTAGAAGTCGAAATCTCTTCCTCCAAACCCAGGCTAAACCACTGACCAAAATACGGTTCTACCAAAAAACTCGGCAAACTTCCGCTAAAATCCGTCGCCGAATTGAGTTTAAACAAAAAGTCTTTATTTTTCATTAGCAGTTCACCGGTCACTAGCTCTTTTTTATCATCTTCAAGAGTCATCTCTAGTTTGAGATCCATCGAAAAAGATTGAGCTTCTTCATCACGCACGTCATATAAACCTTCAGCAAAAATCCCCAAACCTATTTCTTCCTCCCCACGATCAGCAAGAATATCTGGTGGTTTGACCTCACCTTCCAAAGAAATTTTGTAACTACCACTCTTAATTTCACTGACATTTACCAATGCCTCCTGCACAATTTCACTATTAGTTTTGCCTTCAATCGGACTCGGCAAACCTCCACACGCACTCAAAGCAAAAACAGAAACAAAAAGAATTCCAAATAGATTTTTCATATAATAATGATTAAAAGCCCGACAATTTTACCCTTACTTTCTCGCCCTGACAATCTGATTGATCCAAGCTCCCTGATACTCCACAAATTCTTCCTTTTCCACTTCAAAAAACGCTTCTTCCAATTCACTTATAACAGTTTCCGGCCGATGATAATGTGATTTAATAACAAATTTCTCATCAAAAGTTTTCAACTTCGGCGCCTTCTTTTGATTAATATTGGTCACCACAAAACTCCCTCCTTTCTTCAGAACTCGATACACCTCATCAAAAGCTGGCATCAATTTTTTTAAATGAACAATCACAAAAGTAGCTACCACCAGATCAAAACTCTCATCTTCAAAAGGCATTTCCCTGATATCGGCCTTCACACACTCCACCCCTGAAAATTTCTTCTTAAAAATCTTCAACATCTCTCCTGAAATATCACAACAAACCACCTCCGCTCCCCTATCAACCATCTCCTTCACAATTCTTCCCGTGCCACCTCCCACATCCAAAATCCGCAAACCTTTGATATCCCCCATTAGGCTAAAAAGGTCATATCCCTCAAAACTATCCAAATGTCCCAAGCACTTATCATAAAAAGGTGCATAAACATCATAGCCCTCCTCAACCTCATAAACATGTGCCCCACCAGTTTTTTTGTAACTCATCGTTTTACTTTAATTATCGCAACTGCTAAACTCTAGCACATATGGGATCAGGAGGAAGAAAAAGACCGATGCGAGAGATCGCAGGAACGAAAGGCGCCGCCAATGACGACGCTTTTGAAGATATTGTAGATAAAATCAAAGCTGCCGGAGCTGAAGACATCCGTGACGAGGTTCATCCACTCTATACCGACGTTGGTATGGACGAATTTGAGCTCGGCTACGAACGTATCGTCGAATTCCGCCTCAAAAAAATCGACATGATGTTGATCCGCAAAGTAGAAGAATACCGTCTGACAGGTGAAGGTCACCAAAAATCAGTCGAAGAACTAGAAACTCCTCGCGCAAAAATCTCCCTCAAACGTCGCATAAAACCCTCCGACCCTTGGATAATCGTCGACTTGGACGATATGTTTTAAATCCACCACCGCTCTCACCGTACTTTTCGTGACTTTTTTCAGCGATTCTGTTCTGATCTGGGCCCGCGATCATTCAGCCTCAAGCCCCACTTGACAAAACCATTCGAACTACGTAATATTCTGGCTACTTAAGAATATTATGGAAGCACAAAGACATCAACAACCAGACTGGAAAAGTTGGCAGTACGTCGATCCGCGTATGCAAATTGATATTATTGTCGAAGATGTGGATACTCTCTTGGAAATTTTCGAGAGTGAAAAATTGTGGTCAGAAAATCAGATTCAAAGGTGTAAAAATCTTCTAATATATCCTGAAGATCCTGAGGCTAATAAAGTGGAGTTAGAAGCGCTTATAGCTGAGTTGGAGAGGAGTGGAGCCGATTTTATGTATATGCAGTCCACACTAAAGTCCCTTCTTTGGGAACTGCAGAAGATCGATCCTATTGCTCCTAGTGGTAGAGCGAGGTTCAATATCCACAGCGGCAACATGCCAGATTGGATGGTTGAGAATCTGGCAGTGGGACAAATTGTGATTGCCTTGCCTGATGGTGTGGGCATCGATGCTAGTGGCAATTGCGCTATCAATAACCCAAATGTTGAGCGAGTTGATTTTGGCGGTGGTAACGCACACTACGATCAAGAGCAGCGAATTAATGTCATCATGAAGCCTCAAGCTGGAAGCAACACTCAACTTTACAAAACTTACTCTGTCAGTTTCCGGCACTGTGATTGGTTGCTCGAGGATGAATATTACATGCCGATAAATAGAGATGCCGCTGAGCAGCAAAATATGGGTGCTCTAGAGTTAGAGCACGATACTGAGCGTATTGATCTGGGCTTCACTCGTAAAAACCCAGATTCTGCCACCATGAACACTCCGAATAGAATCAAGAATTATATCAAGAGTAAGATTAGTTTTTATGCAGTAGAACTGCGATCCTTTATAGATGAGGCTAAGCATGACCCGCTTGTGAAGACAGCGGCTTTGATGTCAGTACTGGCCCTCGTACCAATAGCCTACAACCAGGTTAAGGTAATGGATCAAATTAATGTAGACCCAGTAGAGTTGGTATCCCCAAGCCCCATAGCAGTCCCACCTGCTGCCCCAGACAAACTCACCCCAGATATTCCCAAAAGCACTCCTGACAATATACTTGATACTCAGAATCGGCCGCATAAGTAGAAATAGTATCTTTGCTGCATTTATCACATTTCCGTTTATGCAAAACCCGTTCATTCCTCAAAGATAAACGCCTTTTTTGCCTACAAGACGGACATTGTTCAGGATGTGGCAATTTCTTTTTCTCATAAAACTTCTCCTCCTCATCGATAATCAAAAAATCCTTTTCACACTCCTTGCACGCTGTTTTTGTACTCATAATATTAAGTTAAGATTTAGGCCAATGCATCGCTGCATTGCTTTCTTCATATGGATAAGTTGATCCAGGAAATTGCATATATTCGCCACTCTCTATCATCTCAGCTTTGATCTTGGCCACTTCTATAAAATAATCTTCTTTCGAAAACTGTTCATTAAAAATACAATATTCCGCATGCCTCAACGAAAAACACCCAAAACAATCATGCGAATTATAGACATGTTCACAATGATCCAAATCGTTGGAATCAAAACAAGTCACACAAAAATTACAATTATGAATATTCATCGCCGACATCACTTCATAATTATTCTCCGAATTATAATAAGTATTACTCATATCCGCACAGTCCTTCAACGAAACACAGTTGTTGCTATGAAAACAATCCTCCATCTCCTTCACATCAAAACACTCATGCGCTCCCCTCGAATTATAAATATAATCTCCCGTACAGTTCTCATTATTTAGTTGATGAGTATAAAAATGTGGAATCTTTTTCTTCAAATCCTCCACCATCGCCATCATCTCTTCCTGCGAAAACTTCTTCTTCAACTCCCCCACCTTCTTCTCATATTCCTCCTTGGAATACTGCTGATTCCCAATCATATACTGCTTCCTCCTTAACCCACTACAGCCAAAACAATCTTTGCACCCCACACAATCATAACAATATTCACAATTAGAACAGTTGCTACAATCCTGTGAAAAATTCACCTCATAACACTCAATACAATCCACACATTCATAACAAAATCGACACTTCTGACAGTAATCACAATCCGTCGAATTCGCACTATCATAAAGCCAAAAGCCATAATAACAATCCTCATCACGTTCACTCCCACTCAACAAATGACAATTCTTCACATTGCCCGTGTAACTCACATACGGCGAATTCTCACAATTAATCGCCACCAAGGAAACCCTTGGCACCTTGCGACGTAACTCCTCCATTTTTGCTAAATAAGACATGGCCCGAAGTCTACAATAATTCTCTACCCTAAGCCAGAACCTTCTTCGCCCACTTCTCCATCTCCTTCTCCTGAGCATCATTCTGATGATCAAAACCAAACAAGTGCAGCATCCCATGAACAAAGAGAATTCGCATTTCTTTCTCTAAAGAGTGTTTCTGTTCTTTCGCCTGTTTCTTAGCTGTTTCCACGGAAATGAAAATATCTCCCACAATAATATCCTCCGACTCTTCCCAATCCTCATATTCAGTCACTTCCAAATAAGCAAATGAAATAATATCAGTCGGGCTATTCTTTTTTCTATATTCCAAGTTCATCTCCTGCATTTTTTTATCACTGACAAAAACCAAATCCACTTCCCCATTCCTCTTCTTAATTTTCTCCGTAATCCGCTTCTTCATCACCTTTTCAAACTTTTCAGAAAGTTCGACAAACACTTTGTTTGCCACCGCACACTTCGCCTCTTTTGTAACTGAAAGTTTTAACATACGAGCACCAGAATATCAGAGCAAATTCTCTTGTCAACATCGCATTTTGGTAAAAGGGAGCAGCGGCCGAACAACACTACTCCCTGGGTACCTCTGCTCTTGCGAGCAACCCCTCCTAGGAACGGCGAGGGGTCATCATGCTTCGGGATAGAGCCCGAAGTCAATACGCCTTGGGCCTGGCTACATGAGGAAGGAGGTCTCAATGGACTGGTGGTGCATTTCTGCCCTCCGTGTCACAGTTGCCTACGGGAAAAGCCCCGCAGTACGACGAGTATACAGAAAAATTCAAAAAGCCCAACAATTGGAAAGGTGGGGCAGCAGCCGAACAGTACAGCCCCTTTTTCCGTTGCTCTTACGAGCGCCCCCCTATTCGATCGATCGACGGGGACTTCATCCTGGGGGGGTGCTTAATGCCCCCTGATGGTCTTTAGGGCGAAGTGCCCAAAACTCGGCGACCTAGATGAAAGCGGACTTCACGGACGAAAGGTGCATCTCTGCCCTCCTATCACTGTGACCTACGGGAAAAGCCCCGCAAGTACGCCGAGTATACAGAAAAATTCAAAAAGCCAAAGTTGGTGGAAGGGAGCAGTAGCCGAAACAATACTACTCCCAATTTGCCGTCGTTCCCTATCAAGGGAACACCCCTCCAAGGTTCGGCAAGGGGCATCAATCTAGCTGGCAGGTGCGCGACCCCTACCTAGATACGCGTTTTTTCGATTCGCTAGTTGAAGGCGGTCTCCACGGACGAAAGGTGCATCTCTGCCCTCCAATCTCGGTGTCCCACGGGAAAAGCCCCGCAAGTGCCACGAGTATACAGAAAATCCTACAATCCCCAAACGTCCCTCCACACAGCCCATTCTTCATCTTCCATTTCCCAATAAGCATAAATCGAAACGCCCGCAAAATTATCTTCTTCAGATCTGAAATGATTCAATCCCTCCACAATTCCCTCCAACGCATTCTTCACATTCTCCGCCGGCGATTCACTTTCATAAGCTGGAATTCCCATAAAAACCTCAGTGCCTTCCATTAAATCACTCACCCAAATCGTCTGCTCCTTCACCCTCTCATATGTCACTTCCGAATTCACATTCACAAACTCATACAAGCCCTCCAAAAGCCAAATAACCGAACCCGGTACAAACTCTGCCAGCGCCACCGAAATCTTCACCTCCTTCCCCACCTCCCTCCTGCTCTCCTCCAACAACATAAAAAAACCCTCATCCTCGTCCCACACCGGCTCCACATCAAAATGAATGCCATCAAAACCCGCAATAGTCACCATATACCCCACGGTTTTTACCATCTTTCCCCGCACTTTTTCATCATCAATATCAATCTTGCCTCGAATCTGCCCCAACCACGCTTGCCATTGAATTTCTGAAGAAAATTTCCGCGCCTTCTTCAAAAAATCAAAAGCTAAAGGATAGACATTAGCATCCACGCTTCCATCACTCAAAAACGGTCCACTATGCACAAACACCGTATCAATCCCATGTTTCTCCAAATTACGAACCAGCTCTTCAACGTCACCCTCAGATTTTACCTCCCCCACCCATTCATGCCCCAGCCAAATAGCATTATGTGCTTTGTTAAAACTCGATCCTGGCGAATTCGCCAATCCTCCAAACATTAAAACCCACAAAAACACCGCCAACAAAACCCCAAAAAATAAACTCACAATTTTCTTCATGAAATTTTTCTTAGAGCATCAAGCATCACCACACCAAAACAAGTCGCCACATTCAACGAATTCGCCCTCCCCAACATTGGCACATAAACCGCATCATCCACCTCTTCCATCACCTCATCCGAAATGCCCTCCACCTCATGCCCAAACACATAACAAACCGGCCCATCCCACTTAAAATCACTGTATACCGCTGCTCCCTTCGCCAATTCCACTGCCACCACACGAACTCCCTCCGCCTTCAAAGCTTTCACCGCCTCCACTGCATCATCAAAATATTCGAAAGGAACCAACTCATCAGCGCCCAAGGCCGTCTTAGAAATCTCCTTACGCGGCGGCGCAGCAGTAATCCCACACAAGTATAGTTTCTTCAACAAGACCGCGTCAGAAGTCCTAAAAATCGCTCCCACATTGTGCATCGACCTCACATTATCCAATAGCGCAAAAAACGGACTGCGATCCATCTCACTCACGTTTCCTACAGAAGGTTTGCTCTCTTGTATTTCTTCATGACTGTATTTTCGCATTTCGTTCTAAAGTTAAAAGTGTCCCTTTGATCAGCATCTCCAATTCTCCCAGCGCAATTCCCACATCCGGCCTAAAATACTTACCATCTTTTACAATGCCCTCATTTACTGCAAAATTAATATAACGAGGATACCACCACATATGATCAATTTTCGCAGAAATATCTTCAAAATAACTCGGCTGCCCCTCCACGTTATCACCCAATTCAAATTTGTGCATCGGTTTCACCAATTCATTTGCTGCCAAGATAACCTTGAGCGCCTGCATTCTAGAGATTTTTTCATCCGGCCTAAAAGGTGTGTTTTTGATCCCTGTAAAACCATTGGTCAACCCAAGCATAGTTGCCACATTGATCTCTTCATAAAATTCATCCCCCGGATTTACATCTGGATATAGCTGCAAATCCCCTTCCAACTGCATGCCATCAAAAGTTGATACTGTTGAAAAGTTAAAAAAGCAGAACTCCCTGAACTGGTTACAACTCTCAATGAAATCCGATTTTTTCTCACGAATATCAAAGTCTTCAATTACTTTCTTGATAAACTCCCCTCTCGTCACAACTCGGTCTTCGCTATCATTTAATGTTTTACTAATGCCATGAGGTCTATCCTGCCCTAGAAGAATATGAACTTTTCCACTATTAATGCCATTTCCCCTATCTGCATAACGTGATCCAACAGCCAAATCTGCTTTGCCATCAGCATTAAAATCTAGAGCCTCAATCGCAAATCCAAACCAATCGTCAGCTTTTTCGCCATGAATAACTGAAGAAATCTCTTCGTGTTCAATACTATAACTTTCTCTCAATTCACCATTGTGACTATACAAAACATAGACATCCCCCGCCTGAGAACTCAGCGGCGACCCAATCCCCGGCGCCCCTAAAATCAGGTCTTCCTTGCCATCTCCATTCATGTCTTCCATCATCACTCGCCCACCAGGCAATGCTTCCTGAATAGGATCTTTTACAACTATATTATAACTTCCCTTTTCATTTTTTATGACCGCTCCTTTGTGATTAAATCTTGCTCCACCAAAAAATACAGATGCATGCGCTTCATACCTGGCCCCTTTATAAGGAAAACTCCCCACTGCCAGATCATCCACTCCATCCCCGTTAATATCCCCAACATCCAAATCAAATCCAAACCACCCTTTCGAACTTAGTCCCTCAATCACATTAGTAGGTTTTCTAACAGATCTCAAAAACCTATCCAATCCCCTATATATATATACTCGTCCTTCTTGCTCTTCTCCGGAAGCATAGGCTGAGACCGCAAAATCAGTCAGTCCATTTCCGATAAGATCTCCACCTGCAATTTTTGATCCAAATCTCTCCCCCTCTACCTGACCATAAAAAGTAACATCGGCTAATTTTTCCTTTAGTGAGTAGACAGGTGTAGACATCGCCTCTTTTTGGCCGTAGAAAGCGTAGACAACGCCTGACCTGTCTACCTCTGGCGACGATGCAAAAGGCGCTCCTACTAAGAGGTCGTCCACATTGTCGTTATTTATGTCTAGTGTAGACAGCGCCAGTCCAAAACCGTCACCGTCCGAGTGTCCACTTATCAGTAAATCCGGCTCCCCTATGCTGAAATCTCGATTTTGTCTACTCGACACATCCTGTCCATACATGATGTATACCTTGCCAATCCTTTCTCGGCTTTCGTAAGCGTTGTATGCACCTATCGCAATGTCGTCATATCCATCCCCATTGTAATCTCCCACTTCAACTGTTGATCCGAACTGATCACCGGAATGATGTCCGTAATAGCTGAAGTCCGGCTCCAAATTTGCCAGGTCGATATCACGCTCTTTCAGCTCGCTGTCTCCATATATAATATATACTGCTCCATTCCACTCTCTCAGCCCCGTTGAGCTAAATGGTGCCCCTACTACTAGATCATCCACTCCATCGTGGTTAAAATCCCCGCTAGCTAAGCTGGCCCCAAATTGGGCTCCCGCTTCCCTACCAGATATCTCTACTTTGGAAGAATCAGTCTCCACGTAAGCTTCAAATACCGTACGCAGAGCAAATGCAGGGCTGGAATCCAGCACTATCGCGCATACTACAGCCAAAATTGAACTGTACTTGAATTTATTCATAAGCAATGAGATTGCCGAACAATTATGAATTGAGCTCGAGCCAAAGTAAAGACCTAATAAATCCCTTACTAGACAGTACTAGACACAAGGAGTAAGATCTGTCTACATTTTGTCTACTAACTGTCCATACACTGTCTATAGACAATGGTGGACAAAAATAAGTCAATGTCTACAGCAGAAAAAAGTTACAATTTAGACCGCAAAGTGGCAGCAAGACTGTTAAAGGTGTCGATTAGGACACTAGACAGATATGTTAGGTCTAAAAAGTTGTCTACTCAGCTTGTCGACGGTCGTATTTGGTTAGATAAGAGCGAGGTTAAGCGATTGATCCATGGTAAGTCAAGACCTCCTGATGTCGACATGTCTACTTTGAATTTGTCTACTCCTGTCTACGTAGACAAGGTAGACAACATAGACAAAATAGAGCTAGTAAATTCGGACAAAGTAGACAGCAGTGAATTAGAAACACTTTTTAAAAAAATGCTTGATGAGATGAAGATCGAAATCAAGGAGCAGCAGGGGAGACTAGAAATAGCCAACTATCGTGTAGGACAACTTGAGGCACAGCTAAAAAATAGTATCCCTATGCTCGAATACCGCCAGGAGAGTTATGAAAGAGAACAACGCGAAGATCAATTAAGCAAAAAGATCACTGAAACGTCTGGCCTACTCAAAAAAATCTCCATTCGTCTACAAGATGAACGCATCAAAAAGCGAGTATTCCTTTTGGCGCTGCTATTTCTTTTGGCACTGCAACCACTTTGGCTAATCATTTTTAATTCATAGGAATCACATCTTTGTGTTTGATTTCAAATTCCACTCCCTCAATTCGATCAAGAATGCCCCCAGGAAGCTCAAGCAGCTCTTTCATGGCGTATGACTCACCAATCATGGCAAAAACGTAAGGAGGGGATAGTATTTGGCCCCTGAGCATAATTTCTCCACGTGGTAGGGACTCAAATCCGGCCTGTGCATTTGTGATGCGGTATCCATTGACGGAAACTGCTTCGGCGCCAACACTATAAAACTCATTCACCAAATCCACGATCGCTGTGGTGTCCAGCTCCTCGTTTACGCTTATCTCCAATCCTCGACCATAAATTCTGTAGTCTCCACTTAATTTTTTAAATTTTGCAATTTCGCCTTCAATAGCCTCAAGCACTGAACTTTGGTCATTCAATTTTCCCAAACTGTCCTCTAGATTATCAATTTCTTTCCGTAGATCTTCATTTTTTTCCTTTAAAATTTGGATTTCTTGGAAAATATTTGATCCAGCATTTCTGCCTGAAATTACGCTTTCCAGTGATCTGTTTTGTATAATCATCAAAGTGCCCAAAAAGACAGCGGTGATGGCGATAATGTAATAAGTTCGTCGTTTCATTCAATTAAATTTAAATGTTCAGATTGCAAATCGGCACTATAAATCGGCAAGGTTAAGCCGTTTTTATCAATAATACTTAATTCAATATTTCCAGCCGCAGCTTTTTTGAAAAGTTCCGGCAACAGTCCGCCGTTCAGTAATCTTTGTAGAAAAATCGCCTTATCTCCAACTGCTTGAATTTCAAATGGGGGAGCGATATGTACATTGTTCACCAAAATGCTTGTACCTACTGAAGAAATAGGGGAGTTGGGCATTACTCTCTGATTATTTACCGCAATTGCATCTGCACTTGCAGCATTCAACAGATTTACAACATCTCGAATGTCCGAAGCCTGCACCAAGTTTTTGTCTAATATATCTGAATTCGTTCTTCGCGCTAGGGGACTATCATTCAAAACAATTTCTACTCCATTTCCCTCTACCTCACTCAGACCAACATGTCGTTTGAGCCTATCGAGTAGTTTTAAATCAGAAATACCAATTTGGGCATGAATATTATCTTCAGCGCTATCTATCGCTCGACGATAAAACACAATTCTACTTTGCAGATATCCCTGTTCATCCAGATAGCTTTCAATTAATTCTTGCCTCGCCTCAATCTCATCTACCGGAAAATTCCCACTCACCGGAGGGCCAGTTTGCAATTGTAATGCAATCAGTAATCCAGCGAAGGTTCCAACCGCAACTAAAGTAGGTTTGAAATAGTTATTCATAGACCCAAATATACCCCAGCTCTCACCTTGGAGAAAAGCGAAAATCGATGTAACTTAGCCATATGATCGCAATTTTTGATTCAGGATACGGTGGACTGACCGTACTTAAGCCTATATTGGAGCTCCTACCTCAATATGATTATCTTTATTTGGGGGATAATGCTCGTGCTCCATATGGAAGTCATAGTGCGGAGACTATCTATGATTTTTCCGAACAAGCAGTGCGCTATCTGCAAAATAGGGGGGCCACCTTAATCATCTTTGCTTGTAATACCGCCTCCGCATCAGCCCTAAGAAAAATTCAGCAAAACTATGAAAAAGTATTGGGCGTTTTAGTCCCCGTTGCCGAGGCAGCAGCAAATGCAGGAAACAACATCGGCCTCGTAGGCACCAAGGCTACAATTGACTCAAAAGCCTATGAAGAAAAAATTCATGAACTCAACCCCAAAGTAAAAATTCATTCCCAAGCTTGCCCACAATTAGCACCCCTTATCGAAAAGGGAAAACACCACAATTCAGAGGCTCTAGATATCCTCCAAAAATACCTCGAACCTCTCAAATCTGCTAACCTGGATGCACTCATTTTGGGATGTACTCATTACCCCCTAATGATCAATCATTTCAAGCAAATCATGGGTAAAGAAGTCCGCATACTCAACTGTGGAAAAATAGCAGCAGAAAGCCTAAGAAAGTACCTATCCATACATCCGGAAATAGATAGTCAACTACCCAAGACGGCTAGCCGTAAATTCCTCGCCACAGGCCAGCCGGAATCAATGAAAAAGTTCATAGAAAAGAACTTCGACATCAAGTTGAAAATGCCAGAAAAAATTTCATTAATTTAGTCCATGCAAGACCGCTCTTACAACGCACTTTCTCATCCGCAAAAAGTTCCAGTTTTCACAAAATTCTACGAACCGGGCGACATCTTTAAAGCCGCCCACTTTCTATCAAACGCTTCTCATCTTGCTTACTACGATCGTAGTAAAACCAGCCAAATTCTCAAAAAACATGCTCTCAAGCTTGTGCACTATTTCCGCCAAAAAAGCACCCACGCCTATCTCGCCCAATCCAAGGATTACGCAGTCCTGGCATTTCGCGGTACGCAACACCTCGACTTCGAAAACATTAAAACAGACGGCACCTTTAAATTAATCCCAGCCCAAAAAGGCCAAGTTCATCAGGGGTTCCAAGAAGCCCTCGACCTAATCTGGCCTGAACTAAATAGCTATCTCAAAGAAATAAAAACTCCCCTTTATATCACCGGTCACAGTCTCGGCGGCGCTCTCGCAACCCTCGCCGGATAAAGGCGACTATCTGCCGCCCCAGC
>JAESSS010000086.1 GCA_016763975.1 Candidatus Altimarinota bacterium
TGCAAGTCTTCGCAAGATTTATAGACTGGTTTTAAAGCAGTCTGTATATCAGTATAAGTATATTCCTGCTCCCTATCAAACACAAAATATACAATTAGTTTTCCGTAATCCATTTTCAAATTTGTTTGTAGGCAAACTTCAGGTTTTTGGTAATGGCCGCGGTTTTTTATATTTTCAATTAACTTGAGAATAGCATCGGCAAACCTTTGCCCCATTCTTTTACTAAAACCTCCTAAAAACTCTACTGCCACATATAGGACAAGTCCCACTGGAAACCAGTGATACCCTCCTTTGGCTCCCATGTCTGATCTTTTCTCTTTAATTGAATATCCCACTTTTTCTAATTCTTCTTTGAGAGCAGTATGGTCTTTTTTACTAACGCTTCCTTCATCTGTTATTAAGTTGATTCTCATTATTTAATAGTTATATGAATAATATTAAAGCCATATTACGTTTGTTGCATTCCATCAAGGGCCTGATGAGAAAACATTTTAGATATACGCTGTCATGTGCTGTTTATTTACCTAATCTAAGTATCCTTCTTCGTCAAAGTGCTTGAAAAGTTTGCAAATTTCTAGGCATTCTTTCGAATTTTTTTCCAATTCATTAGCTGTGATTTTACTTTTATAGTACTCATGTTGTAGATCATTTCTAAATTTATGGAGACTTCGTACCTTGGTTATTAGGCTGGGAGTTACGTCTATGCATGGTGAGATAGAGGTGTTGAGAATTCCGTCTAAAATTCCTAGAAATTTGTACTTCCAAGAGTCATCGGATTTTAAGCTTTTGGCAATTTCTTTTTTTAATTTTTTCCAATTTTTAGGTGGAATTCCTGTATGAGCCTCTAGTTCATCTAATTGATCTTGAGGTATGTCATCTATAGGTATGTATTCCGTTAGTTTGCTGGAAAAAAAATCAATAAATTGAACTCCAATGCTGATCAATTCAAAGTATCTTTTTTGAGAGAATAATTTTTCAAGTTTTTCTATTTCGGAAGTGTATTTCATTAATTTTAATTGAATGGCATATTTACTTAACTATAGTTCATGTGAATTTTACCATATGCTACACTCCTTTCAGTCACACAGAATGTACCCCACTAGCACTTCTACATTACTAATGGTGCGACTCTACTGAAACGGCTAGGCTAAGCTGAAAACATCCTTTCAAACACAGGCAGAATGCATGGTAAGTAGGGTGTCCTGGGGAGGGCTCTAGTTTTATTTCTCGCTACTTTCAAGTCTCTCGAAAAGTGCATCTAACTTCTGTTGTTCATCTGTTCGGATGTATTCTATTCGTAGAAGGGTTTGAATTCTATTTGCTGCGATACCAGTTTTTTCAGAGACTTCTCTTGCTGTTAGATTAAATCGGGTTTTGAAAGAGTTTATGAGTGTTTGAAATGCTGTTTTATCTAATGTTTCTTTTTCCAAGGTTGCGTTACCACTTTCAAGACTTTTCCAAAATTTGCTTAAGCTTTCTTGTTCTTCTGCCTTGATATATTTGTAGCGTGTAAGTAAAGCAGATAGCCTACTTGCTTTGATGCCAGTGTGTTCTGATATATCATTTTGTGTTGCGCCAAATCGGGTTTTGAAAGAGTTAATATATTCTCGGAATGCTACTCTATCTAATTTGATTTTTCCTCTTGGTCCGATTGGCCTTTTTTTTCTTAGAGTGATTCTTCCACTTTCAAGCTCTTGCCAGAAGGAGTCAATTCTCTGCTGCTCGTGTACTTTGATGGTTTTATTTTTATTGTGTTTAAGTAGGTCTATTAGACCGTTTCTTTTGATGCCAGTGTGCTCAACTATGTCGTCCCATGTTGCACCAAATTGTGTTTTAAATGAGGCAATGTATTTTCTGAAAGCGGCTTTGTCTAATTTGATTTTTGCATTTGGATTTGTTGTTGTTTGTACTTCAGCTAGAGTTTCACTGAGAATGGTGCTTATATCATTTGCTGTTAATCTTATGTGTTCATTACGAAGGCTTCCTCCCTCGAATAATTTAAGCCAACTAGCGTTGTTTGATAGGAGTTTTTCTATTTTGTGGAAGGGGCCGTACGAATATGTGGGATTCATACCTGCTTGATCTTTCCAATTCGCATAGTCTCTTTCTGTGCAAAACTGGTCTCCCATTAATCTTAGTAGCTTTTTGTAATGAGGGTTGCTTTTGCTTGTTGCACAAACTCTTTCAACTTCTGTGCTAGCTTTTTCTCTTAAATTTAGAACTGATGCGATGATTGTAGCGTCTTCTGGAGAAAATGTTGATTGATATGTTGTTTTTAGAGTTTGATCCTGGTTTACAGTTTCGATAATTTCGGAGACTGCTTGGGCGATTGCTTGTGAAGCTTTAGATTGAATTTTCCCTACTTCGGCAGGTGTGTGCAGTACATTCTTGATAGCTTTTATGGCTGCTTTTAAAGGGGTAACTTCATTTGCTTTGTGTTGAGCTAAGATCATTGGGTTGTTGATTATATCAAGGTACGAATTATGACTAATGTGAGCTGTTTTGTCAACTGGGCTGTGTTTGCATATGTTACACTCCTTTCAGTCACACAGAATGTACCCCTCTAGCACTTCTTGATTACTCATGGTGCGACTCTACAATTAGGGCTAAGGCAAGCTAAAAACATCCTTCCAAAGAGA
The DNA here is from genome assembly GCA_016763975.1 of Candidatus Altimarinota bacterium. GTDB lineage: Bacteria > Patescibacteriota > Gracilibacteria > UBA1369 > LOWO2-01-FULL-3 > NORP293. The sequence goes on from JAESSS010000086.1 coordinate 2,640, forward strand.
GGCGAAATGAATGGTAAGTATCCGGTCCTCGAACCATTGACGACCTCGGACTATTGATGTATAGTTGACTCTATTTAATGTAGATAATTATGTCTTTCAAAGGTCCAGAACAAACTTCATCAAGTACGAAAATTCGATTAGATAATATATTGGTAGATGGACTTTTTGATGGACACGTTGTAGAGCTAAGATATATTAAAGCTCTTAATATATGCCCCATCATACATGGAGCTATTAGATTGGTGGAGGAGGGGGGTGAGTATCAAATAAGCGTAATTGACCTAACTAAGACCGGTATCCCTGACTTTGGCGGAAGTTTTGGCATTACTATAGAGCTTGATAGTGAGGGGAATGTCAAAAATGCTTCACACAACAGACCCTACAGACTTCTTGAAAACCCCGAGGGAGTTCTTGAAGAAATATTGATGGTGTTGGAAGAACAAATATAATAGTCACACAGAATGTATCTCTCTAGCACTTCTACATTATAAATGGTGCGACTCTACTGAAACGGCTAGGCTAAGCTAAAAACATCCTTTCAAACACAGTCAGAATGCATGGTAAGTCTGGTGTCCGGGGGGGGGTTAACTTATGAATATGTTTAGGTAGTCTTTATAAATGTATGTTCGATCGTAGGATTCTACCTCATTTTTGACTTCTAGAATTGATAGTTTTATAAAGCGGTCAATCAGTTTCTGTGCGCCAGCACGTGTGAAGCCTGTCCATTTCATAATAGTTTTACTTGAAATGATAGGTTCACCATAAAGTTTTTCTAAAACTGAGACACCGCTTGTTGCTTCTCGTTTTGCTAGAGCTTGCATTTTGGCCATGTCCTTTTTCCAAAGAGTAGTTATTTTCCTGCAAATTTCGATTGAGTCTTTTGCTGTTTCAATTATGCCATCTAAGAAAAATTCGACCCAGGCTGTGATATCTCCTTCATGATAGTTTTGTAGTTTTTGATAGTATATTTTCTGATGTTTTTTGAAATAAGAGGAAAGAAATAAAACAGGTTTTTCTAGTATTTCTCTTTGTGTCCATAGCATGGTGATCAGTAGTCGACCCATGCGTCCATTTCCATCTAAAAAGGGGTGAATGCTTTCGAATTGAGCGTGTATGAGGGCGCTATGAATGAGTGGTAGATAAGTTTTTTCTTCGTAAATGAATTTTTCCAAATCACCAAGTGTACGTTTAATTTCATGTGCTGGAGGTGGTACGTAGGATGCGTTTGATGGAAGAGTTCCTCCAATCCAGTTTTGTGTTTTTCGAAAATTCCCTGGATCAGCATAATGAGATGCGCGAGCACCATCCATGAGCTTTGAATGTAGCTCTTTAATAAGTCTTAATGAAATAGGAAATGTTTTTATTCTTTGCATCCCATAATGTAGTGCCTTGATGTAATAAAGGATGTCGTCAGCATCAGTGTCTTTGGTAGCTACTCCAGCTTTTTTTTCTAGGGCATCTATCATTGTAGCTTTTGTGCCTTCAATTTGTGCAGATGAAGTTGCGTCTTTTAACTCAAACATTTTCAAAAAGAAATCTACATTGGGTAAGGTGTGGGTGATTCCGTCTAGTTTTCCAACATAACGTTCTGCTTTTGCTGCTTTAACCCCTAAAGATCTTATTGTTGCTTCTAATCCTTTTGGTGGAAATGGATGGGGGATAAAGGCTGAAAAGCCTTCTTTTTGTTGAATGTTTTTGCCAATTTCTATTTGCATATTTAGTATCTATTAGGGTTCGCTATGTATACTAACTTAGCATTTAGTTTACTTTGGTGCAATGGATAGTTACTAACTATCAGTTTGTTAAAAATTTGTTTAGATTAAATTTAACTTTTGTTGCTACACTCCAAATAGTCACACAGAATGTACCCCTCCGACCCTTCTTGATTACTCACGGTGCGACTCTACTGAAACGGCTAGGCTAAGCTAAAAACATCCTTTCAAACACAGGCAGAATGCATGGTAAGGATGTAGCTCTGGAGCTTTACCCCTTCCTTTTATACCAAACGTAGCCGCCTATTCCTGTTAGGAGGGTGGGGGTTGCCAATTTTTATTTTCGTCCCAGTAAACCTTTAATCTTTGCAGTGATTTGGGCTGTTAGTTTATCAATTGCCGTGATTTCTACAACAGATACGGTGTCTCTGTCTCGTGCTGTGTGTTAGTTTGCCGTTAAGTGCTTGTATGAGAAGCAGTTCTTCTTTTTGTGCGCCAAATTGTACTTCTTTTCGTCTATCAGTTTGTGGCCCAATAACACAGGCTCCAGTTTTTCGGCTATAAATGATTTCATCTCCTACTGGAAGGTCCAGACCTAGATTATTTGCAATTAATAGGCGAACTGCAAACATTGGTAAACCAGCGGGAAGGTCGGGGCATATTATAGCCCTAGGTGTTTCCTGATCATTGTCTGGGTTTTCTGCGCTTGTTTCAGTCATTTTGTATACGTTGTTAGGTGATGTGTTTTTGTTTTTTCCCCATCTTTGTTAGACCTTTGTGTATTCCCAAAATTGTAACCATGCTAAGTGCTGTGAAATAGATAACGTAGTGAGTAAAGAACTTTATTATAACATTTCTATGAAAAAAATTCCAAAAACTGCAATTCCATTGCAATCCCTTTAAACCTGTACACGTAAAATTTAGATCTGTTGTTGGCCCAACGGTTTCTGATAGGGCCATGCTGTAAACAATGTAAGAGCTTAGCAATAAAAGTAAGATGACTATGTACAATACGAATGTTTTGATTTTTAAGTTTTGGGGATTTTTCATTTTTAGTTTTCTTCGATCCCACAAAGTTTTAGCCAGCCCTATTAAGATGAGTGCTATTGAAGGCCAAAAGGTGACCATGGATAGAACACCGAATATAACTGGATTAGAGTTAACATTGCCAAATATTAATGTTAGCAAAAGTGGACCAGTACCAATTACTAGAATGGCTATACCAACTTTTATGATCATACTAAGTTTAGATTTATCCATATTTTCTGATTAGAAACAAAAATATTTCAGCTATACGTTGTTAAGTGATGTAAATTTTTTTATCATATATCCCAGGAATATTCCGACAAATACTAGTATTGGCAAACTTAGGATTATTGTAGTAGGCAAAAATAATCCATGCTGGGCAACTAAGAAATCTGGCCAACCTGTAATTTTAGTTCCAATTGCTAGGTTAAATTTTTGTGAAAGCCATAGTAAAAAGAATAAAATGGGGGTGACTATGACAATACTGATGTAGATAATCAATACATTGAGTATTTCTCTAAACTTATTTTTGCTGTTCATAACTTATCTGTAAAAATTTTATTTCACTTAACTATAGTTTATGTGAACTATACCATATTCTAGGTTCTGTTTAGTTGTACAGAATGAATGGTAAGTTTGGTGTCGTGGAGATTTTTAGTGCAAAGTTCTTTCTGGGGTCGCCAGTCATTATTCCATCAACCACTTGTGCAAGTGTCGGACCCTCTACCTGAATTTGGCCATGCTTAAATGCTAAATGTTGGGATACTTCGAATGCTCCATTTTCACCAAGTGTCACGCTTGCTATTACTTCATTATCTACGTCGAGCACACAAAGGCCTTGAGGGTTTGTGGTATGCCGCATGTCCGTTGGCATATCCTGAGAAGTTCCATCTGGAGCTTGATACCCGACTTTAAAGATTGATGTCATTTTCCATAAATTAATTAGCTGCTATTCTCGCACATATTGGTATGTTACCTTCAATCGTCACACAGAATGTACCCCTCTAGCACTTCTATATTACTCACCAACTGCCTCGTAGCCACTTCTGCTACCTGTGATCCTGCTTGCTGTAACAAGACTTGCGTGATAAGCAAATCTTTGTTTATGCAAATCTTGAAAGATTGCTGCATCACCTTTAGCCTCATTTATCATACGAGCTAATATAAGTTGATCTTTCTGGGCATACTGGTCAGCCTCTACGTACATTGTTTCTTTCCTCATTTTTGATATTCTGTTAAGTTCTCTAAAGTGCTGACTATACTTGATTCGTAGTGCTTTGTCAATAATGATTAGATTCTTGGAAAATGGTGCGACTCTACAAGAATAGTAGAGGTTATTTCTTCCTCAGCCGTTTGCCCATTAGTAATGATGCTTCGTTATTGTCGCCAGTGGGTCCTCTTAACAGCATAAGTGAGAATCTGAATTTTTGGAAAATGTGTTTGGAAGCGCTTTTTATACGTGTATCAGCAAATATTGCTGTTGCTCCTGATTGTCGTGCTATTTCAATTCTTCTTCGTGTTATTTCTGTGGCAATGCCCATGTTTTGAAATTTCTTGTCTACTGCGACGGCAGAGAAGTAGAAATCTTCGGGATGGACCTCAGTGGTTTCACGTAGAAATTTATTATTGTAGTGTCTTGTGACGGCTTTGCCTCCTTGTTTTTTTGCTTTTTGTTCATAAAATGTTTTAAATTTTGCTTTTTTCTCTGTTGTGCCTTTTGCCCACATTAAACTTCTTCTCATGGCTGTTAATTCGGAAACTCCGGGATATCCGATTCCGCTAGCTAGATCAGTACTTACACCAAAACCAAGTACACGTCCGGCTTGTTCGGCCACAACTACTTGGTAAGTTTGTATTTCTCTTTTTACTTTTTCAGGGTCATATACCTCTCCATAAAGAATTTTGAAATTTTCCTTATATAATGCCAAGATTTGCTCTTCGTGTCTTTCGGACAAATTGCAGTATTCGATCATGGTTTGAGTTCTATTTATTAGCTAATGCCCCTAACCAATTGGATAATTTCTCTCTAATTGGCACTCTAGGTTTAAAACTACGGTGTATTTCTTCAATATTATCTAACATCGTTCTTTGCCTAGCAGCATACTCCCTTCTTACCATATCTTCTCTTCCACCCTGCTTAGCTGCCTGAGCATCAACTTCACATTTCATACGAATAGCCTCTTTTATAAGATTTGCAGTATTTTCAATCTCGTCATCTTTTCGAATTGTACAATATCCTCTATTCCTCATACCGTTGGCCACAAGCTCTGCACCAATAAAAATTCTCTCTGCTCTTTCCGTTGTTAATGGAGCGTTTAAACGTGGTTGGATATCCATAATTAATGTCAGTTGAAATTTAAGAGGCGATGATACTATCAACAATCTATTAAATCAAATTATCTTAAAATTGTGTGACATTCCAAATAGCGCCTCATTGACATGATTGTTGACTGTGCTCTCTCATACTGTATTCTTTGATCTAATTAACTTTTAAAAATGGTAGAAAGAAATGGTCAGGGCTTGGAAATAGAGGTGGTTTTGGGTGAGGTGATCAAACTTAAAGATCCTCGGGATGTAGTGGGGCTCAAGGAAGCCTTGTTGACTGTTTCTGCGGTAAAGCCCTATGTAGAGGGGGATCCGGGCATCTCTATGGCGGCTAGAGTTGAGTATTTGAAGGAAGTGGGTTTTGATTTTGCGGCGGCATATATAGAGAATCCTATATTGGAGGATGAGCTGACGTTAAAAGATCATGTTGCGATTTATAGGGCTGCGAGTGATGACAGAGCGGAGTTGCCAATTGTTTTGAGTGATGGAAGGAGTGTTGGAGATAGGGCTGAGGCAAAGGAGTTTTCAAAGAGAACACTGCAAGTTTTATTTGCACATTTTAGTACTGATGGAGAGCCGGTGGGGCCTGTTTTGCCAGAAGAAATTTATATTATGGAGGATATTTATCGGCAGGATCTTGCAAGAGGTGAGGGCATTGTTCCTATTCAAACTTATGAAGAATTTCATGGAAATCGTGATAGATCTTATAATCCACGAGAAGCTACATATTTGTTTGCTGGACTGCATCTTGTGATGCCTGCGCCTGAGGGTTTTGAGGTAAATGATCCGCATCCTTTTATTGTTTTGCATCAAATTGATCAATTGGATGAATCTGAGGAGTTGAGTTCTTATGCAAAGGATATTGTAGAAAAAACTCTGGCCTTTGATAATCATAATTATGCAGTTTATAACGATATGGCTGTGGTAAATAGATTTGTTGATGAAGAATTGGGAAGAAAATTAGCGCAGGAATTGAAGTACGACCTTAAGGGGTATCGGCCTTTTACTTCTAGAAATATGGCAAAACATTCTGATGATTGTGTGCAAACGCCTGTCCATGAAATGCATGGGCAAATTATAAAGGATGACATTCTTTATGTTGGAAATCTTTTTGCTAGTGGTCTTCTTCGTGACTTGGAAAACTGGGTATTTACTGCTTGTAGGAGAATTGCGAATCGTGATACTTGTGAAAGATTAGGTCGTAATCGTTTTGATTCTATGTGGAATTCTATTAGGAGCTGCTATAGCGATGAGCAGGCGTTTGAGGAAACAATAAACAGAACGGTGGCGCGAATTGAGGCTGGGAAGCCTGGTTCTGCAATTGCTTATCAAGGTTCTAAAAATATGGAAGATCTTGGCAGGGCTTATATTAAAACTAAGTATGGAATTGAGTAAGTAGCTTGTGCTCACATTTTTTCTTTCTTACTTTTAGCCACAATAAAGCTTCTTTTTTGTTCTGAAAAAAGGTGATTTTTTTTGTTATTTTTAGCATTTCAAATAGCAGTTCTATTTGTTGTTTGTGAACTTCTTCTATGCCAAGTAGGGCGATGCTTGAAATTTGTTTGTTACTTGCGATTTTTGTGTATATTTCTTTTGTTTCTGCTGCCATTTCTTCTAAGACATTTTTTTCGTATTCCACTAGCAGTTGGAAGTGTACTTCTTTGTTTTCGTCTAAGAGGGCAAAAATTTCTTTCATGATGTTTTTGCTCATCGCAACGTTTTCTAGCTTTGAATTGTCTACTTTGAAATAGTGGAGGTGAATGTAGCCATCCTCACTTAGTTCAACTGTGTATGGAGTTTGCGAATTCATAGTGAAATCCTTTAGAATGTATGGTGATTATTGGCTAATCTGGAATGGTTCTTTAGCTATTTTTGTGTTCGAGGGACTATTATTCCGTAGGTGGGTGAGGTCATTTGTGCTCTGATTTCATTTCTTCTTTTTGCAATTTCTTCCATGCGAGAGTCGATGCTTACGGTGTCTAGGGGTGGGCTTGTTAATATGGCTTGTAGGTTTTCTGGAGAACTTAAGTTTGATGGGTTTGGTAGGCTTTCTATTTCTTCCAGTTGTGTCAATAGTTGAGCCCTTTCTTCACTAAGTTGTGTGTACTCATCTTCTAGTTCTGGGCTAAGACCTGAGGTATTGGATTTGGTCATAATAAATGTTATTTATCTTTTTTGCCACACAATGCTTTTTTAACATCGAAGGCTACATGCTCTTGGCATAGTTTGGCCTTTTGATCGTCTGTCAAAGTATCAGCGATTCTTTGTGCAGATTCTTTGTCTTTTTTATCGTTCTTATTAAAGAAGTGGAGGGCTACTGCAAATAGAGGAACTGCCAGCGCAATTGGTGCTATTCCTTCCGTAAGAAATTCTCTACGATTTTTTTTTGCTTGTTCTGGTGTAATTTCTTCCTGATCAATGCCGCCTGGTGTATTTTCCATATCTTCATCTTACACAATTACTTCTTTTTTTTCTTTCTTTTGTCTTTTTTCTTGGCTTTTTGGTAGTTTGTGAATTCTTGGGAAGCGATGATTTTTTGGATTTCATTGATTGTTATTCTGCGCAATATTGTTATTGCATTCTTTGCGGATTCTATTTGTTGAGGGCATGGTTTTTTGTTTGCTTTAAGCTCTGGGTAGCCTTTTTTGAATCCAGATGCTCTTATGGCCATTAGTGTTCTGGCAATTGATTGATGGGAAAGGCCTTCTGATCGTAGGCGTTTTATGGCATTGGTGATGGTTTTTTCAGTTTCGTTAGTGGGCTTGTCTCTTTTCTCTCCCAGTTCAGTTTTTGCTTCGCTTGTTTGTCGTGCTTTGAGAGTTGTTATGTATGCAGGGTCTTCTTTGAGTTTTAGTTGGGTGGACAAAACTATCAGTCGAAGCGCTCCTAAAAGGCCTAACAAAGTTGCAGTAATATAAGACGGTATGCCGGCATCTTCGCTCAGTGCTAATGCTGTTCCGCCTCCTATCAGTGCTGCATTAAAGAGGGCATTTATAATAATTCTTGTCTTTTTAATACTGCTTTGTGCGTCTTTTTGTTCTAGGTGGAGAAGTTCTTGGAATAGGTTTATGAAATTTTCTGGTAATCCTTGATGAGCCATATGTTCCAGCATTTCTTCTGCGTTTAGTGTGGCTTTTTCAGTTTCCAAAACAACTTTTCCGCTAATTGTGGTGACTCCTTTGTCGCTATGTTTAAGTGGTCTGTTGCCTGTGGCAATAATTTCGCTTTTATCGTTGATGCAACTTTTTAGCCAAGGGATCATGGTGTTTAAGCTGAGGATTCCACTTAATTCTTTGGCAAAAAGCTCTTCTTTTTCGGCCCTCCCAATAATTTGGGCGAGTAATTCTACTATTTGTTCTTGAGGATTTTCTTTGGGAGATTGCTTTTCTAAAAACCTGCAAACTTTTTTAATTTCTGCTGTGTTGCTGTGGGGAGTTGTTCTTTGGTTTTCCATTCTTATTTTTTAGATCTGACTAATTGTTTTTTTAAATCTTTGTGAGTGGCGAGTAGACGATCCCATTCCCAATCGCCTAGAGTAAAGGCAGTTTCAGGGTCATATTTTTTTACTACTAACTTTCTTTCTTCGACTAGTGCTTCCGTGGACTTGGTTATTTCTGGTTTGAGCTGTTTTTTTGACAGACAAAAAATTGCCAAATATCCTGGTAAATGAAATGCATAATAAAAAGAAACTGCGACTGCTGCAACAATTGCAGCGGCAAATTTTTCAAGTAATTGTTTTTTTGATAATTTATGAATTAATGTAAGGGGGTAGATAATAGGGATGGCTAATTCTAGACTAAATTTTCTCCATTGAAATTTATGAGATTTTTTTGCTTGCTCCCATAATTCTTTTTTTAGATTGTCGTCAATGAAGCTTTGCCATTCATTTATATCGTTTAATTTGCCATCACTTTCTTCAATACGCTTTTGTAGGGCAGCGATATTTAGGCCAACTGTGACTGCAAAATCGTCAGCGCCTTTAGTTGCGTGTGAATATTTAGGTAAAACTGATTTACATCTTCTCCATAATTCATTTTGGGGGGGCAATCTTTCTGCGCTACCAATAGCTGTGCCGTCGCCACCAATTCCTTTGATGTCGATTTGTTCTTCTCCCTTTTGGTTAATTGCACTTACTTTCAAAACAGATATTCTAGTGCGGTCGCAAATTCTGCCGATTGTTTCTACATCAACCATGAGATTTTCGGCACCAATATATTGAGGTATAGCATTAGCTAAACCAGAAAAATCCAGTTCAATTCCGTGTTCTTTATCATTGATTACGCACTGGTCTAAAGGGCGGTATTCCTCAGCCATAAGCTAAATTAAAGGAGATGAGGATACAATGGGGGCGGTGGAGAGTCAAATGCTCTTCACATATAGCCTTTCTACTTTTGTTCTAGCCCAGGGGGTTTTGCGCAAAAACTTCAGAGATGATTTGACGCTGGGGTTCATTTGGAAGCAGTTGATGTCGATGAGGTAGCCGAGTTCTTCCCAGCCGTAGGTTTCGACGAGGTGGGTGACGATTACTTCTAGCGATTTTCCGTGGAGAGGGTCTGTGTTGGTCATGGTGCTATCTTAGCTTATTTATTTTAGTGCTGCTACTTTGCGGGTTAGGCGTGCAACTTTTTTGTTTGCTGCTTCTAGGTATAGACCGTTTGCACCTTCTTTAATATGGTATGCTAGTAAGTCTTGAGCGGCAGTTAGCGCAAGTTCCCATTCTTCTTGGTATTTGTGAATTTTTATTGCATTAAGATATGCAAACCTAGTGTTTTGATGAATAACGAGAATGTTGTCACCGGGATTTTTTAGCAAATCTTGATAATAGGTGATGCCTTGTGTCATATCTTTAGATTCTATGAACTCTGCAGCAGTTATGCCTTTAAATCTTCTTTGGTTTTCTTCTGCGTGTTGTGGTGTTCCCATTGGTATATTTTAAGAGCCGCTACTATGACAGTTTGTATGAATATTGTCAATGGCGGTTTGAGGCTGTGTGAGATGTGATGTATAGTTCTGATTATGAAATATAGAAGGTTAATTTTATTGATTTTGGTGCTGGGACTTTCGATGGGATTTTTGTGGGGGCAGGATCGGGGTTTTGTTGATCAATTTAGGATGGCTTTTGGTTCTTCTGAGGAAGAGTTGCCTTGTCGAAATATTACACATGATGCGATGGGGGAATTGCCGAGGGATGAGGAGGAAGTGCGGTATTTCTATGAGGTTTTGATGCCGGGCAAGTTGGGTTCGCCGGCGCCAGTGGATAATGTGAGGGGGATTAGTAGGTGGGAAAATGAGGATTGTGTGATTCCTGTGTTTTTTGAGCAGGGGTGGGGTAGTGAGGGGGGTGATTTTGTGAAGGAACAGATTGTGGAAGCGATGCCGGAGTTGACGGGAGGTTTGTATGAGGCGGTTTTTTTGAATGAAAATGAGGAATTAATGGAAAAATATGGGGATAGTCATATTGCGATTGATTTTGAAGGAGGGCCGAATGGAGGGGTGGATTATCAGTTTGATGTTGTGGGTCAGTGGAAGGATTTGGAGGTTTATGCCGGGCACAAGATTGATATTGGCATGATACATTTGCCGGAGGTTTGGTTGAGGGATGCGAGTTTAATTCATGAGCGAACGCTTTGGCAGGAGCTTGGGCATAGTTTGGGTTATGGGCATTCGTGGCAGATGGATTCCTGGATGAGTCAGGAGGAAATTGGGAGGTGGCACAAAGGGCCGCAGCGTTGGGAAAAGAGGTTGTTGAATATTTTTTATCGAATTCCAATTGGGACTTTGCCGGACGAAATTTGGCAGATGGGGGAGGCGGATGTTTTGGATTCGCCAGCGGAAATTTTGGAAGTGAGAGAGAGTTCTGCCGATAGTGAACTTTGGGCGAGTGATGTGGAGCGTACAGTTTTTCGTCCCGGTGAAGTGATGCATTTGATTGGACGGCGTTTTACTTCTGCTCGGGATTGTAATTATGGTTTTGAGTGGGATCCATTAAAGGGCGAACACAGTCCGACGGTTTTTATTGGTGATGAAGCGCTGCGTATTGATTTGCCGATGATGATGCCTTTTGAAGGTGGTGAAGTGCCGCGTCCAGCAATGTGTATTAGTTTGCCGGTCAAAATTCCTGAAAATATTTCACTTGGTTCTAAACAAGTGAGGGTTTTTGTACGGGACAAAATGAGTAAAGGAGTGATGGTGGAAATTGTAAAATAGGTTATGATGGATCTTGAATTTATATTTAATATTTTAAAATATGCCTCATCTTAATGTTGGAAATCACCATCTTCACAAACGAATACGAATTCATGAGGAACATGAAAAATATCCACATCCGGATAAATGGAAACGTTTGTTGGATAAGATTATGTATCCGGCTGCTTTGGTTGGTCCGTTTATGATGATTCCGCAGATTCTGAAAATTTATTCGGAGCAAGATGCTTCGAGTATTGCTTTGTCATCTTGGATGCTTTTCGTGGTTTCTTCGGTGATGTGGATGATTTATGGTTTTGTGCACGGGCAAAAAGTGATCATCATGAGTAATACTGCATGGTTAATCGGTTATGTTTCTGTGATTATCGGGGCTTTGAAGTACTAAGAAAATTTACTTTCGGCCTGATCCTTTTTTGTACAATTGGTAGCGGGTTGCGCTGTGTTTGTAGAAATCTTGGTGAATGTCTTCAGCGGGGTAAAAGCTTGAAAGGGGTAGTATTTTGGTAACTACCTCTTGGCTAAGTTTTTCTGAAAGTGCAGTTTTGGATTTTTCTGCTGCGAGTTTTTGTTCTTCGTTGTGATAAAAAATAGCGGTGCTGTAATTGAATCCGCGATCAGTATATTGGCCATCAGGGTCGAGGGGGTCGATGGCATTCCAAAAAGCATCGAGGATTTGTTCGTATGTTATTTCCTCAGCGTAGTAGTAGGCGCGTAATGCTTCGCGGTGGCCGGTTTTGTGGGCGACAACCTCTTCGTATGTCGGATTTTCTTCTTCGCCTCCTGCATAGCCCGAAAGCGCTTCTTCCACACCGTCGAGTTCTTGGAGTGAAGCTTCCGTACACCAGAAACATCCTCCAGCAAATGTCGCTTGGGTGAGTTCTTTGTCAGATTCGAGGTTTTCAAAAAGTTCTTTGGTGACGTTTTCTGGTTGGTCGGTGTTGCAGCCAAACATAGTGAGCATGGTTATGAGGATGAGTAGTTTTTTCATGGGGAGAGTTTAGCATATGATTTCGCGCTTTTGTCACGGAAAGTACGGTGGGGTGGTTTTGCGATTGACGGTGTTTTTGTGTTGTAGCTAGCAGTCTGTGATTAGCTGTGGCTTGTGGGTTTTGTTTTGCGAAAAAATTGTCGTTTGATCAGAAATGCGGAGATGTATCGTGTGGTAGTTGTCTCTGCTTATGCGTGAGAATTTAGTTAATCTTTTTGATGAGAAAACCATGTTCTTTTCGCTTATTACAGCTATTTTTCGTCGACGGGAGTGATATAATAAGTATCCTCTAATCAATCTTATGAAACTCCATGAAGAATTTGTACAATTAGGCAGAGCACGGAGAAAATTGACCAATGCGATGTTGGCGATTTTGCCGGAGATATTTAGGTCGGGAATTTGGCGGAAGTATGCGGATTCGATTGTTGAATACGCTGGGAAGTTTGGGGGATTGGCGCCGAGTGCAGTGCGGAAAAGACTCGGTTTAGACTTGAGCACTAAGCCACTTTTGGCAGAAGCGATTCGAGAAATAGGTGTGCACAAAGCAGCAATTATCAATTCAGTTACTACGGTGGAAAATCAGGAAGAAATGGTGAGGGTGGCGAAATCTTTGAATAAATCTTCTTTAATGACTTTTGTAAAAGATATAAAGGGTGAGGTGCGAGTAGATTTGAGCGTAGATATGGACGAAGAGACTGAATTTATGTTCAGAAAACTACAGGAAAAATTTGAGGGTCATTCAAATAAGTTGGCTTTGAAAAATATGATGCGTCAATTATTCGCAGAACATTTCCCACAACAAAAGACTCGAAAAGTCCAGAAAAGTACGGTGACGCGACATATTCCAGCTTCAAAGAAGAGAGAGATTGGGGATAAGTGCGCACTCTGTCACAAACCAGCTAAAGAATTCCATCATGTTGTGCCGTGGAAAGACTCACATTCTCACGATTCACTGATCCCTTTATGCAAGGAGCATCATCAAATTCAACATATCGATGATCTTTTGTATCAAAAATATCGGCTTAAGCGCTGAGATATTCTTTCAATAAATTCAGGGTGTTTTGAAATTAAGGAGGGCAAACTATCACAAAAAAGTCCCGCCAATTGATGACGGGACTTTCCCCCTTGTTCCTAGTTTTGTGGAGCGAAATTTCTTTGAAAATTCCTTCTTTGGCCTTTTCTGGCCTTTTGACGATCATCGTCGTCATCGTCTTCTTCTCTTTCAATGTGGTCTTCACCGTGGTGTTTTTTTAAACCGAGTTCTTCGAAAATTTCTTTGGCAGCTTCACGGTCGCCAGATTCAGCGAGTTGGTGAGCTTCGAGCAATTTGTCGAAATTTGTTTGTGAAGCATCGAATGGTGCGTCTTCAGGAATCAATACTGACCATGCTGCGAAGTCTTCATTTTCTAGAGCTTCACGGGCTTCTTTGTGTGTTTGTTTTTTCTCGCCGCGTTCTGCCATCTGAGTTAGGTCGATTTGATTGGCAAGAGTTTGTGCTTCTGAGAAGTCGCCATCTTGGACTAGTTGAATTATTTGCATAATCTGTGCTGGGTCCGGGCGGTTTTTTTCTCCTTCTGAACTATCAGCAAAAGCTGAGGTTGCGCTTAATGCTACAAGAGCCATGGCGACAAGTGCGGTTGTAAATTTTTTCATCTTATTTGTTGTTAAGTAATGTAGATGATGAGGTCTTTGACGACCTCGTTGTAGGCCTACATCACTTAGTACGCGGAGGTTTTTGATTTTCTTTCACGAAATTTACATGTTTGATTTTTCGCTTTAGTGGGCCAATTCTTTCAGCTCGGAATGTTTTGTCATCGATTTTTTCTCCAACCATTTTCACAAACATTCCTTCTCTTAATGGCGGATGTTGTTTTGGTAGGATGATGTTCCATTCTTGATCGTTGAAGTCTTCGAGTTCTACTTCGTCTTTGGAAAGTTCGCTGATATATCCGGCGAGTACACCTTTGTCAGGATTGTTTAATCTTTGGACTTGGGGGTTGTGATGTAATTCTTCATAAAATGGTAAATGTTCGAGGAAGCGGTCGTCGATTTCTTTTCCAAAATCAAAACTGTGTAAAGTTACTCCCGCGAGCAAAGTGATACTGAGACCACCGAGAATTATGTGTGAATATTTGTAGCGATAACCTTTGTCGGTTTTGCGGAAGTCGTAATATGCGAGGGCGATGAATCCAGCGAGTAATGCGAACCAAAAGTATGGCAAAGTCACTAGAGTATAGCTGAGTAGACTGTGTTCGAGGCGTTCGTAGATTTCCCAGTCGTTTGTTTCTAATAGGAAGAGGATCACTGAGGTGCTGAAGGCGCCGATTAATATGATAATGCCGAGGATGGTCCAGAGTGCGGATTTTTTCAGCAAGAACTCCCATTTTGGTGTGGGTTTTATTTTCTCCTTTTTGATTTTGGAGAGAATCTGATTGCTGAGTTTCTTAGGCATTTTTTTGGATTAACTTTTTTAATTGTTTTTTGGCGCGATTTATTTGGGTGGCCACGGTGCCCATTGGTATCTTAAGGATATCAGATATTTCGGTGTAATCTTTGTCTTCGAGGAATTTTAGTACGAGTACGTCGCGATATTTTGGGGAAAGTGTGTCGAGAATTTTGCCGATACGTTCTTTTTCCATTTTTTGCTCTGTTTCTGTTGGAAGGTCGAGGTCGGATTTTAGTTTTTTGTAGAGAACTTCATTGTCGTCGAGGGAAATTGATGGATTTTTGTTTTTTCTATAATGAGAAATTGCTTTGTTGTGTGTGATTCGATAGATCCATGAAGAAAATTTCAGTTGTGGATCGTAATTATTGAGGTTTTGATAGGTGCTGATAAAGGTTTCTTGCAAAATATCTTCAGCATCGTGCTCAGAAACTCTGCATAAACGGTGAATATAACGCAACAAGGGAGCCTCGTAGCGGTTCATTAGCTCGAGGAAGTTATCGGAGTCTTCGAGGCTGAGCTTAACTATTTCTTGATCGGATTTTGATGTCATCAAAGCTATTGTACGCTAGTTGCGACAATTTTCTTTCACTGTTTTGATGGACACTTCACACTTCCATATGAACAAAAAACACAGCAATCATTGTTGATTGGCTGTATTCGTTCGTCACATTTGCTGCAGTTGTAAAAATAGAGACATGAGTCTGTACGCATAGTCTCTTCTTTTTGAAAACCGCACTTTGGACAGGTGATTGTGGATTTGTTTTGCATGCAAAAAGTATAGCATTTTCGGTGTTTTTTAGCTCTTTTTTTGTGCTCTTGAGGCTGGGAAAATTCAGGTGCTTTTGAGGCTAATTCGTCATATCTAGGCAGAAGATGCTTGACGTATTTTCTTAAATAGTGTAGGGTATAGCCAATTCTTAACCAAAGACGTTATGCAACATTCATTTTACGATGTTAAAGAACGAAAAAAGGTATCAACTGATGTTACTGAAAAAGTAGTTTACGGTGAATCTGGAAAAGAACGTTATGCGTTCAAAGGTAAAACTTCTGACGGTCGTAATCTTACGGCTTTCGTAGGTAAAGCTACTTGGGATGAATGTGAGCTTGATGCTTAAATAGTTTAAGAAGGAGCTTCTCACTTTATGTGGGGAGCTCTTTTTGTTGACAATGCTGCGATTTTCTATAGAATTTGGCAGCAATTATTAAATTTGTTGAAATGTCACACGGAAAAAGCCAATTTGCTACCTGGAGATGTCCAGACTGTAGTAAACCTAATAATACTTCTGCATATCCAAAGAATAGAAACGACGAAATCGTTAAGGAACTGAGTATGTACTGTAACGGTAAAAAATGTCGTGCACATACTATGCATAAGAGTAAAGATACCAAAAAGGGTAATTAAAAACTTATTCAAATGGGAAACTTTCGTAAT
Organism: Candidatus Altimarinota bacterium; assembly: GCA_016763975.1. Taxonomy (GTDB): domain Bacteria; phylum Patescibacteriota; class Gracilibacteria; order UBA1369; family LOWO2-01-FULL-3; genus NORP293. The sequence continues at coordinate 18,773 of JAESSS010000086.1, forward strand.
CTAGCTTTGCTTTTGCTGAGCATTTTTGCGTTTTCTGCTTGTGGAGGTGGAGGGGCGGATTTGGAGAGAGTGGTGCCGGAAAGTGCTGATCTTGTTTTTTATTTTAATGGGGAAGAGTTGAGTGAAGTGGGGGAGTTTTTTGAAGATCTGCCGGTGGAGGGGGATTTGAATGATTGGATTGGTAGTTTGGTGAAAATGGGGCTGGGACATGCATTTACGGAAGAGATTTTTTCTAAAGAATTTTCATTTGTAGTGGGAATGGTGGGGGAGGAATTTTTTGTTGGGGGCAAGTTTGAAAAGGCCAATAAGATGGAGCGGTTTTTGGAAGATAGATTTGAATGGAGTTTTCGCGGGGATGTGGGTGTGAAATATTATGATGGTGAAGATGTTTTTGCCGGGAGATATGAAGATGTTTTTTTTATGTATAGTACCGAGGTTTTGAGGAAGGGGGCGGTTGATGCTTTTGAAAACGGTGGGGGGTATGGAGAGTTGGAGGATGGGAATTTGTTTTATTGGTCAGAGAGGGATGTTAGTGAGGGACGGGTTTTTGTGGATAGTGCGGGATTGAGGTTTGAGAGTGAGACGAGGGGGGAGTTTGAGGATTATGATTTGGCTTTGATCGATTTTGTGCCGAAGCATGGAGTGATTTTTTATAATGAAATTTTGGGTGGTTTGGATCGCACGGCAAAGATTTTCTTTGGTGGAGATGAAGGTTTAAGTACTTTGATAAGTGATGTTGTGACGAATAAAACTTTGGGTGAGGGTAAGTTTTTGGAATTTATTAAACCTTTTGCTGCGAGAGGAGATGTCAGTATTGAGGAAGTGGCTAAATTTTTGGAGGAGGCGGCATTTGCTTTTGGGATTTTTGATGTGGACAAGGTTTATCCAGGTGTGAGTTTGTATGCTGATGCCAGAGATGACAGTGCTTTAGCCAAAAAGGTGATGAATGGGGTGGATGCTTATTTTGATCAAGTTATTGTCGGTTTGGATGAGCAGGCGGGGAGTGTTGGTGCGTCTAAGGGCGTGATTCAGCGGGAGGCGGTGAATTTTAAAGGAGCGCCATTTCATAAGCTGATTTTTGATGTTAGTGCGGTGCCACAGTTGTGGGGTGAGATTCCTGCTTTGAATATATTTTTGAAGGATTTGAATTTGGAAATTTATTATGGAGTGACTGCGGATGATGTGTTTGCCATAGTTTTGTATCCGGATTTTGATCAGGTTTATGGTGGTGAATCTTTGAGGGAGAACGAGCAGTTGATTAGTGATTCAATTTTGTTGGGAGATGTTTATGGTGAAGAAGTGACGTATTTTGATGGGGCGCCTTTGATGAATTTGTTGGATAAATATTTACAAATTGCGAAGTTGCTGGGATTTGTGGAGGAGGTGGATTTGAAGGATTATAAAAAATTCAGCGAGTTCTTCGCTGGAGTGAGATATGTGGGATCTTCAGCTTTGGAAGACGGGATTAAGAAGAGAGAAGGGTATTTGATTTTGGAAGATTAGCAGGGCTGTTATTGCCTAGGCAAGAATCCATGGAGGAGCAAATCAAGATTTGCTTTGCACCACCTCTTTTTATATTCAAGATCGTTTAATAGGTCGTCACCTGTGACCTTTTTTATCCAGGGAGCGTACTGAACTTGATTTAGGATACGATCAATCATTAGGCCAGTAATCATTTCTGAGTCGAGTTTTTTTCGAATGAACCCTTTTTTCTTAGAGCGCTCCATAAAGCTCACAAAAAGCTCGGTGTAGTCTAACATCGCTTGAGAACTGGATTGCTCTTTTATTACAACGAGCAGAGTTGCTCTTTCTTTTATGTAAGTCTCGAGAGTTGCTTCAAAAATCATTTCGATTCTTGATTGAAAATCTTCTTTTGAACGAGGTGTTTTTTCCAATAATTTGTTTGGCACGGAGAAAACATTTTCGTTAAATTGATCGACGATAAAACTAAGAAGACCTTCTTTGCTGCCAAAGAAATGGTGGATCATATTCATGCTTGTATTGGCATGTTTGCAGATTTCTCTAACAGAAACCCCCGCGTATCCTTTTTCACCAAAGAGGACCGTTGCTGAATGAATCAGTCTTTCTTTGGTGGGAGTTTTATTAGTTGTCATTCTACTGTTTTTTTATTGCGGCTAATTTTGATGGAGATGGTGTTCCATTTTCGATGTAATATTTTAAGTCTTCTAGCCCTCCACTGACTGCTCCACCTAGTTGTAGCCTGATCAATGGATACATCAGCATTCCTAAGAATGTTAATTCAATGTGAGGGGTTGCTGTAACTTCTGAGGTGTTTTCGTCGATGGCAGTTACTTTATTTGAACTAATAAGACTGCTAAATAGTTTTGAAGTAATAACACCTTTGAAACTAAAACTCATATCTTTGTCATCGTAAGCAGTGAATTCTTCAGATATTTTTCCAATACTTGTATTGCATAAACGACCTCCTACAGGAGAGTCATTAACTACTGCAGCTTCTGTATTAACCTCGGAATTTGCTACTAAGGTTGCCCATTTGCTGACATTTGCAAAATCTTGTCCGAGAACTTCCCATACTTTTTTGGCTGGGGCATTGATTGTGATTTGTTTTGAAAATTTCATAATTAAATATGTTATTGATATGTAACTGTCGATACATTTAATGTAACAGGTGTTACATTAAAGTGCAATAGCATTAATCTGAATAGATTATTACTACTAAGCGCGGAGTTATGTATTGGAAGATTGGTTTTAATTGGCAGGCCCACCAGGATTCGAACTCGGACTTTTGGTTTTGGAGACCAACGTGCTAACCATTAACACTATGGGCCTAAGTTTGTGCGTGCTATTTTTTTAGCAGATTATGAGTGAGAGATCAATCATTTGGAGAAGCTGGGGGCTTGCTTTAATCCTGTTGTCAGGGTACTATTCTCCTCCTATGTCAATAAATCCAACAACTGGTGTGAGACTTGAGCTAGGCCGAGAGGCTCAGGATTTGTCTAATCAGTCTCGGGATATTTGTCGTGAGGTCATGAATGGTGATCGTGAACTGGATGATCAGTCTCGGGAGTTTTTGCGTGAAGCTGTTGAAAGGATAGGTCATCAGTCGGCTAGATTTCAGTTTATGGTTGAGAGTGTTTTGAATGGGGAGGTTGATGATGAGTATGTTCGGAGTATAAGAGTTTTTTGGAAGGAATTATTCGCTGGTGTTGATTCTTATGTTGAGGCTATTTTTGATGAAAAATTTAAGGCTTTGTCGAGTAGAAGAAATGTTAGTTTTGATACGATTGATGATGATTATGTGCAGAGGCTGAGAGATGATGCTGCTGATTTGCAGAATATGAGAGTTTTGTGGGAGGGATTATTGGCTGGTCGGTATCCAGATGTGGATTCTCATCATGGTTTTGCTGTTAGTAGAGATGATGATTCGGCTAGGTTTGAATTTAATGTTGGGGCTTTGCCGAGAATGATCGTTGATTTTGGAAGTGAGGAAGGTGATAAAAATGATGGGGAGCTTAGGGGGATTAGGATTATGGGTCCTGATGAAAAAGGTTTTAATTTTGAATTGAAAGCTGAATATGGGGGATATAATATTATTATAGATTCTTTAGGGGGAATTGTTTTGGATAATTATAGTGACAAAACGATTGAGAGGATTGAAGATAATGAGTCTAGGGATCAGTTATCATTAGGTTTATTGGCTGAGTTGCGTGAAGCACTTGATAAACATAAGTCTGGGATTAGTTTTTCATATCATCTTTAATAGTTCACGCTCTTCGAGTACGCTTTTCTTGACTAGTCGAGGCTTAATGGCTTATGCTCGTTTTTGCATGAGAAATTCAAACACACATTTCGTCACAACGATTATGCTAACTCTGATTATTAATCAGCGGGAGTCGTGATGTTTGTGTAAACTTTAATTCACTTGTCACTCCCGCTCAGAAGAAGCGGGATTTTTTATTTATATAACATTTTGAATGATGAATATCAGGAATCAAAGTTGTCCCAGTGAAAAATGCACATATTTTGAACAGATTTGTGCAGGCAACGTGGTGATTCATTCTCGTAAGGAGTCACGGTTTCGTTGTAATTGTTGTGGCAAAACTTGGGTGGGTCATCGGGAGAGCATGCATTATGGTTTGAGATCGGGGGAACGCAAAATTATGGTGACCGGTTATATGTTGGGTGAAGGATTTAGTATTCGGCATATTGCCAAGATGCTCAGTATCAGTCCAAGTACGGTTCAGCGTTTTAAAAAGCGTATCGCAAATTTTGTTGGGGCATAGCTTGTGCTATATTTTCCCTGTTATTTAACGTTTATTATATGTCTGATGTGAAAATTTATCATGATGCTGATGTGGATGAGGGAGTTTTGGAGGGCAAGAAAGTGGCGGTGATTGGTTATGGGGCTCAGGGTCGGGCGCAGGCTCGCATGATGCATGAATCTGGTGTGGAGATTGTGGTTGGTGCTAGGGAAAATGGCGCTTCTTGGAGCAAGGTTCAGGAGGATGGTTTGAAGGTGATGACAATTGCTGAGGCTGCGAAATGGGCTGATATTGTGCATATTTTGATTCCGGATGAATGTCAGAAGAAATGTTTTAATGAAGAAATTGTTGCTGGGTTGGTTGATGGAAATATTTTGTGTTTTTCACATGGTTTTGCGATTTGTTATGATCAAATTGTGCCGCCGGCAGGAGTTTCTGTGATTATGGTGGCGCCTAAATCTCCAGGTACCGAAGAATATAAATGTTTTAAAGAAGATAAAGGTGTGCCGGCTTTGATTTCAGCGAGAGTTGATAAAGGTGGTGCTAAGGAAATTGCTTTGGCGATGGCCAAAAAGATGAAATTTACGAAGGCGGGAGTGATGGAATGTACTTTTGAGCAGGAGGCTTATGAAGATTTGTTTGGTGAACAGGCTGTGTTGTGTGGAGGTGTTGTGGAGCTAATCAAAACTGGATTTGAAGTGCTAACCGAGGGTGGATATCCGCCTGAGTTGGCTTATTTTGAATGTTTGCACGAGATGAAATTGATTGTGGATCTTTTGCAGGAGGGTGGCATAGAGAGGATGTATGAAGTGGTTTCTAATACTGCGGAATTTGGTGGACTGACTCGAGGAAAAAGGATTATTACTCCAGCGGTTAAGGAGGAAATGAAGAAAATGTTGAAGGAGGTTGAGGATGGTACTTTTGCTAAGGAGTGGATTGAGGAGTCGGAAAATAATGGAATGAAGAGGCTGCTTGAATTGAGAAAAGAACAAGGAGAACACCCTATTGAAGTGGTTGGTAAAAAGATTAGAGGGATGTTTGGGCGTTAGATTCCCCACATTAGTTCGCGAATTTCTGGATCTATTCTGTCTTGGGTCCAGATGGGATTCCAAACGATCTCTGTCATTACACCAGTGACGCCTGGGTAGGTTCGCATGCTGTCTTCGACCATCATGATGATTTGTGGACCAAAAGGGCAACTCGGGCTTGTGAGCGTCATGTATACGGTGCAGAATCCTTCGTCGTTGATGTGGATTTGGTATACGAGGCCGAGGTCGACGATTCCGATATCAAGGTCGGGGTCGAGAATTTGGTTGAGCACTGCCCAGTATTTTTCTTTACGGTCTAGTATTGCTACTGGTTGGACTGTTTTGGTGGTGGATTTAGCCATTTTGTTGGTGTTGAAGGATAGCGTGTTTGATGGCCGCTAGGCCGAGGAGGGCGCATTTGATGCGACCGGCTGAGATTTCTACGTGTAGAAGCTCAAAAATGTAATCTTTGTCTAATTTTAGTATTTCTTCTAGTGATTTACCAATGATTTCATCAGAAACTAGTGACATTGAGGCGATAGAAATTGCACAGCCTTCCGATTCGTGGGCGATTTGGGTTACTTTGTTGTCGGTGATTTTGAGATCGAGATGAATTTTGTCTCCACAAGTGGGATTGTGTTCGACTACTTGCACAGTTGGATTGGTGAGAGTTCCGCTGTTTTGCGGGTCTTTGTAGTGGTCGAGAATGATTTCTGTGTAGAGGTCCATTATGAGAAAAGTTTAATCACTTTTTCTAGAGCTTTCTCCGCCTGATCGATGTCTGCTGTTGTGTTGTAGATGTGGAATGACATGCGGGCGGTGGCTGGGACTCCGAGAGTGTTCATTAGTGGTTCGGCGCAGTGTTGGCCGGAACGGATGGCGACTTTGAATTCGTTGAATACTGAGGCGATGTCGTGTGGGTGGCTGCCTTTTACATTAAAGGAAAGTACGGCGGCTTGGTTTGGAGGAGTGTAGAGTGTCACTTCTGGGTGAGCGGAGAATTTTTCGATGGCGTAGTTGAGTAGTTCTGTGTCGTGGGTGGCGATTTTGTCGAAGCCGATTTTTGTGAGGGTTTCGAGGGCTGCTTTAAAGGCGATGACGTCGGCGATATTTGGTGTGCCGGCTTCCATTTTTGTGGGCATTGGGGCAAAGGTACTTTCGTATTGGGAAACTGTCAGGATCATGTCGCCGCCAAATTGCATTGGTTTTAGATCGTGGGCTGTGTAGAGGATTCCGACTCCGGTTGGGCCGAGCATTTTGTGGCTGGAGAGTGCAAGAAAGTCTGGTTTTAGTTTTTGCATGTCGATGGCGAAATGCGAGGCGTATTGGGCGGCGTCGACTAATACTTTTGTATCGTTGGCGTGGGCGAGGTCGATGATTTCTTGTAGTGGGGTGATGGTGCCGAGGACGTTGGACATGGCGGTGATTGCGACTAGTTTTGTGTTTGGGCTGAGGAGTTTTTTGTAGGCTTCGAGGTCGAGTGAGAGATCTTCTTTTAGTGGAATTACTCTTAGTTTGGCTTTTGTTTGTTGCCAAGGGACTAGGTTGGAGTGGTGCTCGAGAGCGGAGACGATGATTTCGTCTTCTGCTGTAAAATCGTGGCTGTGGGCGACGATGTTGATGGATTCGGTTGTGCCTTTGGTGAAGATGATTTGTTCAGGTTTGGCGTTGATGAAATCAGCGACAGCTTGGCGAGTTGCTTCGTATTGATCGGTGGCTTGTTCGGAAAGAGAATGGATGCCGCGGTGTACGTTGGCGGTGCCGTTTTCGTAATGTTCTGTGATAGCGTTAATAACGCTTGCCGGTTTCTGGGTGGTAGCGGCGTTGTCGAGGTAGTGGATGCCGGTTTTTAAAAAAGGAAAATCGATCATACTAGTGCTTCAATTTTTTCAGATACTTTTTGGCGAATTTCTTCATCGTTGATCTTGTTGAGGTCTCCTTGGAGGAAGCCGCGGATGAGCATTTCTTGAGCTTGGGATTTTCCAATGCCGCGGGATTGAAGATAGAAAAGTAGTTCTTCATCGACTCGTCCTACGGTAGCGGCGTGGCCGGCGGTGACGTCGTCTGCTTCGATTTCTAGGCAGGGGATTGTGATAGTTTTGGCATCTGGTGATAACATCAAAGTGTCGTGTGAAAGATAACAGTCGGTCATTTGACCTTCTTTGGGGATTACGAGATTGCCACGGTAGTCTACCCTGGATTTATCGAAAAGAACGGAACGTGTGTAGTAGAAACCTTTTGTGTTTGTTGTTGGGTGGTGGGAAATTGTTTCCAAAGGGAATGAATTTTCTCCTTTTCCCAAAATAATTGCGTTGAAGTAAACTTCAGAATTTTCAGATTCCAAATAAAAATTTAGATAAGCTTTTTCTTCCCAACCTTCAGTTAGTAGGGCGACTATTGTGAGATTTGCTCCTTCGGCCACGTGATAGTCAGTGGACTCTAGAGTCTCGAGAAACAATGTTGTGTCTTTTGTAATATTCATATATCTAGCCTACAGAACCGGTCATTTCCAGTTCGAGTAATCGGGTTAATTCTAGGGCGTATTCCATTGGGAATTCTTTGATAATTGGTTTGGCGAATCCGTTTACGATCATTGAAGCGGCTTCTTGTTCATCTAGTCCACGAGTTTGGAGGTAGAAGAGTTGTTCTTCGCCAATTTTTGTCACTGTTGCTTCGTGGGCGATAGCCACGTCGTCTTCTTCGATTTTCATTGTTGGGTAAGTGTCACTGCGGGAGTCTCCGTCTAGGAGAAGGGCGTCACAGGCGATGTGACTCTTCACTCCGGTGGCTCCTTTGTTTACTTGAATTAGTCCGCGGTAAGTTCCACGTCCTCCGTCTTTGCAAACGGATTTTGAAACTATTTTCGAACTAGTGTTTGGTGCTGCGTGAATGATTTTTGCGCCGGTGTCTTGATGTTGTTTTGCTCCTGAAAAAGCTAATGATTGAATTTCGCCACGAGCCCCTTCACCGAGGAGGTAAACGGCTGGGTATTTCATTGTTAGTTTTGATCCGATATTACAATCGAGCCAGAACATTTCAGCATTTTTATAAGCAAAAGCACGTTTTGTTACTAAGTTATAAATGTTGTTGGACCAGTTTTGGATAGTTGTATATTGGCAACGTCCTCCTTCATTTACGATGATTTCTACAACTGCGGAATGTAGTGATTCTGAGCTGTAAGTTGGTGCGGTACAACCTTCGATGTAGTGAATGGAAGCGCCTTTTTCTACGATAATGAGGGTGCGTTCGAATTGCCCCATGTTTTCAGCATTGATGCGGAAGTATGCTTGTAGTGGTAATTCAATATGTACGCCTTCTGGTACATAAATAAATGATCCTCCTGACCAAACTGCTGAGTTGAGAGCAGAAAATTTGTTGTCGTGTGCGGGGATTACTGTGCCGAAATATTTTTTGAAAAGTTCTGGATATTTTTTAAGTGCCTCGTCAGTTGATTCAAAAATTACTCCTTGGTCTTTGAGACTTTGGTGTAATGAATGATAAACCACTTCTGATTCGAATTGGGCTCCGGTTCCAGCTAAAAATTCTTTTTCAGCTTGAGGAATGCCAAGTCTTTCAAAAGTTGTTTTGATTTCTGATGGTACTTCGTTCCAATCAGTTTTTTCAGTATCTTGTGGGCGGATGTAATAATAAATATTGTCGAGGTCGAGAGCTTTTACGTTTCCACCCCATTCCGGCATTGGTTTTTTCTTGAAGATTTCATAAGCCTTCAATCGATATTCCAACATCCATTCCGGTTCGTCCTTCTGTCGTGAAATTTCACGAATCACTTCTTCACTCAATCCTTTGGGTGCTTTGTAGACCGGTTTGGTTTCGGTCTTAAACCCAAATTTATAATTTGAGAGAGTGTCTTTGATTAGATCATGTGTTTGTGTAGGTACTCTAGACATATTTTTTGTAACCGTTATCTTCTAATTCTTGAGCTAGTTCTGCACCGCCAGATTTGATGATGCGTCCATCGTGCATGATGTGCACGTGATGGGGTTTGATGTAATTGAGAATTCTTTGGTAGTGAGTGATTAATAGTATTCCGCAGTTTGTTTGTTCGAAATTTTTGTTGATTCCTTCTGAAACAATCTCTAGGGCGTCGATGTCGAGGCCTGAATCTATTTCATCTAGAAGTGCTATTTTTGGTTCTAGTACCGCCATTTGGGCGATTTCTGTGCGTTTCTTTTCTCCTCCTGAAAAACCTTCATTAACTCCACGTCCGATGAAAGATCTGTGCATTCCTAGTTCTTCAGTTTTTGCTTTCATAGTTTTCATAAAAGCTACTGGTCCGATTTTTTCGCCGGTGATAGCCATTTTTGAGTGACGTAGGAAGTTGCCTAGAGTGACGCCGGCTATTTCGATAGGGTGTTGAAATCCGAGGAATAATCCTAGTTTTGCGCGTTCTTCAGGTTCCATTTCGAGGATGTTTTCGCCGTTAAACAAAGCTTCACCCTTTGTAACTTCGTATTTTGGGTGACCCATCAACACTTTGCAGAGTGTACTTTTGCCTGAACCGTTTGGTCCCATGATGGTGTGAATTTGGCCAGAAGAAATTGTAAGACTGAGTCCTTTGAGAATTTTTTGTCCATCAACTTCGGCGTGAATGTCGATGATTTCTAGAGTGTTCATAGTGGGGCGTTGATGTGAATTAATAGAGTTTTCTGTTGTAGGGTTTGTTGCGATTTTCATTCTTGGAGAAAGTTAGCAAGTGATGTTTGGTCGAAATGAGTTTTGATTTGTTCGTTTAGTTTTTTGAATCCGGGACGAATTGTGCAATAAGCTTCGTAACTACATTCTGATGATTTGAGGCAAGGAACTACTGCGATTGGCCCTTCGAGTGCTTCGATAATTTCTTTTAAACTAATTTCTTCAGGTGTTTGGCAGAGTCTGTATCCACCGTTTTTTCCTCTTTCTGCTTTGATAAATCCGGATAATTGTAATTCACGAGCGACTTTTTGTAAAAAGGAAAAGCTAAGCCTTTTTTCTTCAGCTATATTTTTGACTGAACGTAGTTCTTTTTTCACTGCTAGACTGGCCAAAAGTATGATGGCATAGTCCACTTTTTGAGTGAGATGGAGGGCTCCGCTGCGCTTATTTTCTTTGCATTGCATTTTCATACTGTTTTAGTATGGATTGGAGTATTATTTTAGCTTTCTGTCTAGTCACTGTCAACGGGAGTTCTGCGTGCAAAGTATAAGTACTTTGAGTTGGTTGGAGAATTGATATTTGTTGTCTTTGAAGCGTCATAACTACATCATAAATAGATAAATTAGAGCGATTGCCGCGATAATTCCTAGTACTTTTTTCTCTTTTTTGTTTAACATTACACGAGGATTAATTGGCATACTTATAGTATTTTTCCCGTATTTCTGCTAATATCCGGGCCGATTTAAACAAATTATTATGTTGAATGTTGCGATTGTTGGTTTGGGTTATTGGGGACCGAATTTGTTACGTAATTTTTACGGGATAAAGGACGTCTGCAAGGTGCAATATGCCTGTGATTTAAGTGAAAAAAATATCAATAAATTTAAAGGACAATATCCTGATGTTCAGTTTGTGCAGGATTTTGAGGAAATGTTAAAAGACGAGACTTTAGATGCGGTTGTGATTGCTACTCCGGTTGAGACTCATTATAAATTGGGCAAAATGGCGTTGGAGGCCGGGAAACATCTACTTTTGGAGAAACCGATGTGTAGTAATTCTGAAGAATGTCAGGAATTGATTAACTTAGCTAAGGAAAAGAATTTGATTCTGATGGTTGATCATATTTTCTTGTACACTTCTGTGATTCGCAAGATGAAGGAGCTAGTGGATGACGGTACGATGGGAGATTTGTATTATTTTGATTCAGAGAGAATTAATGTTTCATTGGTGAGATCTGATGTCAGTGTGATTTGGGATTTGGCACCGCACGATATTTCGATTATGTACTATCTTTTTGAGGGTAAGAAACCGAAATCAATTTATGTAATTGGCAATCAACGCAAAGGTCAAAAAGTGACAGAGATGGCTTATATTTCTGTGGAATTTGAAGACGGTACGATTGGTCATATTCATGTTTCTTGGCTTTCTTCTGTGAAAATTAGACAGACACTTCTTGGTGGTTCAAAGAAAATGCTTAAGTTTGATCAGCTGGATATGGTTGAACAGCTCAAGATTTATGATCGTGGACATTTGCCAACTCAGGACGAGGTGACTGTTTTTCAGCCGGCATATATGGCAGGTGATATTCATGTGCCACGTTTGAATAATGTGGAGGCTTTGAAGGTTGAAGCACTACATTTCTTGGCTTGTATTAGAGGAGAAGAGCAGCCGATGGTGACTGGTGAAGATGGTCGAGATGTGGTGAGAGTGTTGCAGGCTTGTGATGAAAGTTTGAAGTTGGGACAAAAGATTTATTTAAATACCCTCACGCCTTTTAGCGAGGATAGAAAGGGTGAAATTTCTAAAACAACTACACATGAGCAGAGTAAAGTTTCTTGACCTTAAAGCCCAGTATCCATTGATCAAAGATGAAATCATGCGAAAGTTTGATGATATTTTGGATCGTACCGGTTTTGTTTCCGGGAAATATGTGACTGAGTTTGAGAAGAAATTTGCTGAGTATGTGGGAGTGAAACACGCGATTGCTTGTACAAGTGGTACGACTGCTTTGTATCTTCCGCTTTTGGCCAAAGGAATTGGTCCTGGGGATGAGGTGATCATGCCGGTAAATACTTTTATCGCGACTGCTGAGGCGGTTTCATTGCTTGGAGCTAAACCAGTTTTTGTGGATATCGATGAGGCTACTTGCAACATGGATGTTGAGAAAATTGAGGCTGCGATTACAGATAAAACTGTGGGAATTATTCCGGTTCATCTTTATGGGCAGTGTGTGGATATGGATCGAGTTAGTGAGATTGCTGACAAAGCTGGTTTGTGGGTGATTGAGGATGCGTGTCAGGCTCATGGAGCGGCTTATCGTGGTCGCAATGCTGGTTCGATGTCGGATGCTGCGGCTTTTTCTTTTTATCCTGGTAAGAACTTAGGTTCTTGGGGTGAAGGTGGTGCGGTGGTGACTGACAACGATGAGTTGGCTGAAAAAATGAGATTGTTGGTGGGACATGGCAGTATCAAAAAATATTATCATAAGGTTGTGGGAGGCAATTTCCGAATGACTGAGTTTCAGGGAGCGGTTTTGGATACGAAGATTGAATTTTTGGAGCAGTGGAATGAAGGTCGTAGAAAAAATGCACATCTCTATATGCAGGAGTTGGCGAATGTTGAAGGTTTGAGACTTCCTCATGTTGAGGAGTTCAATAAACCGGTTTGGCATCTTTTTGTGGTGAGAGTGGGGAATCGTGAGGCATTTATGGATGCTTTGAAAGAACGTGAAATTGATTGTGGTATTCATTATCCATTCCCATTACATCTTTGTGAGGCTTATGCACATTTGGGTTATAAAGAAGGAGATTTCCCTGTGGCAGAAAAAGTACAAAAGGAAATTGTTTCTTTGCCGATGTACGCTGAGCTTAGTCGTGACGATATTGTTCGTGTTGGGGAATGTGTCAGGGAGATTTTGGTAGAGAGTTCGGTCGCAACCGTAAGCCAATAATATGGATTTGAGAATTCAAGAATTTGATTCTAGTTTGGAGAAGGAGTGGGATGATTTTGTGGTGAGCGCTTATAATGGCTGTTTTATGCAGACGAGGAAGTTTTTGAATTATCACGAAGAGGGGAGATTTGAGGATCGTTCTTTGATGTTTTACAAAGGTGGTGCGTTGGTGGCAGTTTTGCCGGCATGCGTTGTGGATGGGACTTTTTATGCGCATCGAGGTTCGACTTTTGGAGGTTTCGTTTTTTCAAAGAAATTTTTTAAAGTTGGAATGATTGATGCTGTTATCAAAGCTTTTGATGAATATGCTGGAGATTTTGGTGAAATTATTTTGAAACAGTTGCCGAGTCTTTTTTCTCAGGGATCTGTGGACAATCTGGAATATCTTTTGGGTGCCAATGATTATGACAAATATGAGGAGCTTAGTTTTGTGATTAATTTGAAGGGTGGTGGTGATCTATTGGAGAGTTTCCGTCCTAATACTAGATCCAAAGTGAGGCAAGGTGCCAAAGAAGGTCTGACTTGTAAGTTTGTGGATTCAGAGCAGGAAATCGCTAAATTTCACGATATTTTGATTTCGAATTTGGAGAAACATGATGCTCAGGCGATTCATTCGAAGGATGAGTTAGTGGATTTGGCGAAACGTTTTGATGGCATTAGATTTGTGCATTGTATGCATGGTGATGATGTGGTGGCGGCTTCGATGATTTGGGATTTTGGCAAAGTTTTACATACTCAGAATATTTCGATTGATTATAGGTTTGCGGAACTGAGATCAGCTAATTTTATGGTTCATTTTATGATTGAAGAGGCTGTGAAAGATGGTTTTGAATATTTTTCATTCGGAATTTCTACAGAGGATAAGGGCGAGAAGTTGAATTTTGATTTAGCTGAATTCAAAGAAGGGTTTGGGGCTGAAGGTTATTTGAATCGTATTTTTTATAAGAAGAAATAATGCAAAGAGAACGAAACATTTTGATTTTTCCAGTAGGAACCGAAGTTGGTTTGGAAACTTATCGTGCTTTGAAAGATGTGAAGGGTGTGAAGATTTTTTCAGCTTCTGATGATGCGCCGAATCATTCAAACTACGTGGTACACAACCATTCTGTGATTCCTGGAGTGCGTGATGAGGCTTGGGTTGAGGCTTTGAACGAGCTAATTCGTGAACATGATATTCATTATATTTTTCCGGGAAATGATATTGTTTTGGACGCTTTGATTTCGCGTCGTGATGATATTGAGGCCAAAGTTATGGCTTCTCCAACGGAAACTTGTAAATTGATTCGTTCAAAATCTGCAACTTATGATCGCTTCAAAGATATTCTTCCTGTGCCGCAAACTTTTACTGAGGTGGAGAGTTTTCCAGTTTTTGTGAAACCGGATGATGGTTATGGATCGCAGGGTGCGGAGAGGGTTGATAATGCTGAGGTCTTGGCGCATTTGTTGGAGAAGAATCCGAAACTTATTATTTCTGAACACTTGGAGGGACGTGAATTTACGATCGATTGTTTTACCGATAGGCGCAAAGGGTTGCTGTTTGTTAGTGCTCGTGATCGCAGGAGGATTCGCATGGGTACGGCTTTGAGATCAGGGATTCAGGATGATGCGCGTTTCAGGAAATATGCTGAGTTGATTAATGATGAATTGGATTTGCATGGCACTTGGTATTTTCAGATGAAGGAGGATAGTGAGGGTAATTTGAAATTGTTGGAGATCGCTTCGAGAGTTGCTGGATCGATGGGTTTGCATAGAGTGATCGGTTTGAATTTTCCACTTTTGAGTATTTATGATGAAGAAGGGGTGAATATTGATATTTTGCTGAATAAATCTGAGGGCATGGAGATTGATCGGGTTTTGGGATCGAAGTTTTCGATGAATTTTGACTATGATCGTATTTATGTGGACTTGGACGATACGATTATAGTGAATGGTAAATTGAATTTACCGATGATTTCATTTTTGTATCAGGGCTTAAACAAGGGTTGTAAGATTATTTTGATTTCGAAATGCTTGAGTGATGTTGATGAGGTTTTAAAACAGTGGAGGATCAAAGAACTTTTTGATGAAGTGATTTGGTTAAAAGAAGAAGATAGCAAAGCTGATTATATTGAGGGCAATGCTATTTTTATTGATGATAGTTTTTCTCAGCGCAAAGAAGTGGCTGAAAAATGCGGAATTCCAACTTTTGATTCTTCTATGTTAGAGTCGCTTATGGATTATAGAATTTAAATTTTTGTCATGAGGTTTCAGAAAAAAGGGCTTATTTATAAAGCTGAAAAGGTCAACGAATGGTGGAATAGTCATACTCAATCTCCGGTGGCGATTGTTTTGGGCGACAAAATTAGAATTTATCTCGGTTGTTTTGCGGAGGATGGCATTGTGAGAATGGGTTTTGTAGATGTGGATCCTGAAAACGAAATGAAGGTTTTAAAAATTTCTGATAATCCAGTTTTGGACTTAGGACAGCCTGGAGCTTTTGATGATAATGGCGTTTTCCCAGCTTCGGCGATAGAAAAAGACGGCAAAATTTATCTCTACTACACTGGATTCCAAAAGGCTGACAAGATTCGTTATACGATGTTTGGAGGATTGGCTGTGAGCGAAGATGGTGGGGATAGTTTTGAAAGAGTGCAGGAATTTCCGGTGACTGATCGTTCGGAGGAAGGTTTGTTTTTCCGCGGAGGTCCCTCAGTAATCGATCAAGGCGACAAATTCATGGTTTCTTATTCTGCCGGTTCTGAATGGGAGACGGTTGGTGGCAAGGAACGTCCTTGTTATGACATTTATATTTCTGAATCTAAGGATGGAGTGAATTTTCCATTGAGAGGTCGCAAAGTATTGAGTTATGACCGTGCCAAAGGTGAACATGGCACTGGTCGACCTTTGATCAAATACATTGGCGGCAAGTATCACATGTACTTCTGTGTGCGCATGATGGATATGAAATATTCGATGGGTTATGCGTGGAGTGATGATGGCCAAAATTGGACGAGGGATGACGAGGCGATGGGGTTTTCGCATTCGGAGGAAGGTTGGGATAGCGAGATGGTTTATTTCCCCTCTGTTCTAGAATATGGAGAAAAGGTTTACATGTTTTATTGTGGAAATGATTATGGAAGGGATGGGATAGGGTGGGCTGAAGTGCAAAATTAGCGAACTGTCGTCTGTGCCTGCTTCCCAGCAGAGCTGGAAACTCTGCACAGCCGATCTTTCAGACTTGTTCTTCGCAAATTTTTTAATTCACCGTACATTTGTACGCTTTCATTATAAAAATTTACTGTAGAACTGCGCATTTCATTTAATTTTGAATTTCAGCGAGCTGAAGTTGAGGGATAGCGGATTTCCTTGATTCTATCAGGTACTTTAGTTAGGATTGTTTCTTGTAATAAATAAATATGGTAGAAAGTATAAAAATCAGGGGAGGATTTAGCTACAGCTATCAGTCTGACCAGCTAATTGATGAAAATAATGGTTTGAAGTGGGAGTATGATCCTACATTAGGAAGAATCGAAATATTCCCAGAAACACTTGAAGCAAGAGCAAATATAATGGCTCGTTTAGAGGAATGGGAGCTTAAGGTACTGAATTAAATTCTTGGTTTATTTTCACCTAAACTTCCTTTTTCCACGAACCTTTCTAGATGTGTGACTAGTGAGGCTACGTGGTTTTTGCTTATGTTCATTTTTATTCCATCCCAATCTTCAAAATATTTTCTACGATCCCTCGGTTGGTGATAAACTTTAGTAATACCTATACGTAATGTGGGTTCTGCGCCTGAAGAATCTAGCTCAATTGACCATACGTGGTAGTTGTAATCATTGAATCGAAGATCTTGTTCTATTTTGCCTGTATCTATAAAGTGTTTTAGATGTGGTAGAACACTTGAGACGGTCTCTTGAGATAAAAGCATTCGCATTATTTTTTCCTCAATTCTGTACTCTATTTTTTCTAACCAAGCTTGGAAGTCACTTTCTGATGAAATTTCTTTTTCACCTTCTTTTGTTGGTCCTTTTATTGCTCCTAACCAGATGTGGTCGTGGTTTAGGGCTGAGCTGTCTTGTATTGTGCAGATATTTCCATCTTTATCTGTGAAGAATGCAATTTGAAATGGAGAGTTTTCTTCAGTTGGTTCTAGAGTTATTGGTGCCGGGTTCTCTTCTTCTAATCTGTCGTTTTGAGGTCTATTAATTGACATGAGTTTTTTTAGAATGGCTTATATTAGAGCTTTCTTATTACTTTTAGCATAACTCCTTTCAAAACTCCAATAAAAAAGCTCACAAGGAAGATTGGCAATAGGAAGAAAACTGTGAGGAAGTTTTTTGGGTTTCGGCCTAAGTAGAGGCTGAGGATTGTGTTGGCGCTGAGGAGGAAGATTAGGATTTAGCGCCAGAAATCTTGGGCGAGGAGGGTGATTGCGATTAGGCTGAGGAGGGATATGAGGATGAGGGGGAAGTATTTTTTGCCTGGTTTGAAGTAAAAGGAGACGAATTTTGGGCCGCGTTGGTAGATGTGACTGAGGTTGTTGAGCAGGCCGTCGCGGTTGCTGTAGTAGATGATGGCTTTGTGGCTGCGGAGGATTTTGTGTAGGCCGGCCATTTTCCAGAAGTGGGAGGTGTCGTCGTTGTGGTGTCGGCTTTTGATATTTTGTTCGGCGGTTTCGAGGTAGAGGCCTTTTTTCACGAAGAAGGTGGTTGCGCCAGTTGGGAAGTCGTAAAAGTTTTCTTGATCCTGCCATTGGTCTTCTTTTGGGAGATTGAATTTTTCTCGGTAAAGGCCGCGGCGCACGAGAAAGAATAATTTGGCGTAAATGTTGTTCATTTTAAATCTGAGGGAACAGTTGATGACGGGGTGGTTGGATTTTTTGATTTCGTTGAGGAGTTCCGGGTCGAATTGTACTTTGCCATTTGTGATTAGGAGGTTTGGGTGTTTTGCTTTTTTGGCAGTTTCGATTGCACAGATTGCTGTGCCACGATTTACTTTGTAATCGACGATTCGGATATTGAGTTTGGATGTGGTTTTTATTTTTTCAGCAACTTTCAAAACATTGTCAGGAGATTTGTCGTTTGCGAAGATTAATTCGATTTTTGATTTGTCATAATTCAAATCTTCGATCGATTTCACATGGAGATGGAGAGTTTTTTCTTGGCCGTAGATTGGAGTGATGATTGTGATATTCATTTCTTCAAATTTTTGTAAAGCAAGTAGTTTGCGATCGGGCCGATGATGATTAGTATGCTGCTGTTGATCGCTCTGATAGTGAGTGCGACCAATACTCCAATTGCTGGGTCGAAACCTAAGACTTGTGATGATATGGCAAAAATCCCTTCAGTTATGCCAAGGGATCCAGGTGTGATGTTTATGAATGTTGCGAGTACTCCCATTACTGAGAAGTAAATTACTTGGAATATATTGATTTGAATGTTGAGACTTTCAAAGATGAGATAGGTTGTGGCGACGCCGACGATGATGCCAAAAATATTATTGAGGATTAATTTTAAAATTGTTTTTGGATGAGTTTTGATTTTTTTCCATCCTTCGATGATGTTGTTTATGATTTGAAATCTTTTTGTTTCAAATTTTATATTTAATAATACCAGGATACAAAAACTGAATATTCCGAGGAAAATTAAGGTAATAATTCCGTTAAAAATTCCTGATTGAAAATACAGAATTCCAAAAATAATTAGTGCGGTGATGGAAGAGAGCAAAAAACTGATAACGTAATTTCCGAAAAGTGATGAGGTGAAATTACTGTAACTGAGTTCGTATTTCTTTTTCAGATAAATCGCTCGTGCGCCTGCTCCTGCGCGAAAAGGAGCGATGAGGTTTATGAAGGAGCTGCCGGCAGAAAGTAAGAAGGGTTCTTCTAGTTTAATTTTGAATGGTTCGAGGACGATTTTCAGGAAGATTCCGTTGAGATAAATGTAGGCAATATTGGCGATAAAAACTAATGCTAAAATTGGTAGAGAGATGTTTTTTATTTTTGCAAAAGTTTGGATGTTTTCTTTTATATAGAAAACTAAAAAGATTATAAAGATTAAAGTGAGCAATAATCCTAGATATTTTCTTGCTGTTTTACTGTTTTTCATAGAGATAAAGTTTTTGGTGTATTAGTTCGAGTGCTGTTGAATAATATGGTGCGTGGTCCCGGTAATATAAATCTTTTGATGGGAATAGGTATGGCATTTTATATTTTTTCTCAAAAACTTTTTTTTATTTGAATTCATCGCTGTTTTCTAACCTATCCAAAAATGTGATCATGTTTTCATTGCCAACTCTGCGATAATGTTTGAAATTGTAGTCTGATATCAGTACATATTGAGAGGGGATGGGAACTGTTGGAGATTTCTCGATTTGGCTTAATTTACCGGTATAGTTGGCAAAATTGTTTTCGATTGGATAAGTCACGCGGTCGTCCCAGCGGTGAATGAAGACGATTTCAGCCTCTTTCTTACTAAGTTTCAGTTCTTGCTCTTCGTATGCTTGAAATTGCTCTGTGACAAAAGTTTGGCCTCTTAGTTCGAGGAAGTTGTAGAGTATCAGTGAGTTGAATGCAAAGAATATTGTTAGCACGGCTATTCCGATTTTTTCCCTTTTTTGCATGATTGCTACTAATGCTACCGCGATCATTATGGCAATGATCGGTGAAATTGGGAGGATGTAATGTTCGGAGGCCGAACTGGCAAATGAGATGCTAATGAAGTATGGAATTAGGAATGCAAGAATTATTTTGCACTGATTTTGTTTGCGATATTTTTTTATGAAGTAATATGTGCTGGCGATGATCGCCAAAGTAAATAATATTCCAGTGCTGTGGATAAAAACATTTGTGAAGTAATAAATTATGTTTGGTAGTTGATCTTCCGTTGGTAAATTGATTCCTGTTTGGTAGGCGATTTGAGATTTGATACCGGCGAATAGTTCTTTGCTTTTGAATAAAATGCTGGGCATGCCAATGATTAGTCCGGCGAAGAATGCGGCAGTGTTTTTGAGGAAATTTTTGCCGATGTTTGTGAAACGCTCAGTTTTTGTTCTGAGAAGGAAGTAGCTGGCGATTACTGGTAGGGTTGCGATTATTCCCGGGAATTTTGTAGATGTGGCTAGTCCACTACAAAGTGCGGCGATGAGGATGTATTTACGCTTTTCTTGGGCTTTGACACTGTAATAAATAGTTAGCATGACCAAAAAAGTGAGCATTATGTCTGGGCCAACTACTGCTGAGTAGTGGATTTCATAGGTTATTAGTGCGTAAATGGCTGAAGCGACTAGTCCTGTTTTGCGGTTTTTGAAAATTAGGTTGGAGAGTAGGTAGATGAGGAAGATTGTTCCGATGGAAAATAATATGGAGATGAAACGTCCGAAACGAACGTTGTTGTAATAGACTTGTTGAGGGCTTAGTTCTGGGTTTGTTGAGATGAATATTTCTTTGACGTCGTTTAATAAACCGACGGTTTGGTAGTAAAAAGTTCCTTTGAGTAAGGCCCAATTTCCTGGATCGAATTGGCCTTGGAGTGGGTGAATGTTAAATGCGGATTCGTAGGAATATGGTTCGTCTGGCATTTGAGAATAGTGATCTATGTTTGGGTCTATTCCCCAGCTAATGTTTGCGAATCTAATAGCGAAAGCAAGTACGGCAATTACTAGGAATATTTTGGTGTGTTTGTCTTTTAGAAACTTCATGAGATTGCTGTGAATTTTAATGGGTCTAACATATGGGTTTAGAATATTTTTTTGAAATTACGCATGATGTCAGAAAACGTTGGTGTGTTATATGTTTTTGCGTGTTTTGATTCTTGTTTTTTTCTTGGGAGTTTTGTTTTTTTAGCCTTTTTGAGGAGTTCCAGTATTGCTTCTCCAGAAGTTATTAGTACTTTCTTTTTGAGGCTGAAAATATTGTCTTTGCTGCTGACTTTTATTTTTTTATTTATGGCAATGTCCCCGGTGTCTATTCCTTCGTCGATGTGCATTATGGAGGTTTCTGCGTTTGAATAATCTTTGTTTGCTAGTAGCCAAAAATCTCCGTGTACGTTTCTATAGTTTGGTACTTTTGCTCCGTGAATGTTTAGTGTGTAGGATTTTGATTTTTTAATAATTTTGTTTTTTAAAATACTTGTTCCGTAAACAAGTAGGATGTCTGGTTTGATTTGATCTAGTATTTTTGAACTTTGGGAATTGTTGATGCAATCAATTTTGTGGGTTTTGATCGAGGGGTATTGAAGTCCTGAGAAGTTTTTTGTTAAGTATTTTTTGCATCTTCGTGAATAAAATATCAATGCAATGATGTCGATTATGATTTTGGGCCAAAGTAAAATGTTTCTTTTTCGGAAAGTGCGTTTTAGTTTTTTGTTTCTCGCTGCTTTGCCACTTTCAATAAGCAGAGTGAAGTTTATGTGGTTTTTCTGAAGTAAGTTTGCGAAATATTTTCCACCAATGGAATCACGCGTTGCTAGTACAATTTTCATAAATGTTCATCATGGTTGTTGGTGTGAAGTCTTGTTTTTTGGCTTCAATCACCATTTTTCTAATTATATCGAGTTCTTGAATTCCTGCATAATAGGGATGTTCGTAGACGATTGCGATTTTTTTGGAGGAGCTGAGTTGATTGCTGAAATCTTTGATTATTTCATCGTCGTTGAAACCTCTGGATCTTAAGTTTTCGATGTATGCGATGCGATTGTCTGGAGTTATGTTTACGTTTAGGTTTGGTAGTTTGCATCCTTTAAAAATTTCTTTGAGTCCTTCGGTTTTTGGACCTTCGATGTCGTAGGAATCTGATGCATATTTAAATCCAAGTTCGTGGAGGACTTCGTGTAGTGCTGAATTACAGGTGAATCCTGGAGAGCAAAATGATTTACATGAATTGATGCCATGTTTTTTTAATTTTTTGAGGGTGTATTTTAGTTCTTCTCTTATTTTTTCTTTTTCCCATTTGTGAGCATTGTTCTGCCATTTTGCGTGATTTCTTCCGCCATGTAATCCGAATTCATGTCCTTTTTCTATTAGTTCTTTAATTATGTTTATATTGTTGAATCCTGTTTTTGGATTGAGTAGTGCTGCTATGAGATAGTCTTTTTTTCCGAGTTTTTTGAGGGGAGAAAATTTACTTTCATTTTTTTCTTCTCTTATTTTTTTCTTTTTGGATAGGATTTTTAAAAATGTTTCTTTGAGAGAAATTGCTTCGCCCATGTTTATGAAAAACGTGAAAGGTACGCCAAGTTCTTCTCCAAGTTGGATTAAATTGGGTACTCCTTCTTGCATACATTTATGTGTATCTACATCGAATCTGAAGCAGAAATATTTCATATTCGAAGTATACATGTATTTTTTGTCTGTCAGATTGTTTTGTAACGTATTTATTGATTTTGGCGTTATAATGCCTGTAATTAACCAATATAATTATGAAGAAATTATTGATTGCTGTGCTGGCCAGTGCTTTCTTTGCTGCGCCTGTGTATGCAGCTTCACCCTTTAATGACGTGACTGATATTCATGCAAATGTTCAGGCTGTGGATTATCTAAAAACTGAAGGTACGGTAGTGGGTTATGGTGATGGGATTTTTCTTCCGGAACAAAATATTAATCGTGCAGAGTTTTTAAAAATTTTGATGGAGGTTGCTGATATAAAAGTGACTGGAAGTGAATGTTTTCCAGATGTGCAGGATCAGTGGTTTGCGCCATATATTTGTACTGCGAAAGATATGGGAATTGTTGTTGGTGATCCGGATGGATATTTTTCTCCTGCTAGAAATATAAATTTTGCGGAGGCGAGTAAAATTGTTACTAGTACTTTAAATCTTGATCAAGTATCTCTTGCTACTACAAATTGGTTTGAAGAGT
Source organism: Candidatus Altimarinota bacterium (assembly GCA_016763975.1). GTDB lineage: Bacteria > Patescibacteriota > Gracilibacteria > UBA1369 > LOWO2-01-FULL-3 > NORP293. The sequence goes on from JAESSS010000086.1 coordinate 41,485, forward strand.
TTGTGCTAATCTTGGAAAGTCGTGATGCGATTCCAGCGGCGATTGATGCTTTTGATGGGCCGATTTCTCGTGCTGATATGTCGGAAATGGTTTGGAGAATTGAGACTGATACTACTTACAAGGTTTCAAATACTTTTGAGGCTATTGAGAGGAGAGAGCAGGCGGTGGAGCTTGGTGGTGAGTTGAGAAAATTTGATGGATGTAGTGAATTGAAGAGTTATTTGAAGAATAATGTGGAGGAGCCGTTTTATTATATTTTGGAATCTGTAGAGTTTGAAGATTCTTCTCCTGATGCCTCTGTGAAGTCTGCGCCTGTTCCAGAAAGTGCTGCTCCTGGAGGTGCTGGAGCTGATGAGTTTTCTGAAACTAATGTGCAGGTTGAGGGAGTAGATGAGGCTGATATCGTGAAAAATGATGGGAAATATGTTTATTTCTTGAGAAAGACTTTGCCTAATTCTGTGAAAATTGTTGAAGCTTATCCGACAACAGTGATGAGTGAGGTTGGTGAAATTTTCTTTGATGACAAAAATTTTGATGCAGAAGAAATGTATGTAGATGGTGATCGTTTGATTGTGGTTGGAAATGTTTGGTCTGATGTTTGGCGAGGAGATATGAGAAAAATTGCTTTTTTCCCAGTTTCTTCAAGTACCAAAGTTTATATATTTGATATTAGTGACAAAGCTAATCCTAAGAGTATTCGTGAGGTGACTTATGCAGGTGCCTATACTTCTTCTAGGAAAATAAACGATACTGTTTATGTAGTTTCTAGTCAGAAAAATTATTTTTACCCAAGTCTTTTGGATGGAATTGATGATTTACGCGATAGCGATTTATCATTGAATTACAGTGATTCTAATTCTCCAGATCTTGAAAAAATGGCTGCTTGTAGTGATATCTCATTTATTCCAGGTGTGATCAGCTCAACAGATTTCATGACTATCACAGCTATTCCTACAGATGATGTTTCAGGTGAAATTGCTAAAGAAGTAATAATGGGATCTGCTGGAAATATTTATGCTTCAAAAGACAATCTTTATATAGCTGAGCCAAAATATTCTTGGTCTGAGTGGTCAGAGGGTGAAGAAACTTTTGTTCATAAATTTGCTTTAGATGCTGAGAATTTTGAATATAAAGGAGTGGGTAGTGTGCCGGGAACTGTTTTGAATCAATATTCAATGGACGAAAAAGGTGAGTATTTCCGAATTGCGACAACTGTTGGGAATAATTGGTGGAGTGGTAGCGGTTCTTACAACAATGTTTATGTGATGGATGGGAATATGGAGGTGGTTGGTTCAGTAGAAAACTTGGCCGAGGGTGAAAGGATTTTTTCCACACGTTTTGTGGGAGATCGTTTGTATATGGTCACTTTTGAGCAGGTCGATCCTTTGTTTGTGATTGATTTGGCTTCTCCAACAAATCCGACTGTGCTTGGCGAATTAAAGATTCCGGGTGTGAGTGAATATTTACATCCTTTTGGAGATCATCATTTGATTGGAATTGGTCGTGATGCTGATCCTGAAGGTTTCTTTAAAGGTATGAAGATTTCGATGTTTGATGTTAGTGATGTGACTGCGCCGAGTGAACTTCACACTGAATACATTGGAGATAGAGGCACTTGGAGTCCGGTGTTTAATGATCCTAAGGCTTTCCTTTTTGATTTAAAGAAAGGTTTGATGGCTTTTCCTCTCAAAGTTGCTCAGTTGAGTGATGTGGAAAAAAATGATCCTGATTTGAGTTTGTGGAAGGAGGGAGATTTTGTTTTCCAAGGAGCTTATGTTTATGACGTTTCTGTCAGTGATGGTTTTGAATTACAGGGAGCGGTTTCACATTACGAACCAGGTGAGGTCAAGGAGATGGAATATTATTGGAGTGGTGATAGTGATATTTTGAGGGCGCTTTGGATTGGAGATTATCTCTACACAATTTCTAATGATTTCGTGAAAGCAAATGAATTAGATGGCTTGGAAGAGGCGGGATCTGTCGCTTTGCCAATGGGGTAGTGCTTTAAATGTGTGATTAGCGAACTGTCGACTGCACCTGCTTCTCAGCAGAGCCGAGAACTCTGTGCAGTCGACTTTTTGAGCTTGTTCTTCGCAAATTTTGTTACTTACCGTACCTTTGTACGCTTTCGTTACAAAATTTACTGTTGAACTGCGCATTTCATCTAATCACACAATTAAAGCGGGCTTGACTTGCTTAACAGGAGGGGCATAATAGCCTCTCCTGTTTTTTTATTATGATTGGAAAAGTACGAAATATTTGGAAATTGCAGAAAAAAGCTTCTGGCTTAGAAGATGAGTGTGCTGGTGAAATTCCTGAAAAAGAATTAGCGACTATTAATAAGTGGCGAGCTGAGATTAAAAAAGATGCCATGGCTATTTTGGATGATGTTTTGACTGCTGTTTTGGTGGGTGGAGCGTTTGTGGGAATGGACTATTTCAAGAATCTTGCTTTTGAGAAGGGGGAGGTTATTGATATTACTATGGGTGTAAATCTTTTTGTGATTGGGGTGTTTCTTCTTGGCAGGAAGATTGCTCAGCAAAGGGTGATTGACAGCGGGGATGTTGAAGGATAGTGTTATTTCCTATTTTTAAAGATAAATAATTATGGGTAAAGGATTTACGAGAGGAAATATGTTTGAGTTTGCGGCGAGTGTTGATGCTGTGGATGAACGTGAAGCTTTTTTTCTACTATGGAACATGCTGATTGGCAGGGAAGTGGAGGTGAGTCTCAAATTGATGGTGCTGTTTATATGGGTAAGTTTGAGAAGGGAGGAGTTGGGGCGCCACAGACTCAAAAATTGATGGCTCATCGTTATAAACAATGGGCGATGGAGACTGGTGTTGAGCAAGGGGGGAAGGATTTGAGAGCTTTGTTTGGCTCTATTGATACGACAAGTTTGGCTTCAGGGATCGATGGCATGGATATTTTGTCAGAGGAGGTGAGGGAGTTGGCTTTTGAGCTTGAAGCATTTGTGCAGGGACATGATATTTCGACAATGCATCAAGACCAGGTTACAAATAAGGAAATAGGAGACTGGACTAAACTTTTTGTGGAAGAATTTAATGAACGTTTTGAAGGTCGCGCTAATTTGAGATATACTAAGGGGCAAGGTTATTTCGCACGATTGGCTAAGGTTCAGATTCCTGGTAGTGAAAAAAAAGGGAACTTTACTTTTGCTATTTTGCCTGCGGGATGTCGTGCGCCAGATCATACTCATAATGGATTTGAGGATTTTGCTGGAGAATATACTACGACTGTTTTCGGAGAATTGGTTTATGAGGGTTATGACAATACTCAAGGGAATGCCTCAATGATACATGCGAAAGGTGCTCTTATGAGAAAATCAGCTGATCGTTCTGTAGATAAATACTTAGAACAGGGTATTACTTGGGGAGGATTTTTCTTCCAGCCAGTGAATGGTGAATTGATTTAAGCTGCTTTTTTCTGGTCGGCATTGTTGCTTGCGGCAGCGTCTTTGAGGAGTTTGTTTGCTCTTCTTGTACTTAGTTCGTCAATTTGGGTAGCTTTTGTATTAAGGGTTTTACTGAATTTGTCCCGGAATCTTTTTATTAATCTTAGGGGGTATCCAAATGCTTGAGTTGTGTAATCTGCCAAAACTAGGGCAACACGTGGTACAAGACGGGCTACGTCTAAAGCGGCTCGAGGAAGGGCTAGGGTGACTGCGACTGCGGCGCTGGCTGTGTTTGCTATGAGTTGTCCGGTATTTTTGACTGCTTGTACTACAGGTCTTGTTCCTGCTCCGACAATTGCGAGAGCTGCACCGGCAGTTGCTTTGCCAATAGTATTTATTGCTCTAAAAGGGGATGTTGCTGCTGTCATTACTAGCTCTTTTCCGCTTTCAACTGCTTTTTTTACTGCTGCGACAGGTTTTATTTCTTCGCTGGCGAGTTTGGTCATTTGATTGGAATGATCACTTGAGGTTTCAGAGTTGTCGAGTACGTTTTTTGAGCGTTCTTCGGAATCGGAACTGGCTAAACCAGCGACGTTTATGAAAAGTAAACGTTTCTCCTTGAAGCCTGCTATTTTTGGGTATGTTTTCATCCCACTATTATAGCATTTTCGAGGCTATTTGTCAGGTGGAATGTTGTAGTAATCGAAGAGATATTCGGCGACCTTGGAAAATGTTGGTGCGGCGGTGGAGGATCCCCACTCGCTGCGTTGGGGACGGTCTAGTTTGACGAGGATTACAAATTGGGGGTCTTGGACTGGTCCGAAGCCTGCGAAGCTTGTAATGGTTGTTCCGACGCCTGTGAGGGCTTGGCCGCGTTTGTATGTTTGGGAAGTTCCGGTTTTGCCGCCAACTAGGTGGTTTTCTACTTGGCCACGGTTTGCTACGCCGTTTTCGGTTGAGTTTACGAGCATGGTGACCATTTGGTCTGATGTTTCTTGGGAAATTACCCGACGAATTTCATGTGTTTCAGTTTTGGTTATAGTTTCGTCGTCGTGGCGAATTTCGTCGACGATGTATGGTTGCATTAAAATTCCTCCGTTGATGATTGAACTGTAGGCATTGGCTACTTGCAACATTGTGACGGTGAGACCTTGTCCAAAAGTGTGGGTGGCCAGTTCTGATTCGGTCCAATTTTCGAAGAATTTAATTTTGCCTTTGCTTTCACCTTCTAGTTCGATGTCGGTGCGATCGAGGAATCCGAATTTTTTCAAATAACTATAGAAGAGAGAAGCTCCCATTTCTTTGGAAATAAAAGTCATTCCGGTATTTAGGGATTTGGAGAGTACGGTAGTCATGTTGACGAGGCCATAGTAGCCGTCGGAATTTTTGATTTTGAAATCAAATTTTCCACTGTAGATATTGAAATCTACTTCGACCGGACCGACATCGTTGTAGGTAGTGTTGGGGGTGATGTCTCCGTCATCGATGGCTGCGGCCATTGCTACAGTTTTAAATACTGATCCAGGTTCGTAAGGCCAAGAAATTATTTTGTTGTGATAAACTTCAGGGCCGGTGAAGTTTTCGTAGCGGGAGTATTCAGATTTTCCGTTTTTGTCTTTTTTCTCAAATATTGTGTAGCGTTCTAGGGTGATTGGATTTTTGTAGAGATAATAAACTCCGTCGTTTTTTGTGGGATAAAGTTCTTCAATTTCTGTTGGGGACAAATTTACTTCAATTTTTTTGAATACTTCACCGAATTTATTTGGATCAAAAGTTGGGTAATGGGCCATAGCTGTGATGGCTCCTGTTTGAGGATTCATGATGATGATTTGTCCGCTATCTGCTTGGTGTTCTTTGACTGCTGCTTCAAGAATGCGTTCGGTGCGTAGTTGGATTGAACGGTCGATTGTTAGTAGGATGTTGTCGCCGTCGACTGCTGGTTTGAGTACACTTTCGCCCACAGTAATTTGGCGTCCGACTGAATCGCGTTTTGATTGAAAAGTTCCTTCTTCCCCTTGGAGAGAGGTGTTGAATGAGGATTCGATACCGTATTGTCCGATGTTTTTGTGGTTGGTGTAGCCGAGAATGTTTGCGCCGAGTTTGTTTTCTGGATAGAAACGAAAGTATTCTTCTTGCATACCTATTCCTTTGAAGAGATCGTCTTTCATTAATTCTTCAACTTTTTCGGAAATTGCCGGTTCTAGTTTGCGTTTCAGTACTACATAACGATTTTCACCTTTTAGTACTTTTTCTAGTCTTTTGCTGGGAATTTCGATGATGTCGGCGATTTGAGCTGCGACTGTTTTTGGTTTGGAGATTTGTGGAGGGTAGGCGTAGATGTTTTTGTTGATAATTTCGATTCCCGGAGCGTTGATACTGCTAATTTTGGATAAAGTTGCTTGGTCAAAATTAGTTCCGAGTAGAATTTGTTGACGTCTTTTGCTAGCTATTTTTTCGGATAATTCTTTTTTGAATTTAGCTTCCAGTTCTGAGTCATCGAGGGCTTTGAGTAGTTTTTCTATTTCTTCTTCGGTCATTTCTGGAGGGAGAACTTTGGCTTGTTCACGGATGCGTTCATCGTCTGCAGCACGTTCGAATTCGATGTCAAAAATAAGGGGGGCTATTTGTGATGCGACAAATTCAGGATCTTTGATAAGGGTGGGATCGGCGTAGATTAGGTCCAAAGTTGTGTTTGTGGCCAGTAGTGATTCATCGCCGGAATGGAAATCTTTGATCAGAATTTCGCCACGTTGGGCGGGAAGTTCGATTGAGCCGAATTGGCTTTTTGTGGCGAGGTCTTGATAATAATTATGTTCTAGGACTTGGAGTTGAAACATTCTAGCTATGAGAATAGCTGTTATGAGACCTGCTCCAATGATGAAGAAGGTGATTTTATTGATATCGATCTTTGATTTGTATCTGCGCATACTATATATTTTGGGCAATTTATTATAACAAATATAACTCAATGTTTAGGAAAACCACTTTACAAAATGGGCTTAGGGTTGTCACTGAAAAGCTAGAAGGTACAAAGGCGGTGACTGTTTTGGTTCTTGTCGGAGCCGGGAGTCGTTATGAGCATCAGGCAATTCGAGGTATTTCACACTTTTTGGAACATATGTTTTTCAAAGGAGCTGAGGTTTATAAAAACACAAAAGAAGTTTCAGAAGCGATTGATGGAGTTGGAGGAACTTTCAACGCATTTACCGGTAAAGAATATGCTGGGTATTATGTGAAAGTGGCTAGTGAAAATATAGAAGTGGCTTTTGATGTGCTGTCAGATATGATGGTTCACTCTAAATTCAAACAAGAAGAAATCGACAAGGAGCGTGGAGTGATTTTGGAAGAATATAATATGTATCAAGATACTCCGATGTATCAAATTGGTTGGAATTTTGAGAGTTTGGTATTTGGCAATCAACCTTTGGGTTGGGATCAAATCGGTACAAAAGAGCTGATTAATTCAGTGAATCATGAAGATTTCGTGGAATATGCGGGCAAACTTTATACTCCGGACAATACTGTGATTGCGGTGGTTGGAAATATTGATAATGAGGATGCTGTAGCCAAGGTTACGAAGTATTTTGCGATGAAAGATGCTAAAAAATCTTTTGAATATCAGCCAGTTGATCCAGATATTCATGGTGGCAAGGTTCATTTGACTGACAAAAAGACTGAACAAGCGCATGTGGCTGTGGGATTTGAGGGTTATGCCGAAACGCACAAAGATCATTGGGCTGCCAAAATGTTGTCGGTGATTCTGGGTGGCAATATGAGTTCTAGAATGTTTTTGGGAGTGCGTGAGGCCAAAGGATTGGCTTATTACATTCATACTTCAGTAGATGCTTATCAAGATGCTGGAGCGATTGTCACTAATGCTGGTGTGGATTTAAAGAGAATTGATGAGGCGATTGAGGGAATTATTGAACAATACAAAATTGTGAGAGATGAAGGTGTTCCTGAGGCTGAATTAAACAAGGCAAAGTCGTTTTTGAAGGGAAAAATGGTGTTAAATTTGGAGGATTCTGAAGAATTCGCACATTTATTGGCTAAATATGAACTTTTACATGGTCAGGCCAAAAGTCCGGATGAAATCATTAAAATTACTGAAGGTGTCACTGTTGATGATTTGCAGAGGGTGGCTGATGATCTTTTCACTGAGGACAAGATGAAACTTGCGGTGATTGGTCCATATAGCGACTCTAGTCGTTTTGAGGCATTAATGAAGATATAGGCGTTTTGGGGCTTGTGCCATTGAAAAAAGAGCTGTTTTTTGCTATAATTAAAGGAAATCTAAGTAAGAAATATGGCTCCTAAGAAACCAAATCAGAGTGAAGTACATGTTCCTATGACTAGGGCTGATGGTGTAGTTGTGGATGCTGTTACGGGGCAGCCTTTGGTGCAGCCACCTACAGCGCTGGAAGCTGAGCATGATAATGACACGGCAGAAGTAGGTGTGGAGGTTAAATCAAAATTAAGTTTAGCAGAGTTGCAGGGCAAAATTGAGCGTGGTTTGCCGAATGTGGCTGAAAAAATGGATATTGATTTGGAAAAATTCGATTTTGAATTTCCTAAAGACGTTTCAGTGCCTAAATCTCTTTTTGAGCTTAAGGAATTGGAGTCAAACTTTCAGAAAATATTAGAAAAGGGTTTTAATGCGAAAAAAGAGGTTTTTAAGGGGAGTAAAGATATGGTGATTAGTTTTCTTCCGTCGGCTTTTAAGGAACAGGCTGAAAAGTATTTTTTACCTGTAGCTATTCCGGCGGTTGCTAAGAAATTGTCTGAACAGTTGGCCAAGAGAGTGCTTGATACTTTTTCGGAAATTGGTGAGCCGAGTTTGCCATATCGTTTTATTAAGAAATGGCCTGGATATAATTCAGGAGATCTGACTTATAAAATTGTGGCTGGCAAAAAAGGATTTGAAATTAAAGTGACGCCGGAAGGGCGTTTTGACAAAACAAAATATGATCAGTTTGTTAAGGTGCAGGTTGAATCTGATGAGGCCAAAGCTGCGGAAAAGGCGAAACTATTAGAGAAAAATAAGCGGACTTTAAGTTTAGAAGATAAGGTTGGGGAATTAGAGGATTCTCCTTTGGCTTTTCTAGGAATGATGATGAAGCCGGGTGAGGATTATGACGGTATTATGCAAGAAATTGCTGCGGGCAAAAGTCCAATGGCACTTTTTTGGCAGTTTGTTGCGGGAATGATGGGTGTTCCAGCTTTTGCTGAAAGTGCAGAAAAAATGATTGCAAAATTGCCTGAAGATGTGCGAAAAAATGTATTGCAGATTAAGGACAAGCTACCTAAGTATGAAAAACCTGGTAAAAAAGGGGTTGAGAAAGGGCCGAAAAAAGTGAAGGCTGAGAGGATTAAAGCTATTGCGATTGGCAAGGAGAAGAAGGTAGGTGTGAAGGATATTGAATTGAGTGATGAATTTAATCCGGTACAGGGTGAATTTACTCGTTTGGAGGTGATAGTGCCAAAGGGCAAGACTTTGAAATTTAAAGAAAAGACAGTTGTTGATTCGATTACTGGAGGTGCAGTTGCGGAATTAAAGGGTCGTGATGCCGCTTATATTATTACAGCCAAAATTGGAAAAGGTACGGTTATTCCAGCAGGGACAAAGCTAGAGTTGAAAAAAGCCTAGTGTTAGCATAGAATGCGCGGGCTAAACATTTTAACTTTTTTTAATTATGGCAGTTACTGAACGAACTTTAGTTTTGATTAAGCCTGATGGCATTCAACGTGGGCTTGTTGGTGAGATTACTCAAAGATTTGAGAGAAAGGGTTTGAAATTGATTGGAATGAAAATGATGAGTTTGGACGAAGCGGTTTTGCGTGAACATTACGCACATATTGCTGACAAACCATTTTTTCCTGGTGTTTCTAAATTTATGCAAAGTTCACCAGTTGTGGCACTTTGTTTAGAAGGACTTGATGTTGTGGATACTGTGCGAAGAATTACTGGAATCACTAAGGCTAGAGAAGCTGAGGCTGGTTCGATTCGTGGAGATTTCGCGATGAGTGTTAGTTGTAATGTCATTCACGCTTCTGATTCTGTTGAAAATGCGGAAAAAGAAGTGAAGAGATTTTTTAATCCTGATGATATTTACGATTACGACAAGAGTGAGTACTTGCACGTTTACGGTGATGACGAAAGATGAATAATGATCAATTAGCGAAAAAATCAATACAGGTTCGCCTGGATGTTTTGACCTCCGCGCATAAGGTCGGTTTTGGTGCTGTGGGTTCGACGATGTCCGTAGTGGAGATTTTGGTAGCTCTTTATTATGCAGAAATTGGTGGAAGGAAAGTTGTGCAAATTGACGCGGCCAAACCCGGATGTGCTGATCGGGATTATGTGATTTTGTCGAAGGGACAGGCGGCTTTGGCGCAGTATGCGATTTTGGCTGATTTGGGATTTTTTGATAAAAGCGAATTAGATCATTATGCTCAGGCCAACGCTTTGTTGAGCTCTAGGCCAACCGGCAAGATTCCCGGAATTGTGGGAGGATGTGTTTCTTATGGATATGGATTGTCGGTGGCATGTGGTTTGGCGATGAGTCTCAAGGCTGATCGTAAGTCGAATCGTGTTTATGTGGTGGTGGTTGATGAGGAATTACAGAAGGGGCAGATTTGGGAGGCGGCGCAGACGGCGGCGCATTATAATTTGGATAATTTGGTGCTTTTTGTGGATAAGGACAAAATGCAGGTGGATGGAGCGGTGAAGGGGGTGATGGATGTGGATTGTGTGCAGGCTAAATTCGAGGCTTTTGGTTGGAAGGTGATGAAGGTTGTGGATGGCCATGATTTTGATCAAATTTTACAGGCAGTGGTGAAAAGTTATACGATTTCCAGAAGGCCGATTTGTATTTTGTGTGAAACTGTGGCGGGGAGGGGTATTGGTTTTGCTGAGAGAAAAGCTGGATATCACGATGTGGCATTGAGTGCCGGGGAAATGTCTGAAGTAATTCCTAAATTATCGCATTTAATATGATCAAAGCAGTATCAGATTCGTTGGTGGAGTTGGCACGGAATTATAGTGCTTTGACTGTTTTTAATGCTGATTTTTCTAAGGAATGGGGATTAACTCGATTTGCTGAATATTATGGTGAAAAGTTGTATACGCTTGGTTTGAGTGAAGGAAATATTGCTTCGGTGGTTAGTGGATTTGCTTTGCGGGGCAAGATGCCTTTTGTGTTTTTGCCAGTGGAAAAATGTTATGAGCAGATTCGTAATTCTATTTGTGTACCGAATTTAAATGTAAAAATTGTGGGTATTGGAGGTTTGGGACTTGGTGAAGAAGGAGTGGGGCGGCAGTCTTTGGAGGACGTGGCTTTGATGAGGGCTTTGCCAAATATGAAGGTTTATTGTCCTTGTGATTATGATGAAGCGATGGAATGTATGAAGTTGGCGGCTGCGGAATATGGTCCTTGTTATATTCGTTTGGCTTTTGTTGAAGGCAAGGTTGGTGGAGGTGTTGGTGTGGAAGTTTTGAAGAAAGGTAGTGATGTTTGTGTTTTTGTAATGGGTGGAATGGTGGGGGAGGTGTTGAAGGCGGCGGAACTTAGTGAGAAATCGGTGAAAGTGGTGAAAGTTTCTGTTTTAAAACCGATTGATAGTGCGGCTATTTTGGAATGTGCCGGTGATTTGAAATGTTTTTCAGTCGAAGATCATTCTGTGATTGGGGGATTGGGAGATGCGGTTATGGGTTGCGGTTTGATAGTGAAAAAGTTGGGAATGGAGGGTTTTGGTGAGTCTGGCAAGGCGCGGGACTTGAGGAGGAAGTTTGGATTGCACGCGGAGGGTATAGCTGAGCGTCTTGCGTAAAGTGGCCTTTTGGTCTATAATTTAGGTGAAAATAAAAAATGACATACGTTTAAACCGAAGCGTTTAGTGTGGAAGAAGGGGCCTGAATTTGGTGGTGATTTGAAGCGATACGAAGAAATTGGTAAGAAGGAGCTTAATCAAGTTTTAAGTGGTGCAAAGTTCAAGGAGACTGCTGCTACTCGTGACTATTTTAGGGGTTTGTCGGATGAGAGGAAGCTTTTGATAGCTAAGATGGAGGGAAAGGTTAAGGATTTAAAGAGTCCAGATATTTTAATTTCGATTGTTGAGAACCGCGATTTGCCTGCTACATTGGTGTTGTTAGCGATAAGAAATCCTAGTATTGGTGCTGATTACTTGTTTCATAGGGTTAAACAGGGGAGATATGGTATACGGTATGATTGCCTTTCTAATCCTGCCATGCCTTTAGCAGGCTTAGAGTTTTTGGTAGATAGTTGGGAAAAGGAAGCGGAAAGTGTTGATCTTGTAGTTATGAGGCTCGTTGCTGGTCATCCTAATGCTTCTGAAGATTTACTTAGAAGGGTTGGTGAGAAACTTATGGAAATTTACCGTGCGGCTAGTGAGGGTAGGAAACTTTCGTTTTCTGGTGAAAGGGGTATTGCTAAAGAGTTAATTGGCAACAAAAATACACCAAAAGATTTAGTTGTTAAGCTTCGCAAATTAGCTAATATTTAAAATGTCTGAAGATAATATTTTACCTGAGGATATGGAGCGAATGGAGCAGGAGATGCTGGCTATGAAAAAGCTGGAGGGTGTATTGGGTGAGCACAAGAGTAGGGATGGAGAGAAGGAAGATTTGGCTAATTTGGATGTTGCCTTAGAAGATTTGTAAAGTTTGTGGATTTTTAGTAAGCTGAAGTCCGAAACTAAAATTCATATGGCTAAATCTCCAATTAAAATTTTCTCAGGATCTTCTCATCCGGAATTAGCGAAAGCGATTGCTAAACATATGAAGGTTCCGCTTTCTGAAATGCTTATTTCAAAATTTGCGTGTGGAGAGATTTATGCGAAACCAAAAGATACAGTGAGAGGAGCAGATGTTTTTGTGATTCAAACTTCTACAGGTAATGTGAATGAAGATTTGATGGAATTGTTTGTGATGTTGGATTCGTTGAAGAGAAGTTTTGCAGGGAGGATTCATGTGGTTTTGCCTCATTATCCTTATTCCAGACAAGATAGAGTGGCGACCGCTAGGGAGCCTATTTCTGCTAAATTGGTTGCTGATTTGATTTCGACTGCTGGTGCCGATCATGTTATTTCACTGAAATTGCATAGTGATCAGGAGCAGGGATTCTTTAATTTCCCAATGGACAATTTGAATACTGAGAGGCTTTTTGCGAAATATTTTAAGAAAAAGAAGATCAAAGATTTGGTTGTTGTTTCTCCGGATGCAGGTGGTGCCAAAGATGCTAAGAAATTCAGTGATTTGTTAGGTGCGGAATTGGCGATCATTCATAAAAATAGAACTGGGCATAATCAATCGGAGGTGATGCATGTGGTTGGTAATGTAAAAGGGAAGAATTGTATAATTTATGATGACATGATTGATACGGCAGGTTCCGTGACAGCTGCGATCAAAGCTTTGAAGAAAATGGGAGCAAACAAAGATATTTATTTAGCTGCAACACATGCAGTTTTTTCCGGTCCGGCTGAGGATCGTTTGAGTGAGGCTGGTTTCAAAGAGGTAGTAGTGACAGATTCGATTCCGGTGACGGCGAAATTCAAAGGATTAAAAATTCTCTCTGTGGCACCATTTTTGGCTGATATCATTCAGTCTGTACATGCGGATAAGTCAGTAACAAACGTAATAAATAAATAAATAAATTTATGTTCGATAAAGAAAAA
>JAESSS010000087.1 GCA_016763975.1 Candidatus Altimarinota bacterium
AAAAAACCTAAAAAAGAAACAGAAGTAGAAGTTCCAACAGAAAAGTAAAAGCTCAAACAAAACCCCATTCCTAAATGCTCAAATACCTCAAACAAATCTGGAATTCCAAAGATATTAGAAATAAAATTCTATTCACTATCGGAATTCTAGTACTTTACCGATTAATCGCTCATATTTCAGTTCCAGGAGCGAACCTCGACGCACTAAGAGCACAATCAAACAGAAACGAACTACTACAAATTTTCTCTCTATTAACAGGAGGAAGTACAGAATATTTCTCTGTAGTACTTATGGGAATTTCTCCATACATCAATGCATCAATCATCATGCAGCTATTAGGCGTATTAGTGCCTAAAATCGAAAGCCTTTCAAAAGAAGGTGAAGCTGGACGCAGAAAATTAAACACATACACTAGATGGCTCACAGTCCCTCTAGCGCTTCTACAATCTTACGGAATGATTATCCTCCTAAACTCAGGAGTTGCCTCAGGAGGAAGCGGTGGAGGCATTATCTCTGACATTGGAGACCCAATGATCGTACTACCAATAATGTTAACAATCACAGCTGGAACCCTACTCTTAGTTTGGTTAGGTGAATTAATTACCGAAAAAGGAATCGGTAACGGAATCTCACTAATCATCTTTGCCAGCATCCTTTCACAAGTACCTGCACTTGCAGGACAAGGACTATATCTCGCAGAAACAGACCAAAGTAAAATCATACCATTCGTTGTAATGGTATTAATGACAGTCCTACTTACAACTCTAGTAATTCTCGTAAACGAAGCCCAAAGACGTCTGCCAATCACTTACGCAGGTCGAGGAATAAAAGCAAAAAGCGAACAAGCTTTCTTCCCTATCAGAGTGAATCAAGCTGGAATGATCCCTATCATCTTTGCTGTAGCAATGATTTCATTCCCTGGAATTCTTGGACAATTTCTCCAAAACGCCAGCTCAGAATGGACACAAAACCTAGGTGCTGGAATGATCTCTTTCTTCCAACCAAACTCACTCACCTACCTAGCATTCTATTACCTACTCGTATTAGCTTTCACATACTTCTACGTTTCAATCACATTCAACCCTGAACAAATTGCTGAAAACATCCAAAAAAGAGGAGGATACATTCCAGGTATTAGACCCGGAACACAAACTTCCACTTACATTGGCAAAGTAGCCAGCAGATTAACATTCTTTGGCGCTAACTTCCTAGCGTTCATCGCTATCTCCCCTATCATGCTGACTTTTGCATTCCAAAGCTCAGCGGCAGGTTCAGTACCATTACTAATCTCTGGTGCAGGAATCATCATCATCGTAGGAGTAGTTCTTGAGCTAATACGCCAAGTAAACTCCATGCTCATCACTCACGACTACAAGAAATTCTACTGATTACTGACTACAGTTTTAAAAAAACTTAACTCAACTATACAATGGATCTCATTTTCTTCGGTATGCAAGGAGCTGGCAAAGGCACTATCGGCAAAGAAGTAGCCAAGAAATATGGTATGCAAATTTTTGAAACCGGAGGAGAACTAAGAAAACTTTCACAAGAAGACAGTGAATTAGGAAAAAAAATTAAATCAATCATCGAAGCCGGCCACCTAGTTTCAAACGAAGTCGTGATGGAAATCGTAGAAAACTTCGTAAACAATCTTACAGAAGGAAGCCAAGTCTTATTCGACGGCATCCCACGAAAAGTTGAACAAGCCGAGAGCCTCAACGCCCTACTCTCCAAACACAATCGCACTTACACAGCAGTACTCATAAACATTGCCAAAGAAACAGCTCTCACCAGATTAACCACTCGTCGCATCTGTTCAGTTTGCAAAACAGTCTACCCTGCAAACTACCAAGGCGATAAATGTGAATGTGGCCACGAACTAGTCACTCGCAAAGACGACAATCCCGAAGCAATCCAAACTCGCCTAAACGCTTTTGAAAACGAAACCAAACCGGCAATCGAGCTATACAAAGAAAATATGATGCAAATCAACGGCGAAGGAGATATCGAAACAGTCAAAACCCTATCATTCGCAGCACTTGACCCTATCATGTGAGCATTATAATTAAGAATCAAAAAGAAATAGCATCCATGCGCGAAAGTGCTCAAATTCTTGCAGCAACTTTAGAAGAAGTAGTAAAAAGAGCAAAAGTTGGTGTCAGTACTGAAGAACTGGATCTATTTGCTGAACAATTCATCCTTGAAAAAGGTGGCAAACCAGGCTTCAAAGGCTATCACGACTACCCGGCAACTCTCTGCACAGCAAGAAATGAAGTAATCGTTCACGGCATTCCCGGCAAAAATGACATTCTACAAGACGGTGACCTCTTCACTGTTGATTGTGGAGTACTAATTGACGGCTTTTACAGCGACGCCGCACGCTCAATAGCCATCGGCAACGCTTCCCCACTGAGAAAAAGACTAGTCGAAACTGCCAAAATAGCCTTAAAAAAGGGAATAGAACAAGCAATTCCCGGAAATAAAATCTATCAAATCAGCCAAGCAATCCAGAAAGTAATCGAATCCGAAGGTTTCCACGTAATTTATGACCTCACAGGACACGGACTAGGCAAAAGCCTACACGAAGACCCCATCATCGCTAACTACTTCGACCCAGCATACAAACAAATCATCAAACCAGGCATGACTTTTGCCATAGAACCCATTTTTTCCGCAGGAACAAACCACATGAAGACCCTATCTGACGGCTGGACAATCGTCACAAAAGATGGAAGCGATTCAGTTCAACAAGAAGAGACTATCCTAATCACCGAAACAGGCAATGAAATACTGACAAAGATACTATAATTTTATGAAAAATTCTATTGCATAGTCAAAATTTCTCGTGTAAAATCCTACCGCTTTGACTAAAAATCCATAAAAAGGGCAACAATATGGGCAAAGAAGACATGGTACAAGTAGAAGGGGTGGTCATCGAACCATTACCAGGAACTGTATTCAGAGTCGAGTTGTCAGATGGAAGGATAATCAACGCAAGATTGGCAGGGAAAATGAGAATGCACTACATCAAGATCCTTCCTGGAGACCGTGTAGACATCGAAATGAGTACCTACGATCTAACTAAGGGCCGAATAACTTATAGACACAAATCATAATGAAAGTACGAGCATCAGTAAAACCAATGTGTGACGATTGCCAAATGGTACGACGTAGAGGCGTGCTCAGAGTTATCTGTAAAAAGAATAAAAGGCATAAACAAAGACAAGGGTAATTGATTTTTAGGCAGTTCATACTCCTCCCCTTCGAGAGAGTGTCGACTGCCTAGGACTTAATTAGAAATACATATGGCACGTATTGCCGGAGTTAATCTCCCAAAAGAAAAAAGAATCGAAATAGCACTAACTGCTATTTTCGGAATCGGACGCAACGTAAGTCTTCGAATCCTTGGAAGTACAGGAATTGATATAAACGTTAAAGTAAAAGATCTTTCAGAAAAAGAAGTAGATTTGATCAGAGCTGCTCTGGAAAAACTAACTCTAGAAGGTGACCTGAAGCGAAAAGTCGCTATGGACGTAAAGCATCTTCAGGAAATTGGTACTTACAGAGGTTTCAGACATAAAAGAGGTCTACCTGTTCGTGGCCAAAGAACACGATACAACGCACGTACTCGTAAAGGTCGTAAAAAGACCATTGCTAATAAGAAAATTGCTACTAAATAATAATTGATCATGGCTGACGTTAAAAAGACATCAAGGAAGACCAAGAAAAGACACGTACCAGAAGGTATGGCTTTCATTCACGCTTCATACAACAACACAATCGTAACTCTAACTGAACCAAACGGAAACGTTATCGCTTGGAGCTCAGCTGGAGCAAGTGGATTCAAAGGAGCTAGAAAAGCCACTCCATACGCAGCACAAATTTCAGCAGAAAACGCAGCAGAAAAAGCAAAACTATACGGATTAGAAAGAGTTCATGTATATGTAAAAGGAGTTGGTAGCGGACGTGAGCAAGCAATCCGTGGACTTAGTTCAAGCGGAATTGACGTTATCTCAATCAGCGATACAACACCTATCCCACACAATGGATGTCGTAAAAAGAAAACTCGACGCACTTAATCAATCAAACAAATATGTCTAGATACACAGGACCAGTAACAAGAATTTCACGCAGACTCGGAGTCATGCTCTTTTCTGGAAAAGGAAAAAGTAAAGAAAAGGCTTTTCTAAAGAAAAACTATAAACCGGGTGAACACGGACAAAAACGTTTCAGATCTAAACCATCAGAATACTCAAAACAGTTACAAGAGAAACAGAAAGCTCGTTTCCTATTTGGAATCAGCGAAAAACAATCTAAGAAATACTTTGTGATGGCAGCAAAAAGTGATAAAATCACTGGAGCGAAATACTTAGAGATACTCGAAACAAGACTAGATAACGTTTTATATAGAGCAGGAATCGGTAGCTCTAGGCCACAAGCCCGCCAAATGGCATCTCATGGTCTAATCAAATTGAACGGTAAAAGGATTAAAACTCCTTCAATTCTAGTAAAGACAGGTGATACCTTCGAAGTTGTTGAATCAAAGAAAGGTTCAAAACTCTACGAAGAAAACAAGAATGACAATGTCAAAGCGCCTAAATGGCTAAAAGTTGATCTAAAAAATCTTAAAGGTGAAGTGATTGCTATGCCTCAAAAGGACGATATCGAGCAAATCATAGAACACCAACTTATTACGGAGTTTTACTCCAAATAAATCCCTAAACCACCCACAATGCATCAAATCCAAGCAGAAATTGGCATTCCAAAAATTAAAACAGATGGTGACGGAAACCATGTGGTTTTTACAATGGGACCTCTGCCTCCTGGTTACGGAGTAACAGTTGGTAATGCACTAAGAAGAGCACTTCTATCTTCACTTCCAGGCGCTTGTGTTACAGGAATGAAGATTGACGGAGTTAATCATGAATACTCTACAGTTAAAGGAATTAAAGAAAGCGTACTTGATATCAGCCTTAACCTTAAATTGTTAGATCTGAAGAAAACTACATCAGATGTATCAACTATCACACTTGAATCAAACAAAGCAGGAGAAATTTATGCAAAGAGCATTCAAACTTCATCTGACGTTGAAGTACTCAACCCAGACCTACTTATTTGTACTCTCGACAAGGGAGCTAACCTAAAGATGGAACTAAGAGTAGAAAAAGGAGTTGGATACATTCCAGCTAACATCAGACAAGATTCAGAAACAGATGCAAAAATCATTCTAATCGACGCAATTTATTCTCCAGTTAAGAAAGTTCGTTACGACGTAGAAGCTACTCGTGTCGGTCAAATGACTAACCTGGACAAACTTACACTCGAAATCGAAACTAACGGCGCAATCACTCCTGAAGATGCACTTAAATTCGCATCTAACCTACTTCAATCATACTTCTCTCTATTCAACGAAGATCACATTATGATCGAAGAAGAATACATGTCAGACGTAACTTCTATTCTTGAAAAAGAAAAAGAAGAAGAAGCTAGCAAACCAACTCAAGAGTCATACACACCTATTGAAATTCTCGGATTTTCACCTCGAACACTGAACGCATTGATCAATGGTGGCATCGGTTCAATCGAACAACTTTCAAAATGTACAGAATCTAAGTTGTCAAACCTCCGTGGATTTGGTAAAAAGGCACTCACAGAAGTAGCTGATGCACTTGAGAAACGTGGACTAACTCTATCAGACGATTAGTTTCACCGCAGGTGAAACCCTTATATTAAAAAGATATTATGAGACATAAAGTTAAAAAAATTAGAATTGGAATCGATAAAGATCACCGCACGTCACTTATTAGAAACCTTGCGATGTCTGTAATCATTCACGATAAGATCAAAACAACTACAGCGAAAGCAAAAGCTGTACAACCCTTCATCGAACGTCTTATCACAATCGCAAAGGGAGAAGAAAAAAGAGAAGCAATCCGTAGAATTGAAAAACTACTACAACACGAATCTTCTTCAAAAAAGATTATGGAAGTATTAGTCGACAAATATAAAGACCGAGACTCAGGATACACTCGTATCACAAAACTCGGATACCGAAACGGCGACAACGCCCCAGTAGTACAACTTGAATTAGTATAACCGTCACGCTAGCGTGACCCTTAATAAATAGTCATGAAAACTCACATCGCAAAATCAGCAGAAATCGACAGAAATTGGTTCATCGTCGACGCAAAAGACAAAACACTCGGTCGAATGTGTACAACAATCGCCGACAAACTAAGAGGCAAAGATAAAACAATTTTCTCACCTCACATGGACTGTGGAGACTTTGTTGTCGTGATCAACACTAACAAAATCAAACTCACAGGAAAGAAATGGTCAGACAAAATGTATCAGAGACACTCCGGATTTCCTGGAGGTTTCCGTGAAACTACAGCAGAAAAACTTAATGCTAAGAAACCTACAAAAATTGTAGAACTAGCAATAAGCGGAATGTTACCAAAAAACAAACTACGCAAAATATTCATGCAAAAACTAAAGCTTTATTCCGGTGAAGAACACCCACATGAAGCACAAAATCCTACAACACTTAATGTCGCTTAAAAATGCCAACTAAAGAAGAAGAAAAAACTACGGTCAACGATCAGATGAAAAAATCTGGTAGATATCACTATGCAAACGGAAAGAGAAAATCTGCCGTTGCAAGAGTACGTCTCTACAAAGGAAAAGGTGAAATCATCATCAACAACAAAGTAATCGGCGAATTCTGTTCAGTAAAAACAGACATCGGCCTAATTAAATCTCCTCTTAAGCTCATTGGAGCTGACAAAGACTTCGATATAACTATCCTCGTAACTGGTGGTGGTACAAGCGCACAAGCACAAGCTGCTCGTCACGGTATCGCAAAAGCACTAGTAGAAGTTGATGCAGCAAACAAGACCGTTCTAAAGAAAGAAGGATTCCTTACTCGTGATGCACGTACTAAAGAACGAAAGAAATTCGGTCTTAAACGCGCTCGTAAGGCACCTCAGTTCTCTAAACGTTAGGACAGTCACGCCGCAGGCGAGACCCCCCCTTTCTTATTCAAGAACTTTTCTGCTAAAATAGGTGAAAATAAACTCCCCTATTTATGTCAGAAGGTCTTTCGACAGCTCAAGTTCGCAAACAGCTTCATAAATTCGGTTACAACGAAATTAAAAGCAAAAAGCAGTACACAGTACTACGTATTCTTTTTGCCCAGTTCACTTCTTTTTTGATCATCATTCTGATCATCGCTGGATCGGTTTCCATTTTTATTGGTGAAACTATCGATGGACTGGCTATCTTTGCCATCGTGTTGATCAATGCGGTTATTGGATTTTTTCAAGAATACAAAGCTGAAAATGCAGTTGCCGCTCTTAAAAAGATGGTTATTCCCACCGCCATTGTAATTAGAAATGGCAAACAACAACAAATAGCAATTCGCGAACTGGTACCGGACGACATTGTAATACTTGCCGAAGGTGACAAAATCCCCGCCGACCTCGAACTAATCGAATCCTATTCCCTACAAGTCGACGAAGCTATTCTCACCGGTGAAAGTAATCCGGCCAACAAATCTGTCAGCAATGATAAAGAAGGAAAACTTTTTAAAGGAACTATTATTACAACCGGCCGTGCAAAAGCAAAAGTATTGGGAACCGGTAGCAATACTGAATTCGGCAAAATTATCAAACTCGTCTCTAAACAAGAAAAAACCCGTTCTCCCCTATCAATGCAACTTGATGATCTCGGAAAAAAACTCGGCTTCATCATTTTAATCCTCATCGCCATCCTTTTCTTACTCGGCTACCTCCGTGACTTCGACCTCCTCGAAATGCTAATGACTTCAGTCGCCCTCGGTGTTTCAGCTATTCCCGAAGGCATGCCCATCATCGTCACCCTCACACTAGCGATGGGAGTCACTATTCTCGCCCACAAAAAAGCCATCGTACGCAAAATGAACGCCATCGAAACCCTCGGCGCCACCACCATCATCTGCTCCGACAAAACTGGAACGCTCACTCTCAACGAAATGACCGTCAAAAAAGTATATTCCAATTCCAAAGAACATTTAATCCCAGGCACCGGCTACACCTATAAAGAAAAAATCGACCTTTCCTCCTGCAAAAAACTTTTAGAAGTCTGTGAAAACTGTAACTCCTCCTACGTCGAAGACAAAAAAGTACTCGGAGACCCAACCGAAATAGCGCTCAAAGTACTCGCTCGCAAAGCTCGCTACGCCAAATCCTACAAAGAACTCGACGAAAACGTTTTCACCTCCGACCGCAAAATGATGAGTTCCCTACACAAAGTAGGATCTGCCAAAGAAATATTCGCCAAAGGAGCCTTCGAAGAAATAATAAAACGCTGTACCCATATTCAAAAAAACGGCAAAACAATCAAACTCACAGCCACTCACAAACGAGAACTTAAAGCATGATAACAGACCATCCGGCACCTTGGCTTGGTTACAGCAGGGTGGCTTGCTCGGGTTCCGTCAGCAGGGTTCGGATCGGGGCAGGCAGTC
>JAESSS010000088.1 GCA_016763975.1 Candidatus Altimarinota bacterium
CTTCGGTTTTTGCTAAAGCAGAGTTACAGTAGGCTCCTGTGATCTTGGCTTTGGTAGACATTGAGTCGTCGTCAAAACGTCTCCAAGATGAAATGCAGCAGTTCAAAGCTTTGTTGGTATCGAAATAATCTTTTAGGGAAATCATATAAATCGCGAGATCGTCACCGGGATTGTCGAAACGAGGAGAGAGCAATTCGCTGCGTGCGTAAAGTGTTGGGCGAATGTAAATGTCGCCTTTTACTTTGTTTTTTTTGATCAGGTCTTTCAGTACTTTTTGGAATTGGGGATAAGTCATTTTGAGAGTCATTCCCAAAATTTTTGCTGATTCTTTTAAACGTTTGAAATGATCTTCGTCACGGAAAAGCAGAAGTTCTTTGCCATTCCAATTTCCTCTAATTCCAGAAAAACATCCTAAACCGTATTGCACAGCTTTGGATCCGATTGGCACAGTGGCTTTGTCGGATGGCACAATTTTTCCGGTGATATAGGTGAAGGGGAAACGCTTAGTTTTTGCCATGATTTTTGTGGTAAAGGAAGTTGTAACATTTCTCGAAAGCTTTTACAGAAGCCACAATAACATCTGGGGATGTGGCGTGCGAGATTATCTTGTTTCCAAATTTATCGACGGCTTTCATCGTCACTTTTACAGCAGCTTCGACACCGCCGGTAAAGATTTCAACGTTGTAGTCGATGAGGGTGATAGAAATTTTGTCGTGTTTTTTGATGGCAACATTGATGCCTTTGATCAGGGCGTCGACTGCTCCCACACCTTTGGATTGGGCGAGGTGGAGGTGTTTTCCGATGCGGAGTTTGATTGAAGCCTCGGCCATGTTGTACTTGGATGTTTTGGTTTCGAAATCGATTATTTCCAAGTGTCTTTCTTTGGATGAATATTTGTCGAGTTGGCTTTCGATGATGTTTTGTAAATCTTGTTTGGTGATTGTTTTGCCTTTATTTTCGAAATCTTGAATTGATTTAATGCTGTTTTCGAGAACTTTTGTAGAAAGTGAGATAGAGAATTCTTCTTTGATAATTTTCTTCAGTGAACTCGTGTTTGGAATTTTTTTCCAAAGGATTTTGTCTTTGTTTTTGATTCCTTCAGCTTGGATTTGATAAATTTTGTGTTTGAGATAATGGTCGACCTCATCTAATTTTGGATCGATTGTTGGTGGTTCCGGAACAATTTTTACTGCGGATTTTGGATCTTTTAATCCGTTGCCAGTAGCGATACAAACCACTGTGTCAGTTTTTTTGAAGAAACCTTTTGCGGCGAGTAAATCCACAGCGGCCATCGGAAGTGCACCTGATGGTTCTACAAAAATTGCTTCTTGTTTAGCGACGAGTTGTTGGATTTCCAATACATGATCGTCTGCAATATCAACGGCGTGACCGTGTGAATCGAAAATACATTTCAGAACTTTTGGTCCATCAAGGGGATCGGAAACATTAACTGCAGAACAAATTGTGTCGGTGAACTCGAGAGCTTTGCATTTTTTCTTAGTTTTAAAAGCAGTGATCACAACGTTGGCACCTTTTGGCTGTACGGCTATTAGTTTTGGTAATTTGTCGATCAGGTCGAATCTTTTTAGTTCGAGGAAACCTTTCCAAATTGCGGAGAGATTTGTACCAACTCCGACTGGGCAGATGAGGTAATCCGGGGCGCGCCAATTCAACTGCTCAGCGATTTCGTAGGCTTGGGATTTTTGACCTTCTAAACGGAAAACATAATCTCCAGCGAGATAGAAACCGTGTTTTTCAGCCATTTTTTCGGCAAGTTTTGCGCATTCCACATAAGATCCACGGACTTGGATGATTCTGGCTCCGTAAGAAAGTGACTGAGCGAGTTTTCCAATTGGTGTTCCTTCTGGCACGAGTACGTAACAGGGGATTTTGGCGATGGAACAATAAGCGGCAACTGAGGCGGCCATGTTGCCAGTAGAGGCGAGACAGACGGCCTTGGCGCCCATTTCTTGGGCTTTGGTCACCTCGACTAGAGTTCCACGATCTTTGAAGACTCCGGTGGGGTTAGCGCCCTCGTTTTTGATGTAGAGGTTTTTGATGTCGTATTTTTTGGACAAATTTACACAATGGTGTAGGGGAGTGCCTCCTTCGTTGAGAGAGACAATTTTGTCGAGGTTGATGATTGGGTAAAAAGAGAGGTATTTGAGAGCGGAAATTGGAGAATTCTTGAGGGAATAGAGGTTTAGGCGTTGTTTCATTAAATCGTAATCGTAAACTACATCAAGTGGAGCAGCACATTTTGTACAAGTGGTACAGGTTTGTTGTTCGGTGAAAGTTTGGCCGCAGCCTGTACATTTTATTTCGTAGAAAGATTGATTAGTCATGTGGATTTGGTTACTCGCCTATGGCTCGCGATTTATTTGATAAGGGGCTCGCCTGCGGCGATCCAGTTGGGGTAAAAAAAAGAACCTCTGGGGCGAGCCCGAGAGGTTTTTGATTGCAACAATCATCTCAAGGGCTTCTAGAGGTCAATAATCACGAATGAAATAATTGAAAATGATTTGTTCATGTGGGTGACTTTACTTTGCAGAGCGTAACATGTCAAGAATTGAGCCTACTACTACACCGAGGCCTCCTAAAAGAGTAAGATACATTCCTGATCCAACTGATCCACCATTACCTTCGAAAACATTAGATAAAGCGATATAATCGTTAATACCAGTGCCAAGAGCGATCAATCCCAATAATAGAGAAATCCAAGTAGGGATTTTTTTAGTAAGAAGAAAGAGAATAGCGAGGATACCAACGCCGATTGTGATAAAAGTATCATCACCAAAAATGCCTAAAACAGTGACATTTTCTGTAGAGCCCCAAGGAAGTAGAGCTGCCAATATTAATACAATTGCTGAAACTCCAATAATTAGTTCTTCAAGCTTGAGAAGGATCTTTTTTTCTTTATTGTCCATAGGAAGGGTTTGAGGTTATTTAGGTCAATCTTATTGCCTAGACGCTTTTTGTACAAGTTGATTTGTTTTTTTTTGTGCTTTCGCTATAATCCCTCTGCACTTTTTAAGGTGTTTCACGAAATTTGGGCAGGTACCAGAGTGGTCAAATGGGGCAGACTGTAAATCTGCTGGCTCCGCCTTCGGGGGTTCGACTCCCTCCCTGCCCACCATGAAAAAACGTTGAGGTCATGTGACCTTGACTTTTTTGGGTTTTTACGTATAATTATCCTTCTGTTGGTAGCTTCGGTTTTTGGGCTTGTTTGAGCGCTAAAACACCGATTACCGCAGCGTTAATTGAAAATTCGCATTGCAAATATTATGGTCGGAACTGTACTGAGGGCATTGATGTGCTTTGAGTACAGTTCCGATCGAGAGTTAGTTGAGTTTAATTGATGGGCCGAGGGGTCCGAATTTAAGGAGATGCCATGTTGGCACGAGCTTGTTTGATTTCTGTTTTCTTCCTCGTGGCGTGTGCTAACGAGTCGGAGCCGGGCAGTGTGCCCGACGCCGGAACGACCACCGCGGACGCTTCGGCGGACGTGGGGGTCGGTGAGCCCGATGTGGGCGAGCCCTCTCAGGATGAGGGGAAACTGATCAACTGGACGGACGAGGCCTTTACACCGGATGACGTCGTGGATGACAGTGGAGAAGCCTTGGAAGAGGTCAACGTCGTCGTGGATGACAGTGGAGAAGCCTTGGAAGAGGTCAACGTCGTCGAGTGTGAGCCGGAGTGCGGCGAATTCACCATCTGTACTGAAGAGGGAGAGTGCGCTGAGCCCTGCGATAACGCAGGCGAGTGTTCCCTTGGAGGTGCCATCTGCTACTGCGACGCTGATGGAAGCAAAGTCTGTCCATTAGCTAGCATCTGCAAAATCCAGGACGACGGCCAAGGCTACTGTGCCGCTGGCCCACTGGATGTTTCGGAATGCCCAATCCCTCTGACCTGCTCTGAGGGAGCGTGCAAACAGACCTGTACCGTCGTAGATGACTGTACAAACGGATTCGACAACGTGCCCGGGTGCACCGATGACGGCAAAGTGAAAGAGCCGTCCGCCGAGTGCAACGCAGGTTTCTGCAACTACGTCACCACCATCACCGAGTGTCCTTCTGGCCTCAGCTGCAACAACGGCGAGTGTATGACTCCGTGTTCGCCCGAAGGCACTTGTGCCGAGGGCGAAAGCTACTGCACTGAGGACGGAAAGTTGAACCAGTCGCAAACTGGCGAGTGCATGGATGGCTTCTGCCTCCTAGGTGGAGTTACCGACTGCCCCGACGGCCAGCACTGCGCTGGTGGAGGGTGCACGGAAGTCTGCAACTCGGGCAAGGACTGTGGAGAACTAAACTCGTGCGCCTCCTGCGACGACGAGGCCGGTGAGTGCACGGGGTGCAGCATATTTCAGGACTGCTCATGCAACGATGCCGGAGACGGCACGTTATGCCAGGTTCCAAAGTGCTTAACGGACCCAAGCAACAGCCTGGGCTACTGTGCCCTGGACGTGGAGGAGTTCCCTTGCGGGGAGTGGTCGACATGTGACTCCGACTGGGGCCAGTGTGTGCTTTCATCTGGAGGCGTGATCATCGAGGGCTGCTCGGCATTCGTCCAGACTAAGGTCTTGGCAGAGACCGACGGCGTTATTCTCGGCTGTATGGATAGCTACGTCGTACCAGTCGAGGACGTAATCATCGACGACCTGGTCTTCGATGTCCTGGGCTCTGCGCAGATCTCCTCGGAAATCGAGTTGAGAAACTTGGACACCGGGGAGAAGCTGGGAAGCGCAATTCTCTCTTCCGGAAAACTCGAGTTCAGCAACCTAAACTGGAAGCTGGACGCCGAGACCTCCACCCTCCTACACCTGGTAGCCAAGAACGGCATCAAGGCTAGCCAAGTCGGCAAAACGGTGAAGTTTGCGCTTAACACCGAGGCAACCGATCTGATCGGAAACGCCAGCGGGGTGAAGCTCAACGTCATGGAGTTTTCCACGACAGATCTGACGGTTATCTACCCAGCGATCTTAGTGGTAGTTGAGCCGCTTGCTATTCACCTGATAAACGGCAACACCCAGCTGATAA
>JAESSS010000089.1 GCA_016763975.1 Candidatus Altimarinota bacterium
CCACAAACCCAAAGCCCTCTACACATTTGGCTGTCCAAAAGTAGGGGACCAGACCTTCTGCGATAGCCTCAAAAAAGTGCCTACCTTCCGTTTTGAAAACTGCTCCGACATAGTCCCAACCCTCCCCGCAAAGCTAATCGGCTACCGCCACCCCGGCACCCATTACTTCTTCGACAAAGAAGGTGATCTCCACATCGACCCCTCCGATTCAACCCGCCACCGCCACAAAGCCCTCGGCGCCCTCCATTATGCCAAAGGATTCCCTATCTTCAAAAAGGATCACGTCCCTGCCCGCTGCCTCTCCGACCACGCCATCCCAAATTATACGGCTACAATAGCCAAACACTTAAAAGGGGGAGCATAACATTTCCCCGCCTATTCCCACTCAATAGTCCCTGGAGGTTTGTTTGTGATGTCATAGAATATACCACCGACACCTTCCACTGCACTTAAGCGACGAACCAGATCATCCAAGTGTTCATCGGACATTTCGTAAAAGTTTGCAGTCATCGCTTCTTCACTACAAACCGGTCGCAAAACTATAGATTCTCCAGAGCCACCCACCTGCACAGGAACGAGCACAGTAGGGAACTGCCAGATATCACGATGTATACCGCTTTCTGTAAGGAAATCCATCACTACCTTGTCAGCCTTTTGGATAGTCAAAATCCTTTCAGGAGTAAGGTAAGAATCTTGAACAGTCAAACTATCGAAAGAGCTAGGCGATAAGCCATAAACCACCCTGTTCACTTCGGGGAACTGATTAGTCAGTTGGGTAGCCAAACTGTTTAGCTCCTTCCATGGAATCCGCTTACCGTAAACCACCGCAGGGTGTGCATAAGTTCTTTCATCACCTTGAACTCCTACACTTTTGATCGGTAGAATTGTAATTTTCATTCCAAATTTTTCAGCTACAGCCCTCATCTCATCTGAAACCTCCACAACATCAGCAGCCTTGGCACACAAAGTCCTGACAGCCAAACCCGGACCCGGAAAAGGATGCCTCCATGTCATTTTTTCACTCAGGCCAAGACGAGCACCTACTAAACGCACTTCATCTTTGTAGAGTTGATTGATTGGTTCTATTACTTTGCCTTGTTCCATCATTTCCTTCACACGCGGTACTTGATTGTGATGAGTTTTGATTGTGTGAGCGTGTTTGGTGCCACCTGTTTCAATTGTATCTGGATAAATAGTGCCCTGTCCCAAAAGCCACTCGTCTGGATTTAAACCCAGTTCATCTGAAACCTTGGCCTGAACATCCAAGAATAAGTTTCCAATGATTTTACGTTTTTCTTCCGGTTCATAAACTCCTTTCAAAGCCTCGAAGTATTCAGCCCCGGCATCATAAACATGTAGATTTTCTACACCAATTCCTTTCAAGGATTCTTCCACCTCTTCTCTCTCATTTAGCCTCATAAAACCAATATCCACAAACAAACCATAAACATTTTCATGTCCCAAAGCTTTGGCCAACAGCAAGAATGCCACAGTCGAATCCACTCCTCCGGAAATCATCAGAAACACTCTTTTGCCCTCAGCTTGCTTTTGTATTTGAGCTGTAATGTCTTCAATGTATCCATCGATGCTCCATTCCCTTTTTGCCCCGGTAATCTGCACAAAGTTCTCTAAAATCTGTCTACCGCAGGGTGTATGTGTCACTTCACAGTGGAATTGGATTGAATAAAAATTCCTCTTCGTATCTTTAGTCGCTGCAATTGGGCAATCTTCAGTTGATGCCACAATCTCAAAACCTTCAGGAACCTTGCTTACCTGATCGAAATGACTCATCCACACAGTTTCACTTTCTTTTAAGCCTTCGAAGAGATCAGTTCTATCAGAAATATTAACCTCAGCTTGTCCATATTCCATCACATGCCCTTTTTCCACAACGCCTCCCAAGGTATGCGCCATCAATTGATGACCATAACAAATCCCTAAAACAGGAACTCCCAATTCAAATAATCTAGCATCACAAACCAAAGCATCCGGTCCTGACACAGAAGCAGGGCCTCCGGAAAGCACGATACCTTTGTAGTCCCTCAATTCATCCACCGAACAATCTCCATCATGGATCTCAGTAAACACTCCCATGCGCCGAATCTTATTCGCTATCAAATTGGCATACTGCCCACCAAAATCTAATACTGCGATCTTATCCATTTGCAATTGCATTAAAACGCTCTAATAAGAATTTATTATCCAAAGCCTCCAAAAGCCATCCAGCTTTTGGTCCGCTATCCTTAGCCAAAATCGCCATGTAAATCGCTTGAAAAATCTTTTTCGGCTCCAATCCCATTTCATTTTTCTTTTCATGAATAAAGCCCTGAATCGCTTCACCATTGGCCTCACTATTTTCTCCCAAAAATTTCGCCAGAGATCCTAAGAATTCACGTTGTCCAGCATCCAAATCCACATCCGGAACCTCGTCCTGAATCTTAAAAATATATTTCTCAGGACCACAAGTCTCCAACCAATGTTTGGCATATTTTACACGCGTATCAATTTCTTTTTTGTCAGCCTCAGTCAAAGCTGAACCTTTCAACTCAGTCATTTTTTCATAAAGATCAACATGTGGCATCTGCGCATAAAAAGCGATCTGAGAAAAACGTGGCAAAAACCTGTCTAAGTGACTCAAGTCCTTACCTTCATAAAAATGTGTTAATTCAAAAAACCTATTTTTATGTTCTTTGACCCCTTCTTTTTCTTCAGCGAAATAATTCTTGCAAACACCGTCATACTGATCAAAAAGAACCGGAATAGTGTCACCATCCGGGGAGAAATTAATCGTCCTCATCACATCTTTTTGAACCATCATGAATCTGAAAATATCACGTGGCAGCAGCTCATAGAGATCCATTGCTGACAGCCCCAACCCTGTAGAAGAAGACATCTTTCCTCCTTCAACCAGAATAAATTCATGTCTCACATCAAAGGGATGCTTCCTATCAAAAATTTCTTCACAAATCCTATTAGCAATATGCCTCGAACCTCCCGCCGCATAATGATCCTTGCCCGCACCCTCTAAATCTACTTCTAGTATGCAAAATTTCGCCGCCCACTCAACCTTCCAAGGCAATGTCGCCTCACCTCCAAACGGAGACTTCTTCCCTTTGTGTCCACAACCTTTCCTCCAATCCTTCTGTACATCACAGGCATATTCAACCTCTTCTCCATCCCAAGATAAAATGGAAGTACTAGCAATTTTGCCACATTCATCACAAATAACCTGACATGGATACCAAGATTCTGGCTTTTCCCCGCCGCTAACATCCTTATAAATAGCACGAATATCATCCTTATGATCTAAAGCCAGCCGAATGTATTTATCGTAATCACCAGCTAAATATTTTTCTGAACTAACGTAAAAAGTCACCGGATACTTAGCATCCTTCAAAATATTCGTATACTCATCCGCAAACTGCATGGCGTAATTCTCCGACTTCCCATCCGGCGCTGGAACATTACGCAAAGGTTTGCCCAAATGTTCTTTCCATTCTTCAGGAACATAGGCCGGAATCTTTTCCAGGGCGTCAGTATCATTGATTTCATAAAAGTATTCATGATCCACTCCACGACTTGTAAGCACATCACTCAACACAGCATGCATCGTAAAAGACCTCAAGGATCCAACGTGTGGACGCCCACTGAGAGTTTTTTCGTCACGCAAAATCAACTTCCTTTCCTTCGCAATTTCCCCCATATTCATTAAGGAAATCATCTACTATTCCGTCTGCCCAAAACATATAAATAGAATTAATATAGCCGCATTATAGAGACCATAGCCTCATTTCTCAATGCAAATTAGTCTGGTGTATATTTTTTCTGCATTGGACGATCCACAAAACGTAGCTGTGCTTTCTTGAAGTCCAGCTCTACATGTCCAATCGGACCATTTCTGTGTTTCCTAATATAGAGGTCGGTAATTCCCTTACGGTCAGTGTCTTCTTCATAATAATCTTCACGATAAAGCATTATCACTACATCCGCATCTTGCTCAATCGCACCGGATTCTCTCAAATCTGAAAGCATCGGAATCTTGACCGGCCTATTTTCAACCGCACGAGATAGCTGTGAAAGTGCCATAATTGGAATACTCAATTCACGAGCCAAGGCTTTGAGCGAGCGTGAAATCTCAGAAATTTCCTGTACACGATTCGACTGATACTTCGATGCCGATCCTGCACTCATCAACTGCAAATAATCAATCATCAACATATCCAAACCATGTTCCATTTTGAGACGACGTGCTTTGGCCTTTAATTCTGAAATAGAATTACCGATAGAATCATCAATAAATATCTTCATCGATTGCATTTCGTCCATCACTGAACCAATTTTCGCAAAATCACTATCTGTCAGTTTACCGGTTCTCATTTTCCAAGAATCTACTTGCAACAAACTACAGAACATACGTTCTACCAGCTGTTCCTTGGACATTTCCAGTGAAATAACACCTACTGACATACCTCTTTTTGCAATATTTTGAACGATGTTTAGACCCAGAGCGGTTTTACCCATGGAAGGCCTTGCCGCCAAAATAATTAAATCAGCCGGCTGGAATCCCGATAGTAGGTGATCCAGAGTTTTGAATCCTGTCGACAGACCACGGTATTTTTCTTTGGCCTCAGGATCATGAAGATCAGAGATCTTTTCGTAGGTGGCATTTAGTACATCACGAATATGTACAAAACGATCTTTCATGAAGATTTGTGAAACCGAAAACAGTTCTTTTTCTGCTGTATCAATCAATACCTCGATATCTTCATTTTCTTCGTATCCTAAACCTTTAATAGTATCTCCCACCAGAATCAACTTTCTCAAAACAGCCTTTTCTCTCACAATTGTCGCATATTGAAAGATGTGAGTTGCTGTCGGCACTTCATTTGCCAGTGTTGCTAAGTATGAGGCTCCACCAATTACTTTTAACTCACCACGATCGGACAAGAGACTTGTCATTGTCACCAAATCAATAGGGGAGCGTTTGTCATATAGGTCCAAAAGTGCTTGATAAATCACTCGGTGAGCATCGTGATAAAAATCCTCCGCCCTCAAAAAATCAGACACTTTGATTACTGCCTCCTTATCAACCAAAACAGAACCCAAAGTCGATCTTTCGGCTTCTATACTGTGTGGCGGTACAAAGGACTTCATGTTTGACATAGGAATTGATTACCCAAATATCCCAGGAAGCGAATGATACATTATAAAGAAAAAAATCCTCAACAAATCCTTAGATTGCTGTTGCGAACTCTTGGAAAATATTTTAAGAAAATTTTAGATCTCTCTGTTAAGATACATTTTATGCATAATCAAAAGGTCGGAAAAATAGGGGAGCAATATGCGGAAAGATTCCTGAATGCCCAAGGATATCAAGTTATTACAACAAATTTCCGTTCAGCTTATGGGGAAATAGACATTATATCTATGCACAAAAACACTCTTATTTTTGTCGAAGTCAAAACACGCACAAATGATGATTTTGGCACACCTCAAGAATCCATCAGCTATCTCAAACTTCAAAAGATTTTCAAAACAGCACTACATTTCCTCAACACTGCAAACAAAACTAAGCTCGCGAATTGGCGAATAGATGCAATTGCCGTAAAATTAAATAAGTCGCTCGCTCTGCACGACATAGAACATTTTAAAAACATTTTTGATGGAAGTTGAAAGAAGACGCTCAATTGCACTTACAGTCATTTTTGGCTTAGTGATTTTGCTCTCAGTGATTTTCTTTTTTTGGGGAGCACTAATCAATCGTGGCACCGTCAATATCTACGCAGATGCCCCTTTTTCTGTGCGAATTTTTGAAGGTGGCCAATACGAATGCCCTAGCTCACCTTGTGAAATATCCAGCTCTTCCGGTGACAAAACTTTTATTATTGAGAAAGAAGGCCGACAGAGTTTGGTACAAGAGATTCACGTCGATCTCTGGGGGGAAAAAGCCATTTTTGCTGAACTTTTCATCAAT
This sequence comes from Candidatus Altimarinota bacterium, assembly GCA_016763975.1. Classification (GTDB taxonomy): domain Bacteria; phylum Patescibacteriota; class Gracilibacteria; order UBA1369; family LOWO2-01-FULL-3; genus NORP293. The sequence goes on from JAESSS010000089.1 coordinate 5,975, forward strand.
CCATATATTGAGGAATCTCTAGAGTTTCCCGAAGAAAACGTAGCTGAATTGGTGATTGAAAATAAAAAACTTCTAGAAAAAAACGGGCAAATCCCAATTGTGATATTCCAAAACGAAGTTAGCAATGTACAAATATACAACTCTCATAAATTCGCCCTTATCAACTCAGATCAAGGCGCATACAAGGTTGATATCAAAG
>JAESSS010000090.1 GCA_016763975.1 Candidatus Altimarinota bacterium
CACCATAACGCTTCTATTCATCTTGATTGACAAACAGGAACGTATAATTAGCTTTGTCTCTCACCATCGTCCGCCTGACCCTCGATGAATAAATCAAGCCAATTTTCGTGGAGCAATTGCTGAGCAGTGATGTACTCACGCACCTGCGCAGACCCACCTGACATAGTGAGCATGTCATAAAGACGGTCGCAAACGTCTGAGTTCGCTTCAAGTGGGGCTCTGAGTTGAATCTGATGAACGAATTCCGCAAGTTCAACGTCTGTGTATCGTATGTAATCGTAGATCAGTTTGCGGTATCGTTCAATTGTCTCCGGATCCGTCTCTGAAGCACCGTGTTCGCCGAAACTTAGGAGCATTACGCGTGTGATGAACAACATTGAATGACGTGCTAGAATCATCCATTTGATCAATTGGAAGTGATCATTGTAATCGCGCTGACCGTGAGTATCCACAATGGGCTTATCCAGCGTAAATGACCAGTCAGAAGACCACCGTAACGGGCGGTAACTTTCAGGGCAATGCTCACAGAACGTCAACTTTGAATCAAACGCAGAGCAAACAGCATTATTGCAGAACGATCGGCAGTGAGCACAAATCATTTGTCGACAACGATATCGCGCAAACAATGGCATGTCAAGTATCTCATTCTCTTCCAGGAAGACCCCACGGAGGACGTACGCTATCTTAACCATTAAATTCGCACACGTAATATCGTTGATGATCTCAGGCGTGAACATGAACATAGCCACTCTTTTATTGTCGAAAGTATCGAACATTAGGTCATACGCGAGGATTGCGGTGCTCAAATACATGTTGCAGTTCATTGTGGCGCTCTCACACAATTTCGCGAATGTCTGTTGGTCTTGACCAGTTCGATAAAGATACGTGAGCATCGCCACAATGAGTTGCTGTTTGTCGGCGCCAGCTGAGCGCTCAAGACGGTCTTGTGCCAACAGATATGCGTTACAAACATCATCTTTGCGATTATCACCAGCGTTCGCGAGGTATCTACACAGGAATTGTGAGGTCGGGCGTTCGGCAATTTCATTCAATGTCAGGTGTTCGCGAATATAGCGCAAGATAGATGCGTTCATGCTGTCATTGTCGTTGAATTCATCCATTCCACTGAGTCTCGCTAGTGTTTGCATATCAACGTAACTGCGAGTGGTGTCATTTGCGATTTGTTCAGACCAATGTTCAATCATGTCCAAGCACACAAATGACCAGTTCTCAGCGGTGTCAATGCCGTTGCGGACAGTTCTTTCGAATATACCGCTCGTTTGCGAGTCCATGTATTTGCGGTAACCCACAGAATCATGCTCATAGAAAAGCAGTTCGAATTCATTGCAGTCAGCAGCTGAGTTAAGGGCAACGGTCAAGTTGTTCATCGCAATTATAGCAGGCACAAGTGTTGTAGTCGGCGTTGCAGGAGTTGTAAGTGGTGTTATACGTGTAATTACTACTCGCAGATTATTCAATTTTTTGCCGCTGATACACATAAGAGCCAAAAAAAGAGCTGCTTGATATATGTCACATCTCAATATTCTTACTGAAACATGCTGCGGAGACGTTTGTGATATGCGGCGCATTATTTTCCGCTATGCCGGATTAGACCAACAAACAGCTGGTACCATGCTCATTACAGCGTCTTGCCCTGATATATTGTTCGATATGCTTGCGTTATACGAAGACTGCGGATTTGAATGGAACAGCTCCAACTTGTTAATTGATGCGATAAAAGACGAGCACGACGAGATCACATGCCGACTGCTCAAGTTTGGGAGGACCTTACAGTGTTATTCAATCACTCATGCCGGTACCGTTATTCGCCGTGAGCTAGCTCAACAATCTGCTCTCACCTACTCAAACCTGTTGCAACTGTTACTCAAAGGCCCAATGTCCTTGACTTGCTCTCATATTTCCACACTTTGTGACGCGCAAGCAGTCGTATCCAAGCTCTTCGCCGAGTCGGTCAAAATCGCGCCAATGACCTTTGCGGTTGTTCTCGAAGGCATGCCAAACATAAACGCACAAGACAAAGACGGTATGACAATGCAAATGCACGCTGCTGTACACGACTTAACCGACGAATATGACTTACTCAGCGAGCATGGTGCCACAAATAACGTCTGTGCAACTGTATGCGCATTAATTGGTTATCGGCGAAATGTAAGGCCAAAGCTGATTATTGCTTGCAGTAAGTGCTACGTAGATCGTCATGGCTGGAACAGTTTGCATTATGCGCTGTGGTATATGTCTCCAGAGGTCATCCTCGACTGTTTGCACGATAGTTGGGTTACACAACATGATTCGCACGATAACAATGAACTACACCTGTTTATTGCACGTTTAGCTGACAGCCCTTCGGACATTGGCGAAATTGAGGGTCAGATTGTCAAGCTGTTGAAGAGCAAATGCGACCCCTTATATTGCAATCAGCACGGGCTCACACCTCTTGACATCGTCATACCGGGCAAACGCATGCGATTAATCTCTTATATTTTGCAACAGCGCCGGTGCAAGTCGCAATACGCTCACAGCCTCGTGCGGACCCATTTGGAGCAGTTGAAGGCACATCAGTTTGCTTCGCGAGCGTTCCGCAGATATGACCATTCAGCCTTTGACGCGGCCATTTCAGAGCTGCAGCTGAACCATTTAACGTCTGCTAAGTAGGTTTTTGACTCAATTTTGCTATGTAACATTTCGGTAGTCGCCGCCGGCTTGTATATATATGATCTTGTATTTGAGTGCGTTTTGACTGTCAAGTATGTAATCAGGTGCGATCCAGAAGGGCATTTCGTTGCGTGGTGTCGTGAACACAAGACCATCCCGGGATTTAATGGAGTAGCTGATATAGTGCCAGAATGCATAAAGAATGAGCAATCCGACGACTATTGCACCTAGAATTTGCCACATCACACTGTATAATAATGAAATTTGAATCTATTGCTTTATTCATATTAACCACGCTCACCGGATCCCATTGGAAACTCTAGCCTCTTGTCATGTATAATGCGTTCCCAGCACCGTCAGCAACCTCTAGCGGCATCGGGCGGTTGTTAACAGCGATCAACACTGGTGTGCTTATTAACGTTAAGATTGCCCTGAATGACGCTAAGCTTGCCTTGAAATATGAGTCAACTTGCCCAGTTATCATGCATGCGCTCTGCAAACTGCAGGTAGTTGGCGACGATATATGCTATGAAATCATCAACACGCTACTTCGCAGAGGCGCAAACGTGCAAAGTGTCAACCATGCTCATATGAACTGCCTGGCGCTTGCACTGGAAATAAGGGCACCTCCACGCGTTATTGGTCTGTTAATTGAACGGGGTACGAGTGTGAAGTGCTTGTCGTTAGTGACATTACAAGCTGCAAATGTATCACCAGCCCTCATACGCGACATGTTGAAGCGATATCAGACCGAAGTGATTCTGACTATTTACGACGCCGATGTTCTTTGCAGAGATCTGCTTGACTTGCTTGTAACATTCTTCTTGCTGTGAGATTGTGCAACGTCGCAGGTGCGACTTTTGCGTTGAGTTCGCTGCCATGCCTTGCGACGAGAGCGTTCTTTTTTGAGTTGAAGACTGAGTGAGTGGTTTAGTTAAGTGAGTCTGTCAGATTGTGTGAGATCCGTCTTCTGCGAAATTGTGACGGGAACCGTGCGCTTTGATAAAGTATGGTCTTTGGTTTGTGCGTTAGGTCGTTGAAATCAGAGCTGGCGTGTTCGTTGGGATGAATAAACGTACTATGCTTTGTGTCTTGTGTTTTTTGTGATAGGTTAATGTGTCTGCGCGGCTGTTGTAAATCTCAGAATGGTGAGTAGTATGAGCTGATACGCAAGCTTGAGTGTGAGTTTGACAGAGTGTTGCGCAGAGTATGGCGCAGTGTGAGATTTCGCAGTTGCACTGAGTGAGCTCACGTAAAAAGAAGCAGCAAGAGCTCACATCACGGACTCCGTCGTACTCGTCAGCATTATATGCGATGTATCAAGGTCTTGCCTCGTTGGGGGATCCGTCGTTTCTGTGCTAACTGCTGACAAGATCTATTCGAGTATAGTCAAGCACTTGTTACGTTTCCGCCAGTATCTGCTTGAGTATGAACATGTACGTGTCGTTATGACATGCTGACGGGCCCATTGTGTTTGTATTGTTGAATAAGTGAGTGGCTGTCACTCTGTCAGATTGTGCGAATCAGATCCGTCTTCTGCGAAATTGCCATGGGCTTTGACAGTGGGTGTATGCGTTTTGGTTGGTGAGTTAGGTCATTGAAATTGGCGTTGACGTGTTCGCAAGAGTGAATGAACGGACTGTGCTTTGTGTCTTGTGTTTTGTGTTGGGCTTAATGTGCATATGTAAGTCCTGTAAATCACAGATTGGTGAGTAGTATGAGCTGATACGCAAGCTTGAACAAGAGAATGATGGAGTGTTGCATAGAGTATGACGCAGTGTGAGATTTCGCAGCTGCAAAAAAGAAGCAGTGAGAGAACTGATCCGTCAAGTGCCCGTCAACCTCATTGCAAATGTATCAAGGTCTTGCCTCGTCGTTCTGTGCGTTTGCTGCTGGCAAGATCTATTCGAGTATAGTCAAGTTCAAGTGCTTGTTACGTTTCCGCCAGTATCTGCTTGTGCTGTTGTGACATGACAGCGGTGCCGTCGCGTTTGTGTTGTTAAATAATATGCGCACGTCTGAGTCAGAGGTCTTTCAGATATAATTGTGAGAATCTGATCCGTCTTCTGCGAAATTGTCATGGGCTTTGACAGCGGATGTATGAGCTTTGGCTGATGAGTTAGGTCGTGTTAGGCGGAGCTAGCGTGTTCGCAAGAGTGAATGAACGGACTGTGCTTTGTGTCTTGTGTTAGGTTTTAATGTGCATGTGTAAGTGTTGTAAATCTCATAAGTACGGACAGTATGAGCGGGTACGCAAGCTTGAGCAAGAGAATGATGGAGCATAAGACATAGTATGAAGCAGTGAAACATTTCGCCGCACTCATGTACTCGTCAGCCTCATTGTAATATATCAAGATCTTGCCTCATCAGCTCCGCCGTTTTGTGTCTTCTGCTGACGAGTGTAGCAACGGTGACTTTTGCACCAAGATTCTGCGTCGAGTTCGATGTCGTGCCTTACTGCGAGAGCGTTCTTTTTTGAGTTGAAGACTGAATGAACGAATAGAAAGCAAATAATAACGTGTTCGCAGTGGGTTCAGCCAACTTTTAGCGCGCTCAATTTCGCTAATTGCATGTCTGGCGATCCCGAATGGTGGACTGGGCCGAACCAAACAGGTCGTCAACTGCTCTCACACACTATGTTCGCCGAGCAATTCGTAGCTGAAGACACCACAGCAGACATTCGCGCAATTCGCAGCATCGTCTTCCAAATGCTCGGTATGGACCATCTGGTCTTCTTTATCGATGTTTGCTGCAATAACTTGGAGCCGGACGTAGACGCGCTTACGCCAGTGGAGAACGTGATTATCTCGGAGGAGAAGCACACGGAAGCACTGAAAGCACCCGCAGTAACGCGCATTAAGGCAAAAAAGAAAGGGTTTAACGTGTCCAATATCCGCCGCTTATTGGGATTTGCGCTTGAGTGTGGGCTTAAATTAGGGCAGACAACACAGCATATGACGCCACGAGAGCACCGCAGGCGGGGGATAAACCCATTTGACTTATGCAACATCAGCATACGAGGACATGAGCTTGGCAATGTGAATACGATAGAAATGTTGACGCAACTGCGACTGCAGGAAGCACATATTGATGGTACTGTATGTCGCGCGATATTGTCTTGTACATCGTTTAACATGGGTTCGATAATAGACGAGAGCAATGTCATACTTCAGCCTCGAACGCGCTTACATCCAGAAGATTCAGGGTCCGCAGTGTGGTTCAACGTATTAGACATGTTGTTTGTCTACCACCAAAACGCATCGCCAATGTCTTCTTCGTTTGACATATTGACGGAGTGCTTGAGTATAAGTCGTGTGAACATACTCTGCGTGCTTGTCGATGCGAATAAATGTGATGAGCAACGGCGTCTGCTGCCATATCTGCTCCGTAAGCCTGATCTAAACGACGGTAAGCTTATTCTCATGTTTTGCGCTGACACATTCAACTTTGGCAACATCGACAACATCGATTACATCATTGCATGTGCTGAACTCTGTTGTGAACACCCAAACTGGCCCCAAACGTGCGTGAAACTGATTAACTGCTTATTTATGAAGCGCAAACATTTCATCGCTAATGTCAAACGCTTACCTGGCGTGAACGTTGAATCTCAGGCTGACATCGTCGCTTACATCTTCGCAAATATGAATGGCGTACAAGATATCAGTTGTCATTTGATAATTTTTATGGCGGAATATGGTGCGTTTGACACTACGGTGAGCATTGATTATATGATGGGTATGTTGAGGAGAAATGGATTTGGTTACTTCGCTAGTGAGGCCGCAATGTCGTTTGCCTACCGGTTAGGATCAACACAACCTGTTACGGAGCGTATTATCCTGTATAAGCGTTACTTTGAGCATGCCAAGTATAGCCAACGTCCCACTGCGATAATACATTATTTGATGCATCACAAGTCCTTGTACTTCAAATATAGTCGTTTGCAACGATGTAGTCTTCATGTTGGAGACTTCCTTGAGCTTGAGCTTGATAACCGCACAATTGTAAGCGTCAAATGCCCAAGACATTTAGACGGCCGAGAGACTCCGTATGGTTATTTGACTGCTAACATTCGTGAATTGTGCGACAAAAAAATACACATGGATTCACATACATGCTGCTTAGTGTAACACTGAACAACAGATTAACACTCTTTTTTGAACAGAAAATGCATGAACAAACAACGTCATACATGTCCGCTGCATTTGCTCTTGGCGCGCCCGAATGGTGGACTGGCCCCGGGAAGACAGGCGTTCAACTACTTGAAAGTGATGCGTTCGCCGCTGAATTCGTTGCCAAAGAGACCACAGCAGACGTTCGTGAGATTCGCCGTATCGTCTTTCAGATGCTTGGTTTGGACCATTTGCTCCTCTTTCTTGGTAACTGTTGCTGTGTGGAAAACGATGAGTACGCAGAGGTAGATGTAGAGGCGCAAGCGGCAAAAAAGAGTGCATTTGATGAGGACAACACCAGTCGCATGTTATATTTTGCTCTTGAGTGCGGTCTTGACCTTGGGCTTGATGTGTACCATAAGATTGAGTTTGAGCTCAGCAACTTGCAAATAGAGCTGTTTGGACCAAATGAGTTCGCTGCAACATATGCGGGAAGTGATACATTGAATACTGTGGAGTTGCTGACGAAAGCGCATATACGACAGGTTCATGTCAGCGGCGTTGTAACTCGTGCTGTGTTAGCTTGTGCAACGTTTGACGCAACCACGACGCGACTATACACCGGGGACTCAGGCTCTGCCGTGTGGTACGATATATTGGACATATTGTTCGCTCATCACCAGCTGGAGCACTTGGAACTTAGTACAGTGGACATATTGCGCGACTATTGTTTAGACTTGCTCCCGGTCGCGTTTAAGTTCGCGGCGTTCATTGATGCCGATAGACACGATAAACAACGGCGTATGCTGCCATACCTCCTCAGTAAAGCGGATTTGAGTAGCGGCAGTATCATTGTTAGGTTCTGTCACACATCAGCTGACTTTGCGTATCTCATTGCTTGCGCGGCAGTCTGTGGGTCACATCGCCAATGGTCACGAACGTGTGTTGGGTTGATCAGCCTGTTTGCCGAACACAAAGAGTTCATCGCCAATGTAAGCTCGCTACCGGGTCTAGGGTACGTTAAATCGCAGCATGATGTTGTCAATTATGTCCTGGCGTGTCTGCAGTGGTTAGGCGGAAGTATGATTGATGTCGGTGACTTTAGCGTTGGCTTGATGCGAGTTCTTGTGAAGGCTGATGCGCTGACTGTTGATCGGTTCTTCCGTTGGGTTGAGGCAGATAATAAAGCACTTCGAGTTAGTTCTGTCACTGTTGTATTTGCTGCTCAGATGTTTTTGACACAGTCTATTACCACACGGATGGACTTATACCAGCGTTTTTGCACCGTTGACCTCTATCGTGACCGCCACGTTGAGATCGTGTACACTCTGTTGCTTGGAAAAGGATCATTTGTTCGCAATGGCTGCCGCTCGAACTGCAGTATTTATCTTGCGCTTGATATGCTTGCACAAGACCTTGACATTCGAGCAATCGAGTACGTTATTGAAGAAGCTCATGCTCGCGATGCTATTAGATGTTTCCCATCTGACCATATTCTTGAATTGTGTGAGCGGCAACTGCGCTTTGATTTGCTGCTGCTGTTGGTTAAGCGCCATTATCACGCACATATACGTAAGACGAGGGCTCTAGAGCTGATAGATGAGCTCAAAACTGTGACTTGTTACACCGATTCACAAATGCAGATACTCATGGCTTGTGTTCGCGAGCATATTAATGTCTAAGCCGTGTTCATGACTGTTTTGCAGCTGTTCATGACTGTTTTGCAGCTGTTTTGCCGTGTTCATGACTGTTTGCAGCTGTTATGCGCGTTCTTTTTATGTGAAAACTGAATGAACAAACAGAGTAACAACCAGTGAACATGTCCCAATCTACTGCCGATGCCCTCGAAAACACGTGTCAACTGCTTGATGGTGGTGTTTGTGCAGCTAAATTCATGATTAATAGGACCAGAAGTGACATTCGCGAGATCCGCCGTATCGTCTTCCAAATGCTCGGAATGGACCATCTGGTCGTTTTTATCAATACGTGCTGTAACTACTTCGAAATAGGCGATGATGTGCTGAAAATGGCGCCTATGGCTGATCTGGTAGCTGAACAAGCAAGTGAACAGACGTTTAAAGATGCGCAAGCGGCAAAAAAGAATGTATTTGACTATGGCAATGTCAGCCGCTTATTGTATTTCGCAGTTGAGTGTGGGCTCGATCTTAGGCTAAGTGCGCACCATAAACTCGCTCGTACGCTCCGTGAACAAGGAACAAGGCTGCATGCGTTGCATAAAAATGACCTAACAGGCGAGCACAAGGCAATGCCCACGATAGAGATGCTGATGACGATACGGCTGCGAGGCGAGCATATTGATGGTGTTATAACCCGCGCTGTGCTGAATTGTACGCCGTTTGACGTTTCCACAACGCGACTTCACCCAGGCGATTCAGGCTCCGCAGTGTGGTTTGAGATACTAGAGATGCTGTTCGTCTACCATCAATATAAGCACCCAGAGCTCAGTACGATACGCATATTGATTGACTATTGTTTGTGTGGACACTCAGCTACGTTCAAGCCGCTCACTAATGCGAATAAACACGATAAACAACGCCGTATGCTGCCATACCTTCTTAGTAAGCCTGATTTGAGCAACGGCCGCATCATTGTTAGGTTCTTCCGCCGTACTATTGACGCTGAGTATATCGGCACTTGCGCAGAGCTCTGTAAAACGCACAAATCATGGCCACAAACTTGTGTTGGATTGATCAGCCTGTTTGCTAAACACAACGATTTCGTCGCCAATGTAAGCTTGCTACCAGGTCTAGGGCACGTTAAATCGCAGCATGATGTTGTCATTTACATGTTGATGCATATGCGATTTAGTGGGCGTATGTGTGGGCTCCATTACATTGGTGACAAACTGATACAAATGCTCATAAAGGCTGATGCGTTGACTACTGACCAGTTCTTTATCTGGATTGACATGAATAACAGAGCGATGCGAGTGAGTGATACCGCCATTATATTTGCCGCTCAACTGTTTTTGACGCACTCCGTGGCTGAACGAACGGTGTTATTCGAGCGTTTTCGGGTGGCAGACGTCTGCGATGACTGTGTGGTTGAGATTATAAATATATTGCTGCTTGAGAACGGGTCACTTAATCATCGTGCTGCACGCAATCTTTCCTCGGTCTGCCGTATTTATCTTGCACTTAACATGCTCGAGCTTGACCTTGACATCCGCGTGATTGAATACGTCCTTGGAGAAGCTTGCTGTTCATCTCATTGCCGCCGTATCATTCCCCGGTTGAGTGAGAAGATCTTCAGATTGTGCGAGTATCAATTGCGCTTTGACCTGCTCTTGGGTCTGGTTAAACAACATTGGCGTGCGCAACGGACCAGCGAAAGAGCTCGAGAGTTCATAAAGGAGCTTAAAAAGTTGACTTGCTATGAGCCTGCGGAGCTACAGAATCTCAGCAATTACATTCGGCTTAGCCTTCTGTGAACTTGCTTGCGCTTGCTGTGGTGCTCTTTTTTACGTAAAAAACTGAATAAATGACCGGTCAGTAATCAACCCAACCCAACTTCAACTCTAACATGTCCCAATCTAATCTCAGTATGTTTACTTTGGCTGAGATCACACAGAACACACAGGACACAGAGAACAAAGACGCGATCGATCAGCCGGCTGACAGTGCAGGTCACATATCTGAGCTATTGACAAGCACCAGGCCGTTCATTGCTGAAATGCGCCGTATTATCTTCCGACTGATCGGCCTGGACAATCTGGTTATTTTCTTCAACACTTGCTGCAACTACTACGTGCTAAATGGTACAGATGAGCTGCTGACACGGATGAGCATTGCTGAATTCGCAATGTCTGATGCCTTCAACCACATACCTGATGAGCCGTTGCTGCGCGCAGTAATCGAGTTCAGTGAATTGCCAGAACATATGCAAGAGATACTTACTCATGCTCAAATACCGTTTAATATACTGTTTGGACGAATGAGACACATAAGATCGGTCGCAGTGGCAAATGAAATGGCGTTTAACAAAGCACGGTCGGAAGCACAGTGGGCGAAGCGCAAGGCGTTTACTGCTGTCAATATTCGCCAGTTATTGTGGTTTGCAATCGAGTGTGGTCTTGATCTTAGTCCAAATGCAACGCACAACATCACGTTTGAGCCCAATGACGCACTGATGCTGTATAATTTGTATGGAGTTGGTTCTGAGGATCAAACGCTGGCAACCACGGCACAACTGCTGACTAAACTGCGACTGCTAGGTGAGGCCATCCCCAAGGATGTAGCAAATGCTGTGATTAGGCATGTGGACTTTGACGGTTGCACGCCGATTAGATCAAACATGGAAGATTCAGGTTCTGAAGCATGGTACCACGTATTAGACTCGATATTTGTTCAACATCAAGCTGCGCACCCAGAGCTTGATCCAATTGACATCTTGGTAGACCATTGTTTGATCGAGTACATATGTGACCTGACCAAGCTCAAGATACTCATTCATGTTGATAAGTTCGATCCGCAACGGCGTATGCTGCCATACCTCCTCAGTAAGCCCAATTTGAGCGACAGTGGCATCATTCGTTATTTCATTCGCAACGCCAACGACGACGAATACATCATTGCATGTGCTAAGCTCTGTGTGCCCCATAAAGACTGGATTCGAACCCATGTGTTGTTGATTGACATATACGCCTACTACCCCAATCTGCTCGTATGTATTAACGCATTGCCTGAGGGAAACTTCGAGTCAGTGACTGCCATCGCCACTTATGTCTCTGCGAACATGCAATTGGATTACGTGAATTTGCTCCGCGAGCCATTGATGCGGCTTGTTGCTGCCAGATCTATGTTTGAAACAGATTTGAGCGTTGACTGCATGTTGGCGTGGTTGAAGAATGTCAAAAAGTTTGATAGTATTAGTCAGCTTGCGTGTATGTTTGCTCACCAGATATTTCTGACGCGGTCTGCTGGGGAGCGTGCGGTCATATACGATCGTTACCTCGAGGCTTGGCCTGATTTCAACCTTTATTGTGAACTTGTATATCATTTGTTACATGGTGAAGAATCGGTCGGTAATTGCGAGAGATCCTTGCATTGCAGCATTCGTCTCGTGCGTGGCATGTGTAATTGCTCGTTTACAGATCAAGCGATTGCACATGTCATTGACGTAATGCATGCTCGCGAACGCGTTGAAGTCAGTAACGCTGTGACGATTCAACTGTTCATCAGTGTTTGCGAGTTGGGATTGCAATTTGATTTGCTGATGCGTTTGGCCGAGTATCATTTGCAATCGCGTATGTCGCGTGATGTCGCTGAGGCGTTTATGGAACAGATTAAAGAAACATCATACTCTGATGACCAATATCAGGCGTTGTTTGAATGCTTTCTACACTCAGACGAGTAGTGTATGGTTGGTTACGAGGCCCTGTGACTTCGCTTACGCGTGCTGTAGTCGGTGCCGGCGCTCTTTTTTACGTTGAAAACTGAATGGACTAAGACAAGTATCATTTCATATGGCTCAACCTGCATCTGCGGCAATTGCCCATGGCGCGCCCGAATGGTGGACTGGCCCCGGGGAAACAGGTGTTCAACTGCTTGCGGGCAATGCGTTCGCCGCTGAATTCGTAGCTGAGAAGACCACAGCAGACCTTGTCGCAATTCGCCGTATCGTCTTCCAAATGCTCGGTATGGACCATCTAGTCCTCTTTATCGATGCTTGCTGCAACCCATTAGATCAAACGCACCCAAACGTTCCAGACGGTCATCTGACAACAAAAGAGAAGCGGGTGGCAATAACAAAGGCGTTAGCGGCAAAACAGCTTGCGTTCAGCGAGGCTAATGTCAGCCGTTTACTCTGGTTTGCACTCGAGTGTGGGCTTATACTTGAATCAAATACACGTCATGTGACACCATTTAAGTTCGGTAAGCCGGTAAGAACGATGTTTAATCAGCATGCACTGTGCGTGAAACATACACAGTGCACAATGAATGTCGTTGAGATGTTGACGCAACTGCGAGTGCACGAGGTACATATTGACAGTGTTGTGGCCCATGCTGTGCTGAATTCAACGACATTTGATGCTAATCCAGCGTTTGACAAGCGCATGCGCTTCATTCAGCCAACGCGACTATATACATATGATGCCGGCTCTGCAGTGTGGTATGACATATTGGACACGTTGTTTGCCTATCACAAAAATATGTGGCCGCAATTTGATGCAATAAGCACACTGGGGCGGTGTTTGCATGCCGTTGACGATGTATCAATCATGGATCAGCTGATCGCTGCGGATGTATGGGATGAGCAACGCCGTATGCTGCCATACCTTCTCAGTAAGACTGATTTGAGCGACAGCATCATTTTCACATTTTGCAGTGACATTGATGACGGCAGTGACATTGATCGCATCTTCAAGTGCGCCAGACTGTGCAAAGACTACCCAGACTGGCCTCAA
>JAESSS010000091.1 GCA_016763975.1 Candidatus Altimarinota bacterium
TAAGCTTATAAACAAATCATTCTCTAGAACTGTGCCCGGCGCGCGTGACGCGCGCGCGGGCGAGTTCCCTGTCAGCTACAGCAGGAGAGGAGTGAAGATGTTGAAGAGGCCAGCGATGAGGAAGGTCCACGCAAGAGCAGCAGGGGAGGATGCCGCCTGCTGCCTGGTGGTGCCCCTCAAGAATATCACCCCTACCGCCATGCAAAAGGTCAAGAATCCCAGCACTTTTATACTTTCGATGCCTAGAAAGTATAGGGACGTAAGAGTTATAGCGCTGGCAAACACCAACGCTAGAGACAGGATTCCGGCATTGAACTGATGGACTTTCGGGTGTGCCGAGAAAATGTTGTCCAGCACCCAAATACCAAAGGCCACGAAGCCCAGGCCGGCGGAGACGATGACTCCGGTGACAAAGACTTCCATGGACATGGTGCCCATGAAGAGGGGCACTGTGGTTATGGCCACGGTGATCACCCCTAGCACAAGGCCACAGTAGCCAAAGTCCCGGAAGTAACGGCTATTAGGCATCAAGTTCCTTACGATGAAAAGAGGCACCACTAGAGCCACTAGGAAAAAAACCCCAGCAACTGGCCCCTCGCTGCCTACCACCACCTTAATGATGAAGAATAAAGCGCCGGAAACAAATACGGCAAATGCTATATCCCTGATGGTGCTTGGCTCCTCCGCCTCCAAACGGTGGTCGAGGAGGTAGCGCGCACTGAAACCGAAGAGAATTGCGGAGAGGGTTAATCCGGTGATACTCGTTATTAACATTATTTAACTCCCAAGGTAAGTCCGTAAAGAATGATGGCGGCCAATGACAGGTAAACCAAGCCCTCGTAAAGGGCAAAGCGATCGCTCTGCTGGATCTTGTCCCAGATCCATTTGCTGAAGGCCAGCACAGACAAAGATAGCAATATTATTACGTCGTAGTGGCTGTCGTACCTCAACAATCCTTTGTATGCCCCGAAGAAAAATACCACACAGAGCAGGACCGGGATCCCAAACGAAAAGCGAAGTTTTGCGATGGGGATCCTCTTTGCTGTACCAATCATGTCCTGGCGAAGACGGACTACTCCTCCCATGAGGAAGTAGATCAAAGAAGCAGCGCCAAAGGCGAAGAAAATAGACATTATTTAACTCCCGTAAGTGTGTAGCAAATGACGGCGGCGGCCAAAAGGTAGGCCAGTCCCTCGTAAAGGGCAAAGCTATTGCTCTTCTGGATTTTGCCCCAGACCCATTTGCTGAGAGTAAGAGCAATTATTCCACCAAGCCCCAAGACGACAAGGTGGTGGAGAGGCCGGGGCATCAACCATAATTCTGGGGAGATCCCAAAGATAAAGATAAGGCTCAGCAGGGCTGGCACCCCCAACGAAAACCGAAGTTTTGAGGGAGTAAGCCTCTCTGCTGTCCCCTTCCTGTACTTGTGAAGACGGATTACTCCTCCCACGAGGAATAACAGGCAAGAAAGAAGGCCAAAGGCGACATAGAAAATAGACATGGCTCAGCTCCTTTGCTGAAAAGTTTCAAAAAGAATTCTCTACAAAAATTTCAAAGAACAAAATTCTGGAGGAAGTGCAATATGTTATGACTTTAAGAGAGGGATGTCAATTTGCGGAGAGCCCCTTGTCAATTGAGGTGGAAACTCTTGTAGAGAACTCTTTCCGGAAAGATAGGTGACAGAGAACAGATTTGCCGACAAGTAAATTTTTGGTGCGCGGACGCCCATCAATTTAAGCTTATAAACAAATCATTCTCTAGAACTGTGCCCGGCGCGCGTGACGCGCGCGCGGGCGAGTTCCCTGTCAGCTACCGCATGAGCGGAGTGAATATATCGAAGAGACCAACGATGAAGAAGGTCGCCGTAAAAGCGACGAAGGAAGAGGCCTCATGCCTCTTGAAACACAATAAGAGTCCCATCCACGTAACCAGGACGCCATTGCAAACGCCCCACGCAAGGCCTTCGAGGCCGATGCTCTTGAATACCCCCATGTTCCAACCTACAGCGAATGACAACATCACAAAGATTATCTTGTTGTCCATAAGCACCAACGTTGCGTCCCCGAAGATTAATTTAAACAAACCCCAAAGGCCAGCGAAGAGGAACACCAGGCCGAAAGCGACCGTGATGACATTGATAACCAAGGTGCTGTCCATGACCATGAACAAAGCGCTCATGGACACAACGACTGCCCCCAAGATAAGACTACCGTGGCCAAAAATACGGAAGTGACCGCCACTCTTTGGCACGCTTACGACAATGAAAAGGGGCATGATCAATGCCGTTATGGAAGAAACCCAGCCAATAGGTCCCTCCAACCAACCTCCCGCCAAGGTGACGACAAACAATAAAGCGCCGGAGACAAATACGGCGAATAATATGTCTCTGATGGCGCTCGGCTCCTTCACCTCCAAGCGATAGTCTCGGAGATATACTGCGCTGAAGGCGAAAAGTGATACGGCGAGGCCTAATCCGATGAGAACGATTGCTAGTGACATTATAGCTCCTTCATACTGGAAAATTTAGGAAAAAAGGACGGAGGAAGCCAAGGAGGCCCACACTCATGAACGTTGCCGCAATGATGGCAGAACATGACTTCGCATAACTCCTCGGAAACGAACTAAGCACGACTGCTAATATCATGCTGACACAGCTAGCCACAACTCCTACGTCCCCGACCTCGAATAGATCAAAACTCGTGAGGAAGAAGAGCACCACGAGCGGTAGAATGTGCCTATCCCACGAGGTCCTTGCCTCTCGACGAACATCTCTGGAGAATTTGAATAGATTCCAAAGGCCAAAGCCAAAGATTCCTACTCCCCAAAAAACTGGGAGGGAAAAAAGAATATCGATGAAAGTAAACATGGTTCAGCTCCTTATGCTGAAAGTTTCGAAAAGAATTCTCTACAAAAATTTCAAAGAACAAAATGAAAAGAGGTGGGTTATGGTAGGACTTTATTCGATACTTGTCAATTTGCGGAGGAAGTCCTGGAGAGTAATCTTCTCTTGGAGAAATTGTGGCATTAGGGATTCTTCGAGGGTGAGGAATTCGCGGATTTTGCCAGCGTGGAATGCGCTTAAAACTAGATCGATTCCCGGGAGGTGAGTGGGGAAATCGTGGGGGGCGAATTTTGCGGGAGCGATGTTGCGAGGGGGGAGTTCGCGATTGAGGGCGCGTAGGAGGGCGTTTTCGATGTGTTCACGCATGTCGGGTTCGGCGATGTAGGCGAGGTTGCTGCCGTCGGTGAATTCGATCATTCCGTGGATTTGGCATTCGGGGTGGATTCGCACTTCGATTTTGTCCAAAGGGAAGTCGAAGAGGTAGTGGGCTTCGAGGATTTCGAAACCTTTGTTGATGAGGAGGGCTGATTCGACGGTGACTTTGGGACCCATTTTCCAGCGGGGATGGGCGAGGATTTTTGCTAAAGTTGCGTCGGCGAGAGGAGTGTTGAGGAGAGGGCCGCCGGAGCAGGGGAGGATTAATTTTGAGGGGGTTTTGTCTGTGGATTGGAGGATTTCGTAAATTGCGTTGTGCTCGGAATCGATGGGGATGAGGTTGGTCAGGCCTTCGGCGATGATGGATTCTTTGTTGGCGGTGAGGAGGATTTTGTTTTGGCGCAGGGCTTCAAGGGAGGGTGCGATTCCGGCTAGTCCGGAGAGAAGATTTACGACGATGTCGGAGGAGGCGATGAGGGGAAGAATGTCTTCGCGAGAAGAGAGAACTGTTTTGCAGGAGAATTTTTCGCCCTGTTCAGCGAGAAGTTGCGCGTTTGTGTGACCGGTGATGGCGGAGAGCTGGAGATTGTGTTTTTCGACCAATTCTAGGCATTGTTTGCCGAGATTTCCGGTGGATCCGAGGATTAATATTTTCATTTCATATTTTTTAGAATAACAGTATGCCTTAATTTATGATTTTTGGAAGTCCGGCTATTGACTTTAGCTAGGCTTTTCCCTGGAATCCTGAGGCTTTTTTAAGATTTATTATCAGCAAGAGACTACGTATAAATCAGGCTATCACCTCAGCAACCGTGCGATTAATTGGCGCGGAAAGTGAACAGTTCGGCATTATGGGCCGGGAAAAAGCTATGAAAATGGCGCAGGATTTGGAGCTGGATCTGGCTGAAGTAGCCCCAAAAGCAAATCCACCAGTGTGCAAAATCATGGATATGGTAAATACCAATATCATCAGAAAAAAGTAGAGACCAAACATCGCAAGATGCAGAAGAAAACTGAGGTAAAAGGTATTCGTATCGGATTTAAAACCGGTGCACACGACATGGAAGTTAAGGCAAAACGAGCAAGAAAATTCATGGAAGATGGCAATACTGTAAAGTTTCATTGATCTTCCGAGGAAGAGAAGCTATATATAAGAACCTTGCGTGAACAAAAATGCTTAAATTTCAAGAGAGCCTAGCGGAAATCTGCAATATCGAGACCGCACCAAAATCTCAAGGAAATACCCTGATAATGATTCTAACCCCTAAAAAATGAAATCAAAAACACATAGCGGAAAGCAAAAAACGCACAGTGGAATGAAAAAAAGAGTGAAAGTAAGGAAATCTGGAACTGTTATGGTCCAAAAATCTTGCAAACGTCACCTTTTGGTAAACAAATCTAAAGGACAAAAGAAAGCCTTTTCAAATGGTTACCCAGTACATCCTACAAAAATGAGAGTTTTGAGAAAGATGATGCCTGGCAAAGGCACTCGAAGAGTTGTTCGTATTATGAAAGACCAAGCAGCAGAGCCTGTAGAAAAGGCTGCATAAATATATATATTAAGTAATTAATTTCCCACCATGACTAGAATAAAAAGAGGCGTAACCGCCCACCGTAGGCACCGCGACGTTGTAAAGGCAGCCAAAGGTTTCAGAAGACTTCGTGGAAGAACCTTTAAAGCGTCAAAAAATGCACTAATGAAAGCGGGTATGCGCGCTTATACAGATCGAAGAAACAGGAAACGAACTTTCCGTGCTCTATGGATCGCTCGTATCAATGCTGGTTGTCGTCCACTAGGCGTAAACTACAGTACTTTGATCAACGGAATGACTACTAGAAGCATCGAAGTTAATCGAAAAATGCTTTCAGAGTTAGCTGCAAAAGAACCAGATGCTTTCAAAGCTGTGGTTGAAGCGGCAACTGCCTAAATAAAACCTTTTGGAAAGCGCTCTCAGTTATGGGGGCGTTTTTTAGTATGTCTCAAAACCAACAATTGGCTTTTCCAATTCCTGGTAGTCGACTGCGAGGCCTGTTACTTCTGCGTCTGTTGATCCATTGCGGCACCAGAGGGTGAAGCCTTCGATGTCGCCTTCTGTTCCCTGCACCAGACACTCTACGCTTCCGTCTGGGAGGTTTTTGGCGTAACCGGTGAGGCCGAGGAGGAGAGCTTGCTCCCGGGCGTTAGCCCGGAAGAAGACGCCTTGCACTCGGCCACTGATTTTTAGGGTGCATTGTTTCACTTATTTGTACTCAGAGATTGTGATTGTTTTGATGAGAACTGGTTCTGATGGGCGGTCACCTCCATCTGTTTCTATGTCAGCGATTTTGTCGACATTGTCGAGGCCGTCGTAGATGTAACCGAATACTGCGTGGCGTCCGTCTAGGAATGCTGTGCCGTCTTCGTTTTGAACGATAAAGAATTGGCTTCCTCCTGTGTTTGGACCAGAGTTAGCCATTGAGAGAGCTCCTTTGATGTGGCTGAGGTCGTCGTGGAATTCGTCTGGGATGCTTGTACCTGGACCTTTGTAGCTGTATCCACCTGTGCCGTTTTGGTTTTCGAAGTCACCGCCTTGGATCATGAAATCTTTGATAATGCGGTGGAATGGTGCGTCGTTGTAGCGACCTTCGTTGCTGTGTTCGATGAAGTTTTTGGTAGTTTCTGGAACATGTTCAGTATATAGAAGGATTTTCATCGTTCCGTGAGATGTATCCATGATAGCGATTGTATCGCCGGCTTTTGGAGTAGTTGCCATATTAACTTGGGTTATTGGTTGGGTCACCGGTTCTTCGACACGTGGAGTACAAGCGACGAGGACTAGTGCTGATATAATTAGAATAGCTAGTTTTCTCATAAGAAGGGGGTTATTGATCGACGGCGAGTTTAACATATGCAGGTGACGAAGTGCTGGTTTTAAGCTAAAATTCGCCTCGTGAAAGATCAATTGAAAAAATTTGTACTATATTCTTTGAAGCGAATGGCTCGGCGACGGCTGAAGAACTTTAAAGGTAAAATCATTGCTGTGACCGGTTCGGTGGGCAAGACCAGTACCAAAGAAGCGATTTCGGCGGTTTTGAATGCGAAGTTTCGGGTGAAGAAAAGTAAAGGCAATATGAATAGTGATTTTGGGCTGTTGTTGACGATTTTGAATATTGAAAGTGGTAACCGTTCAGCACTGAAATGGTCAGTGTTGATGATGAAGGCTTTTTGGCACATGACTCACGAGATTTCTGCTGATGTTTTGCTTTTGGAGTTGGGTGTGGACAAGCCGGGGGATATCGACTTTCTTACTTCTATTATCAAACCGGATATTGCTGTTTTGACCAATGTACAAGCGGTGCATATGGCGGAAGGGCAGTTTAAAAATGTGGATCAGATTTTTCATGAAAAAGTGAAATTGTTGGAAGCGCTGCCGGATGGGGGAATTGCTTTGGTAAATTTTGATGATGATCGATGTAGGGCTTTGAAGGGCAAAGTGAATGGAGTGATGACTTTTGGCAAAAATAATGAGGCGGATTTTTGGACTTCTAGGGTCAAAATGGATGAAAATGGAATCGATTTTGTGGCGCATTTCAAAGAAGAAAAGTGGGGAGTGAGGGCGCCTGTTTTGGGCAAATATCAGCTTTATACTCTTTTGCCAGCTGTGGCTTGTGGACATTTGATGGGAATGTCTGCGGAGGAGATCGAGGCAGCGGTGGAACGATATGAATTGCCACCGGGAAGGATGTCTGTGATTGAGGCGATTAATGGAGCGGTGATTTTGGATAGTACTTACAATTCTTCGCCAAAAGCTGTGTGTGCAGCGCTTGAGGTTTTGAGTGATGTGGCTGGCAAACGTCGGCGTGTTGCGGTTTTGGGCAATATGAATGAATTGGGTGATCGATCAACAAGATTACACGAGAAAGTGGGTGAGGTTTTGCCGGAATATGTGGATTTGCTTTTGACTGTTGGCAAAGATGCGGAAAAATTTGGGGCGGGAATGAAAAAAGTTCATAATTTTAAAACTGCTAGTGAAGCAGCAGAGTTTTTTAAGAAAGAGATCAAAGAAAAGGACATTGTTTTAGTAAAAGGCTCTCAAAATAATGTTCGACTGGAACGTTTTGTAAAAGAATTGATGTTAGAACCTGAACGCGCAAAAGAGTTATTGGTGAGGCAAAGTAAACAGTGGACAAAGCTGTAGGGGCTTGACGAATCGTCGTACTCCTCTATAGTGCTGTCTTTTAATTATAATGATATGGAATCACCAAGTGCTCCCGACCAATCTTATTCTTTTTTTAGAGGGCTTGAACTTGCTGGTTCTTCTGCTGTGGAGGATCGTCAATCCGCTGTTGAAGTTTTGCTAAATGCTAACGGGAGGCGCCTAGAACTATGGAAGGCGCTTGACGAAAGAGGGGTACTGATCAAAAAACACCAAATGTTGATATATAGGTTTTTCTTAAGTGCCTTGGCCTATATGATTCCTGTTGATAAAACTGTAGAGCTAGACGAGGGACAGTTGTTCACGACCGCCATAACGAAAGTGAGAGATGCTGCGATGGCACGCGGAAGAGGGTTTACGGACATCGTCAAGATGGCGGAACATAATGCCCTTATGCGCTTTATCTGCAACGAGATTTCGATATGCATGTCTTTGTTTAAAGTCGCTTTGCACGACGCCTTGATTGATAGGAGCCTGGAGCAGATTGTTGTTTTTGTAGAAGATTCTTTGGATGGGGCGATGAAATCTTGACATAAAAAGGACTGGCTGGAATAAAACGAGGCTAGGAGGTATAGTTGCGATCTATGAAATACAATTGGTCGATAATTGGGCACGAAAAACAGCTAAAACAAATTGAGCAGGATTTTGCTTCAGGCAATGTGGCGCATGCTTATTTGTTGGCGGGGCCGAATAGTATTGGCAAATTTACTGTGGCTAAGAAGATGGCGGGGATTTTGCAGTGTGAAAAGGATTTTTGTCACGAATGCACAACTTGTACACAAGTTTTGAAGGGTAGTCATATTGATACCACTGAATTGAAAGGAAAAGATTCGATCAAGATTGCGGAGATGAGAAAAGTGGTGGAAAAATTTTCGCGTACAGGGCAAAGCAAATACAAAATTTTGTTGATGCAAAGTGTTGAAAGGATGACAATTCCGGCGGCGAACAGTTTTTTGAAAACTTTGGAAGAACCGTCGGGGAATACTGTTTTTATTATGACAACAAATAATATTGGTGATGTGTTGCCAACTATTTTGTCACGTGTACGCACAGTTAAGTTTGGCAATGTTTCACTGAAATATTTGCAGGGAAAAATGAAGGAGCTTTATCCTGATTCTACGGAGGACGTGCTGCGAAAAGTTGCTTTGTTTTCGATGGGCAAGACCGGTAAGGCGCTTAATTTAATGGAAAATCCTGATCACTTGGTGGAATGTGTGGAGGTTTATAATAAAGTGCAGAATTTCTTGGAATATAGAGATGTGGTTGAGAGGTTTTCTTATGTGTCTGAGCTTGTGGAGGAAGAACGCGTGGAGACTTTTTGCACAATGCTTACACATGTTTTGAGAGCAAAGATTTTGCAGGGGGATGGTGAGACAATGCGTTATATAAAAACTCTTTCAAAAATCCATGACAGTGCTATGCTTTTGAAGAAAAATGTGAATAAGAAGCTGGTTCTAGAAAATTTAATGTTAGCATTATGAAGGTTATTGGACTCGATGTGCGGCACTCACCTAAGCCAGTTGAAATTTCGTATAATGAAAAAGTAGACGTTTCTGTGAAGGATGGCGTTATTTTTAAAGATGATGACGGCAAAGAAGAATATGGAGTTATTGCTTATATAAACAAAGATCCGAGGGATGCTGATACCGTGATGGCGCGAGGGAAGATTTTGCGTATGTCGACAGATAATGATTTGCAGAAATTAGAGAAATTTGGAGATGATGGACAAGAAGCTTCGTTGAAATGCAAAGCTTTGGTGGCGAAACATGCTTTGGAGATGCGGGTTTTTGCGGGAGTTTATTCTTTTGACGGCCTACGGCTTTATTTCTTGTTTACGGCAGAGGCGCGGGTGGATTTTAGGGATTTGGTGAAGGATTTGGCTTCGACATTTAGAAAACAGATTCATTTACGGCAAATTGGTCCTCGTGATAGGGCAAAGATGATTGGAGGTTATGGCAAATGTGGTAGGGAGCTGTGTTGTAGTAGTTTTTTGGGTAAATTAGAAAGTATTAATATGGAAATGGTGAGGGTTCAAGGACTGGAAAGTAAGGGCAGTTCCAAGTTGTCCGGTGCTTGTGGCAAACTATTATGTTGTTTGAAATATGAAGTGGAGGCTTATAAATCTTTGCGCAAGGCGATGCCGAGAATGGGGGATATGGTCAAGGTTCCTGCTGAGGGAAAAGATGGCAAAGTGATTGCGTTGGATGTGTTGAATCAAAAAATGAAATTATATTTTCCTGAAAGCAAAGACACGATGATCGTCGGGGCTGCGGATATTAAAAAACTATAAAATGCTTACTTATTTAGCGATATTATTTGCTACTCTACTTTTATTGTCCATTTTTGGAAGAAAGGCGTATTTATTGGGGAATATTAAAGCGGTTAAAAAGGTGGTGGATACAAAAGAGAAGATGGTCGAAAAGGAAGTTAGTAAAAGTGACAAAGTGCGCTCAAATTCACTTTGTGCCAGAGCTATAGAGTTGATGGGAAAAGGCAAAGAACAGGAGGCGATAAAAACATTTGTGCAGGCATTGGCCCTAAATGAAAACCACATGGAGACCAATCATAAATTGGCCATTCTTTATCTAAAAAAACAAATGTATGGTTCTGCTTCTGCTCTTTTTCAACGTCTATGTTTGTTGAATGAAGATGCGATGCATTATAGCCATTTAGGATTGGCGCTTTATCATCAAAGTCTTTTGCAGGAAGCAAAAAAGGCCTATCAACGTTCTGTTGAGTTGGATCCCGAGAAGGCAAAGCGCTTTATCAGTTTGGCGCAGGTTTATCGAAGGTTGGGGGAGATACAAAATTCTATTATTACTGTAAATAAAGCCTTGGCTTTGGAGTGCAAAAACTTAGACTTCATGTATTTGTTGGCGGATTTGTATTTAGAAGGGGAAAATGTTGAAGAAGGTCAGGCTATGATGGTGAAAATCGGTGAAATAGATCCTGATAGCAAGGTGGCCAAAAAGATGGTCAAAGCCTTTAAGGAGCTTGGACAGGTGAAGAAGGGGTAGTTCCAACTAGGATTTTGGCGGAAACTGCTTTGTAACGAGTGTTTATTTCTTCTGTGTCCACGTTTCCGTCCCTGTCAGTGATGTGACGGTACCAAGTGACGTCAAAGCCGGTGTGGTTCTTTTCGACCTGTTTAGTGGTGCCTGGGGCGATCTCGTTGCTGTCTTCGTAGATGGTTTCACCAGGCTGTCGGTAGTTGGAGAGAAAGGGTCCTTCCAATTCTACTGTTTTGCCAGGGCTTGTTCCGTAAAAAATGACATATAATTCGCGGTCGTCTGCACGGGTGAAAGTTTGGATGAGGATGTGTGAGTCTGTGGTGTTTTCAAATTTAAGATCGGGACCACCAAGATAAATTGTTGCATCTAGGCCATGTCCTTGGATTTGAGCATAATAACTAACAGCGTAGGAGTGTTGGTTTCTTTCGCTTATTTTTAGACCGCTTTCCAGGATTGAACGGTAAAGCGTTGTGGATACTTGGCAAATACCTCCACCATATTCAGGGATTGTTCCCTCTGGTTTTATGACTAATTCTTTTCGATAACCGGTGTAAGCCTCTACCGGTCCAAGTGTTGTGTTAAAAGAAAAGGTTTCTCCAGGCGCAACCAAGTGGCCGTTGAATCTTTCTGCGCCAACTTTGATGTTGTGAATGCGATTTACTGGAGACCCGTAAAAGGAAGTGTGTCCAATAGAGATTCTTTCGACAATACCTAGTTTTTGTAACTCTGGGGCAATAAATAATTCAGGTTCTATTTCGGAAACCGGTATTTCTATATCTTTTTCTAAAACGGAAATCGCCAACTCTATCTCTCCGCGAAGTTGTTCTCTTTCAATTTTGAGACCGTTGTTTCCGTGGCCTTCAATATCAACTTTTCCTTCTTGCCCAAGGGTCATTGTCACTTGTTCAACCTCAAGGTCTAACCATTTTGATATTTCGGTATCAAGGTATTCGTTTAATTTATTTTGTTTAATTTTGATGGCAACTATTCCGTCTGTTTGAATCTCAAATTCGACCCAATCAAGATGTTCTGCAAGGCTGGTGGTCCAATTATCGGAATATACAGGGTCGATTAAGGTGAATCTATGGCGAAGGCCTGTTTTGATTAATTCTCTTTGAGGTTCAAGATCTTCTTTTTTTGTTCTTGGTTCGGCGCCGGTCATAATTAGTGCCAACTCTTCTTTTTCTAAATTATTTATGGAGGCTTGAATTGCTTTTAGTAAAAGTTCTTTTTCCAAAAACTGTCCATTTCGGCTTTCGGTGATGATCAGTTTGTCGCGTTCAAAGGTTGCGGTGGACTCGATGGGTTCTTTTTCTGTTAGTGCAAATTGTTCGTCTAGGGCCTTCCATAGTTTTTCTTCGTCTATGTTGTGTTGGAGTTCTAGTTGCTTAGCTACTGGTATTACAATGTGAAATGCTGAAGCAAAAGGGTTTGTGTCTGTAAATTCGATATTGGCGATTGTTTGTTCTGGCAAAAGTTCTATTCCTAATTCTTCTAAAGATAAATATTTAGGTTCTTCGTTTAAGGTGAATTTTATTCTAGCTTTTGCGAAAGTATCTACTTTTTCCTTAAGTAGTTCTTCTGCTTGTTGAGAATCTAGGTATGAAAGGTCTATGCCGGCAACTTCGCTACCGGGTGTTATTTTGCCGTCTAGTTTTGTTTTGGCGAAGGCAAAAATTGAGCCCAAAAGAAGCCCTATTGAAACCCCTATGATTATGGAAAAGATTTTCCTTTTATGAATCTTCATGTGGAATCTTTTTGTAGTCTTCTTTATTAACTTTCTTTTTTCTACGGAAGACTTCTATAATTTTTGCAAATGATTTTTTGGAACGCTTCTTACCAACCACAACCGCTTCTCTAATCTCTTCCCTAGTTTCTTTGCCTTTTTTTGGTGCGATAGAGGCACCTAAAACAGAACCTATGGCTCCGCCAATCACGGCTCCCATAATAACCTTATCTAAGGTGGTTTTCTTTTTTTTATCTGGCTTGCTCAATATGTGTTGTTCTACGAATTACGTTTACCTTTATTTTACCAGGATATGCGAGTTCTGTCTCTATCTTTTTGGCTACACTGCCTGCTAAAACACCCATTTTCTCATCTGTGATTATTTCAGGATCAACCATAAGTCTAACTTCTCGACCTGCTGAAATTGCATATGTTCGTTTTACCCCTTCAAAAGAAAGTGCGGTGTCTTCCAATGCGTGGATGCGATCTAAGTATCTTTGTAGTGATTCAGCACGAGCACCAGGACGGCCTGCGGACACTGCGTCGGCTGCTTTTATAATAAGGGCTTCCGGTGTTTCTTGTGGGGCCAGGTCGTGGTGTGTCCATGCGGCGTGAACCTCTTCCCAGTTAAAACCGAATTTTTCCATTAACTGTTTGGACAGTACGTCGTGTGATTCTGTAATATTTGGATCTTGATCTATAGCCTTTCCAAGATCGTGTAAGAATCCGGCGATACGACAAGTACGAAGGTTTAGTCCGAGTTCGCCACCGATCATAATAGAAACCCATGCCACCTCCATAGAGTGCTTCATAATGTTTTGTCCGTATGATGTGCGATATTGTAGGCGACCAACTATACGGATGAATTCTTTGTCCTCATGTTGTATTCCTATTTTCTTTAATGCTTTTTTACCTATTTCATAAAGTTCCTCGTCAGTTTCTTTACTGGCTTTTTTAATTGTGTCGCGAATTACTTTTTCATCAATGGTTCCTCGCACTCTTACTAATAAACGAAGTGCTTTTTGGGCAATACGGCGGTTTACTAGGTTAAATGCTGAGACGTGTATCCTTCCAGGAAGGTCGTTGAAAACCACATCTACAGTAAGGAGTTTTTCGAAAAGTTGGATGTTTTGTCCTCCTTTTCCAATGATTTTTCCTTTTACCCTATCGTTGTGAACCTTAACTGTTACCGCTCTTGTTTCAACAGAAGTGGGAGAACAAAGGCGTTGGATGATGTTTACGATAATAGCTTTGGCTTTTTTGACAGCACCCTCTTTAACCTCTTCCTCCATTTTTGCTAATTTTTCAGCATGTTCTAGTTCAAGCTCACTACTATAACGATTTAGAAGCTTATCTTTTTCATCTTGCATGCTCAATCCCGTTTTAGAGGAAAGCTTTTCGACAACGTCGATATCTACTCTTTTACAGTATTCTTGTTTACTTTGGATGTCCTCCTTTATAGAGGCTGTGTTTAGTTTAAGCTGATTATTGCGGTTTGATTTACGATCAATGTTCTCTTCTCGGAGTTTTAAAGATTCTGTTTGTTTCTCTAAACGCTGTTTTCGGCGATTAAACTCTTGGTCTAGCGATTCTTTGCGGTTTTGAACAGTCCGTTGGGTATGCCCCTTGATTTGCACAGCCTCTTTCTGTGCTTCTTCGATTAAGTCAGAGGCCGTTTTTTTCTTTTTATCAAAGTCAAAAAGCTTTGTCCCGGACAAAAATTTTGCACTCAGGAGACCGCTTATCACCAATGTGGAAATCCCAATGATTAGATATGTGTATATCAAGTGATTTTTATGTTTAAAAGTATTAAAACTTGTGGAGTGGATAGTACTTTATATAGAGCTGTTTAACAAGTTATGAACAGGTTTTACACATTTTATCCACATCAAAGTTTGGATAGTCATTTCTAATTCGATAGAAAGCTTTGTTTTTGTTTTAAGTAAGGGAAGTATATCAATGTGATAAGTCGGGTGTTTTGTAAACCCCCTTCTACTACTATCTTTTAATATATTAATAAATACTAAATACATGTTTGGTATTGAAATTTAAGTTTGAGTATTCAATAATGCCTTTGGTTTAAATAACGCTTATACATATGAAAATTTTCTGTTCACAAAAAGATTTAGATTCAGCACTCAACATAATCAACAAGGCTATTAGCCCAAATAATACTTTGCCTGTTTTGAATAATGTTTTGATTAAAGCTGAGGGTAAAAAATTATTATTTTCTTCTACAAATTTAGAAATTGCGATTTCTTGTTGGATAGACGCCGATGTTAGAAGCGAGGGGGCGATAACTGTTCCAGCGAAATTATTGACTAGTTACGTGGCGCTTTTGACTGATGAAAAGGTTGAATTAAGCTTAGTCGAAGGTTTAAATTTGGCGGTAGAAAGTAGTAATTCTCATACGAAAATTAAGTGTATTAGCGCAGATGAATTTCCGTTAATTCCGAAAATTGAGAAGGCCACAGAGCTTTCTGTAGACGTTTCTAAGTTTCACGAGGGGGTTACGGAAGTTGTTTTTGCAGCTTCGTTGAATACTTCTCGACCAGTACTTTCCGGAGTTTTATTTGCTTCAGGAAGCGAAGGTTTAAAGCTAGTAGCAACGGATTCTTACAGGTTGGCGGAGAGTAAGATTGAGGTTATCAAAGGCACTGATGAAGAAATTTCTTGTATTGTTCCAGCTCGAACGATGATGGAATTAAGTAAAATTATGACTAAAGCTAACGACAAAGAAGTTAAAATTTCGATTTCAAATAACCAAATCTTGTTTAAAGCAGGGAATATAGAGTTAATTTCTCGCTTAATAGAGGGGAAATATCCTGATTATGAAAAAATTATTCCAAAAGAAGGTAAGACTTCGATAGAAGTTTCTGTAGAAGATTTATCTTTGGTTTTGAAGAGAGTTTCGCTTTTTGCTAGAGAGAATAATAATTCTGTGAAATTGACTGCGACTAACGATGGTAAACTTTTGGTTGCCTCGGATGAGACAAAAGTTGGTGAGGAAAAAGCAGAAGTTTTGATTAAAATTAAAGGGGAAAACAACAAGATATCGATTAATTCACAATATTTACTTGATGTTTTGACTTATATCGGCGAAGATAGGGTTCGTATTTCGATGAATGACAAGGTTTCTCCAGCAGTTGTGAGA
The DNA here is from genome assembly GCA_016763975.1 of Candidatus Altimarinota bacterium. GTDB lineage: Bacteria > Patescibacteriota > Gracilibacteria > UBA1369 > LOWO2-01-FULL-3 > NORP293. The sequence continues at coordinate 15,305 of JAESSS010000091.1, forward strand.
CCCCTTAAATCAGAGGACTACGTGTATATTATAATGCCACTAAAGGTTTAAATCCTTATGCGCAATGCAGTTTCCTTTTTTCCCAAAGATGAGCTTGAAAAAGCTACGGGAATTTTTAAGGACAATAAAAATGTGACTTTCTCAGGGGCTGGAAATTCTTCTTCCAAGGCTCTTTTGCTATCTGATATTTTAAGAAGAAAAGAATATAATGTTTCAAATGTTTTATGGGTAGTTGCGGATAAAAACGAAGTGAATATTGTGAAAAAAGCGTTGTTGACTTGGGGTGATAGTGAAGTTTTTTTATATAGAGGTATGAAGGATGAGGAGAGGATTAACTTTTCTACTGGAGGGGAGTTTGAGAGGGTTCAAAAGGTTGAAATGGTGGAATTTGTGTTACGGCTCAATTTAGCGAAGAATGCGATTTTTGTGCTTAATTTTGAGACTTTATTGCAAGATTTTCCGGATATGGGGCAATTAGAGCGTCGTAAAATGGTCTTTAAGAAGGGAGATTCTTTTGATTCAGTTAAGTTTGTGGAGGACATTGTGAATTTGGGCTATGAAATGACAGATGATAGGGATGTGCTAAAGAGGGGAGATTATTATCGAGTTGGGGACAGTATTGTGATATATCCGATTAATGGTGAGAACGTATTGAGGTTTGAGATAGGTTTTGATGAAATAGAGAAAATTTCCATTCATAATGGGAAGGAGATTAAAGGGGCTCAGTTGTATCCTATTGATTATGATGATAGTGGTGGCGACATTGTTTCTATAATTGGTGAGAGGGGCTTAATTGTCGACGACGAGGTTGATGTGGTGGATGAATACTATTCGATTTGGAATAACTTTATTAATTTGGCGAACAGGGGTTGTCGTACACTTTCGTTCACATCTTTTAATGACGATGTTCCGAATCATAAACATTTACACTTTTTGTCAGTGCTTCAGTATCGAAGTCCTTATGATTTATCGAACGACTTGAAGGACAAAATTAGTAATGGTTGGAAGACCTTGTTTTTTACGAAAAAAATTGATGAAATGAAGGGGCTTTTAAGGGATCAGGGTGTCGCTTTTTTGGAAGGTTTTGATGAGGAAAGTTATGGAAAGTCTTCAGTGTTTTTGATTAAAGTTGATAAAGAAGATGTTTTTCCGAAGTCCTTTCAAACCCCAGGACAACACGTTTTATTGCTTTCGGATCAAGATATTGTTTTTGAAAAAGATGTTAAGGCGAGGGATAGAGATAAAAATGTTTTTAATGATTTTCTGACGAGCTTGAAGGTTTCTGATTACGTGGTGCATTCGGACCATGGTATTGCACAGTTTTTTGGTTTAGATAAGAAGACGGTTGATGGAATTACGAAGGAATATTTAAAATTAGGATACGCAGAAAACGATAAACTTTTTGTTCCAATCGATCAGGCAGATAAAGTGAATAAATATATTGGTTCCGATGAATTAAGGCCAAAATTAACTCGTCTTGGTTCTGCAGAATGGAACACAATGACCTCTAGAGTGAAAAAGGAAACGCAAAAAATTGCGAAAGAGCTTTTGAAATTATATGCGGAAAGACAAATGGCAAAGGGGAATAGTTTTAAAAAGGACAATGATTTACAGGAAAAATTTGAAGCGACATTTCCTTACGACGAAACTCCGGGACAAATTAAAGCTATTGAAGATACCAAAAGGGATATGGAAAGTCCGCGTCCAATGGATCGTTTGATTTGTGGGGATGTAGGTTTTGGCAAAACCGAGGTGGCGATGAGAGCGGCTTTTAAATCGGTGCAGAGCGGTAAACAGGTTGCTATTATTTCACCGATTACAATTTTGGCGAGTCAGCATTACAAAGCTTTTAAAGATAGAATGGAGCCGTTTAATGTTCGGGTGGAGATGTTGAGTAGGTTTAGAACGACAAAGGAGCAGAAGGTGATTGTGGAGAAATTAAAGAAGGGTGAAATTGATGTAATTATTGGAACACATAGACTTTTGCAAAAGGATATTGATTTTAAGGCACTTGGTTTGGTGGTGATTGATGAAGAACAGAGATTTGGGGTGAAACAAAAAGAAGCTTTGAAGGAGATGAGAAAAGAAGTGGATATATTAACTTTGACGGCGACACCAATTCCAAGAACTTTGAATATTTGTTTAAATAAATTAAGGGACATTACAACTATTACAACTCCACCTTTTGGCAGACTGCCGGTAATTACTGAGGTTCGTAAGTATTCTCCGACACTAGTAAGAGAGGCGATCCTGAAAGAGGTCGAGAGAAAGGGCCAAACGTACGTTTTGCACAATCGTGTGCAAACAATCGATAGTTCTGCAGATAAGCTTAGAGCGCTTATTCCAGAGGCTACCTTCTGTGTGGCCCATGGAAAGTTGGGAAGTGGGGATTTGGAAGAAAGGATTAGAGATTTTACCAATCATAAATATGACGTTTTGGTTTCATCTACAATTATTGAAAATGGAATTGATTTGGCAAATGCCAACACTTTGATTGTGAATAGCGCGGAACGTTTTGGTTTGTCACAGCTTTATCAGTTACGTGGTCGTGTGGGACGTGGCAAGAAACAGGCTTATGCTTACTTTTTGTATCACGGTCAGAGGTTGAAACTTGATGCTAAAAAGAGATTAAGGGCGATTGTTGAGGCTAGTGATTTAGGAAGTGGTTTTCAGATTGCGATGAAGGATTTGGAAATTAGGGGTGCGGGAGATATTTTGGGCGCCAATCAACATGGTGTGATTAACGTGGTGGGAATGTCGCATTTTATGAGGATGTTGAATAGGGCGGTTGAAGATTTGAAAGCGGGGCGAGTTTTTGAAGGGGATGAAGAAATTCAAAATGTAAGTGTAGAGTTGCCGATTCCTGCATATATTCCGGATACTTATATTGCGGATTCAAAAGGAAAAATTTCTGCATATCAAAAACTCTCTTCTGCTGATGATGTTGAGTATTTGAAAGAAATTAACAAGGAGATGATTGAGGATTATGGGAAAATCCCTGAAGAGCTTGATAACTTGTTTAATATTATTGAATTAAAGATTTTTGCGAAGAAGGCCGGAATTATGGGCATCAAAGCGGAGACCGTTTCTATGAGTAAGGATAAAGAAATAGTTATGCATATGTCTAAATCAGTGAAGCCGGCAAATATTATTTCTCTTTTGGAGGAAAACTCTAAGTGGCAAATTTCTGGACAGAGGTTGAGAATAAATATTGAAGATTTAAAGAAACCATGGTTTGCAGGCTTGAAAAAATGTGTGAAAAAATTAGGTGACAAAGCTAAACACGGAGCGAAGGGCTAGACCGATGTTAGAAAGTGGGTTATTATAGGTTTCCTTTCTATTGGACCTTTTACATTTAGCGAACACTATGAAGAAAGGGTTCTCGCTTCGCTCGAACTAGGGGATGTATTGGCATTCGACAGGATGATTCAGGTTTGATCAATTGCATTTCGGGGGTTGCTTTGTCCCCCCGTATATCCGTCAAAGCAAAATAAGTGCTAAAAACACTATCAGTGAGGCTGACTATAGTTACGCTCGCGTACCTGTACCAGCTTTCGCTTAATTCCGTTTTTTAACGGGATTGGCTCACCTCCTGACTTCTTACTAGGGGGAGTGGGTCTTATTAGTAAGATAAGGTCTCTCTGAATGCTTCGGCTTTGAGACTCGAAAACTTAGAAGATAAGCGCTAGCACTTTTGCTTTTCCTTTATTCTAGCGACGAAAATTAACAGGATAAGCTATGAATGTAGAAATTGACTGGCCTCATCTCTGGACCCGGGTTCGACTCCCGGCATCTCCACCAAAGTTTTTTTGATTTGTTCGGCTGTTTATAAACCTAGCCCTTCTAAGGGTTTTGTCGATTAGCCTTTTTGTCTTGTTTTGATAAATGATTGGCCATAGTATTGTTTCGGAGTTGACTATCAATGAAATTATTATATGGGGGTGAAAATGGTGATTAAAAAAGGGTTTCAGCAGTGGGTTCCCTGGAAAAGGTGGACCATTATATCTGTTTTGTCAGGAGTTTCAGTGTGTTGTTTTTATTGGATTGTTGGAGGAGGGGGGGTGCAGTCCTTTGAGTTTGTTTTTCGTGGTGAGGGTTTGAGTTTTAGTTTTGTTCAGACAGAGGAGGTAAAACTGAACATTAAGAGTGATTTTTTGATTGCCGTTCATGCCGGAATAGGGGCTTTGATAATTGCGCTATATGTTGCAGTTGTGCAGCTTTCTAGCAACGAGGGCTTTTTGGACCACAGGGCTGCGTTGTTTTTTAAAACAAAACTTCATTCCTTAACTATTGTTGAGGTTTTGTTTTTGCCCCTGTCTTTGTTTTTTATTAATACAGGAGGTGAGATTAAATGGCCCTTGGTTTTTTTACTTTTTTTTATTGCGTTTGATGTTGTTTCACAGGTTGTAATTATCGCAAATCAGTCTTCAAGCTCTGCCTACAAAGATAAGATTTACAGTGCGTTTCTTGAGTATAAGATGTCAGGCTCTTTCGCGAAGAGTCTTGGGAAAAGACGTCAATCAAACAAGTTTTATCGTGACGTTAGTGAGTTAGAATCGATTAAAGGGATTAAAGTTTTTCATACTCAACCTTTTACTAGTGGGTATCTTCCGATAACAGTTGATGTGGAAGGGGTTGTTGTCGGAATTGATAAAGTTCTTTTTGGAGAGATGCTTGATTTAATTTTGAATCTGGCTACTGAAGATGATGTAACAGACGCTATCGGTATTGCGGCTGAGTCTGGACATGAAGAAGTAGAGATCTTTTTCCCAGTTTTTTATGAAATGGAACTGAAAGAGGGGCGGCCGGTTTTATTTCTTCCAGAGGAGTTGGGAGGTTTTGATAAGAAAGAGTTTGTTAATTTATTGAGGGGGTGTTTGGAGATTGAGAAGGGAGTGAAGGAGGGTGGGGAGGTGGAAGAGTATAATCGGGAGCTTGTAAACATTGAGGTGTTTATTCTGGAGGCGATAAAGAATAAACACCTTAAGCTGCTTCAATCTGGAATTGATATATATTTTCAAACAGCTAAAAGAGAATTGGAATATTTTCAAAAAGAGGGAGCCTTGTTGGCGACTAAGGATCAAGCCGTGCAGGAATATAATTCTTTTTTGCGGGACACTCTTTCAAGAGCGAGAAGTCGTATTAGTGATGAGGTTCGATCTATTTTTGATGTGGCAATGGAGACAGGGTGGATTCCTGCTGTTAAAGAGGTGGGATATTTACCTATTAGGCTACTTGGGTTAGGTTTGGATTTTAGAGATTTTTATACATTAAAGAGTTATTCCTATTTTCCTGCGTTTATGTATGCGGAGGCTGTGCGTGATGGCGTAGCTAAAGAACTTAAGGTTTTTTTGGTTGATAGGTCATGGCGTTACTTGAAGGAGTTGGTAGACTACACTTTGTTGCCGAAATTTAGATATGAGGGAGGTGGAGTTGAGGAAGAGGATATAGTTTTTTATAGAGATTTTTTTATAGAAGTTGTTAAGACATTTCAGTTTCTTATGAAGAGGTCTTTTAAAGAGTATGAGTTAGAGAGCTTTAGGGTTTTTCTTTCTAAGGTTTCGTCACTTTTGAGAGAGGAAGTTAGCGAATACAGCCTAAGCGTAGTGAAAGAAGAGTTAAGTAGTGAAGTTGGAGAGGATAAAAAGAGGCAACTTAAGAATCGGGTCGAAAAAATGGAAGCTTTGATAAGTATTAAAAAGGCTATTGAAGATATGCTTTTTGGTTTTACGGCCTGGGTTTTGCAAAAATCGAAAATCGACATAGAGGCTAGGCCATATTTACTGGAATTAGAAAAAAATCTGCCCACCAAGGTGGTCCGGCTGTCTGAGATTTTAACCGATCTGTTAGATGGGGGGGGAAAAGACTGGGGGTGGGACTCTTGGGATATAATTCCTGATACGGGTATGGGGCAGTTGATTCCAACTTTTGATAATCTGAGAGAGCTGTTCTGTTTCAAGCTTTTGAAGATTTTTCATAAAGATGTTGTTGAAGAAGGATATGTTGAAAAAATGGCACAATTAGGTGTTACTTGGCGTCATTTAGCAGCTAAGGAAGGTTTGATTAAGATTATTGAGAAAATGTCTATTGACGGAGATCTTTGGGAGGAGCTAGGCGTGGAGGGGCTCGATGGTTCTAAGGTTGCGGTTGAGGAAGTGTTGGAACGGGTTTTGATCGAGAGAAAGCGTATTGATGTTGAGTATGTAAAAAGCGCGGCTATTTCAGATGATAAGATTGAGGAGTTTAAAAAAGATTTTTTGAAAACGATGGAGTCTGTTCTTTCTGTGAATGACGTGTTTGAAAATATTGGTATTTATAACGGTAAACTTGAAAAACCAAAAAGATTGCCAAGAAGGTTTGGTATTAACGAGGTTTTGAATAAAGACTCTTTTATTGAAGAGAATGTTGTCCATCGTGTAGGCCTTTCTTCTTATTATGCAAGAAGCGTGGTTGTTGGCAAAAACACACGTATTATTCAGAAGCTTATAGGTAACAGTGCTTGCATTAAGCCGGAAGAGCTTAATGAGAAGGTTAAGGGAATTAGTGGTGAGAAGGTTTTTATTACGGACCAGGCTGGTATATATAGGTTTTTCAGGAAGCAACCGTCTTTTGTTTTTTCTGGTAAAAATAAAGAGCATGTTTTTAGAGGGACCTTTAAACTAGGTCGTGAGAAAATCAAAGTTTTCGAGGTAGATTTTATTTCTGAACAAGGAGTAGTTTTGTTGCTTGATACTGCAAAAATTAATGAATTTTCGCAGTGCAATCCTGTTAAAACTGGTACGGAAGAACTTTTAGGGGATTCTAGTTTTAAGTTAGAGGCATTTAGCGATTCGAAACGGTTACGTAATAGTTTCTTGAACAAACCTCCTGAATGGTTGAGAGAGAAGGGGGATAGGCAAGTGCAGGAGGATTTTCTTTTAGGAAGCGTTACGTTAAGGATATTACAGTCTTATCGGTTTAAGTTGTCGAAAAAAGCTGGATACTATTTTTATTCTTAGTTTGTTTGGGCGGTTTTTCCCCGCGTATTTTGTTTTTCTACCTTGTTACTATGTCTAGAAAGTTGTTCAGTGTAGAATGCTTGTGGTTAACTAAAATTTAAAATTAATTATGGCAAAAAAGAAAACAGTAGCGAAGAAAATTGGGACAGGACTAGCAAAGCTTCAGTCTCTTTTTGATGATCTTTTAGATTCAGGGTTTCGGAAATTAAAAAAAGAGGGTAAGAAAAAGGTTAAAAAAGATGATTCACCGAAAGGTAAGGTTAAAAAAGGTTTGCGCAAAACGGCAGGCTTTTTAGGAGAAATGGGAGAGTCTTTTTACGACGAATATGAAAAAATAAAGGCTAAGAAAGTGAATAAAAAGTAGTTTTTATTTACCGATAGATTCGTAAGTGAATTCTGGAGGAGGGTTTTTGAGGAAGTTTCGTCCGTCGAGGAGGAGGGGGGTGTTCATTGACGAGGCGATTTTTGACCAGTCGAGTTCTTGGAATTCTGGCCATTCGGTGATTAGGAGGAGGGCGTCGGCGTTTTGGGCGGCTTCTTCAGCGGATGCGCAGTTGTTGAGGGGGTGTTTTGAGGCGGGGTCGTAGGCTTGGATTTTGGCGCCTTCTTCAGCGAGGAGTTTGGCGATTGTGAGGGATGGAGCTTCGCGCATGTCGTCGGTGTGGGGTTTGAATGAGAGACCGAGGAGGGCGATTGTTTTGCCGTTTAGGTCGGAGATGTGTTTGCGCAGTTTGTGGAAAAGTAGGGATTTTTGTTTGCGGTTTACTTCTTCGGTGGCTTGAATTATTTCAAAATTGTGACCGTGTTCTTTTCCAGTTTCGATAAAAGCTTGGACGTCTTTGGGGAAACATGATCCGCCGTAGCCGATGCCGGCACGGAGAAATTTGCTGCCGATACGTGAGTCGAGGCCCATTCCTTTGGCGACGTCGTGGATGTTGCCGCCTGCTTTTTCGCAGAAGTTGGCCATTTCATTGATGTAGGAGATTTTGGTGGCGAGAAAGGCGTTGGAGGCGTATTTGATTATTTCGGCACTTTTTATATCGGTGAAAAGGATCTTATCTTTGTTTTTTTCGTATAATTCTATCAGTTTTTCTTTTGCTTTTTCGGAGTCAGTTCCCAGTACGATGCGGTCTGGGTGGAGGGTGTCGTCGACGGCAGTTCCTTCGCGGAGGAATTCCGGATTGGATACGATGTCGAATTCTTGATCAGTTTGTTCTTGGATAATCGTTCTACACATTTCTGCTGTTCCGACGGGCACGGTGGATTTGTTTACAAAAACTTTGTATTCGTTGGCGTGTTCACAGAAACTTTTTGCTACGGCTTTAACGTATTTGAGATCGGCTTTGTGGTCTTGGCCCATTGGTGTGCCGACTGCGGAAAAAATCACTTCTCCAAATTCGATGGCTTCTTGGATATTTGTGCTGAAAGTGAGATTGTTGCTGGCGAGCAGTTCTTCGAGGCCGGGTTCGTAAATTGGAATTTTTCCTTGGCGTAGGTTTTCTATTTTCTTTTGATCAATGTCCATACATAAAACGTCGTGTCCCATTTCTGCGAGACAAATACCTGTAGTGAGGCCGACGTATCCTGTGCCAATGATTGCAATTTTCATGAGGCTAGATTATGTGAAAAAGAGGGCATGGGCAAGGGCTTTAGTTTATGTTTGACATATGGCTAAGGGCTAGGCATAATTCAGGCTCTTTAAAGAAATATTTTGGATTTATATGTAGAAAAACAGTGTGTTGATCAGATGAAGGAGGGCGAACTCTCTAAGTTTATGATGCTTTTTGAGGCAAATTTTGCTGCGACATATCGTTATGTGTCTAGGCGTGTGGAAGATCGTTTTGATATCGAGCGGATTGTGAAATTGACTTTTTTGGATGGGCTTGGTCAAATTCAAAACACTCCAACAGATACTTCTTATTTAACTTGGTTATATTCTTTGGCTAAACCGCGAGTTTGGGCTCATTTAAACAAATCGGGTTTCGGAAAAAATCAGTTTAGGGGAGAAGGGGAGTTGGCGGAAAAGATGGAAAAGGTTTTGGGCAAAATGTCCTTGGAAGAACGTGAAATTTTGAGATTAAAGTTTTTTGAGGAATTGGCGGATGGGGATGTGATGACGGTTTTGGGATTGGAGGAAGGTACTATCGGAGCAGAAATTTCTAGAGTTTTGAAACGGGCACACTTTTTGTTGTTTGGTGAAAGTAATAGTGCTCAAGGAGTTTATTTTGGTGAATTGAGTGGGTTTTTGGAGCGTGCACGTGATGCGGAATTGATAGAAGTGCCGGAGGCTTTTAAATTGAGTTTGAGAGCTGAAATTAGTTCAAAAATTGATCGTAGAGATTTTGCGGTGGAGGTGGAGGAGGTTGTGGAAGAGCGAATTGAAAAACCGCCAGTGGAAATCAAGGATGGCAATATTGTTGGTTCTGATGATCCGGCAAAAGTTTTTGTAGAGGCGGCGCGCAAGATGAGAGAAGAGGAACAGGCTGAGGATTTGTCTGCGGAGAGAGAGTTTGAGCGGAAGGAAAAGATTTTGGATTTGTTTGATCGTTTCAAACATTTGATTGTGGCAGTGCCGTTGGTGCTTTTTGTGGTAGTGGTGGGAGTTGTTTATTGGAATCTTGTGGGATTTGATCGGGATCGTGGATTTGTGGCGGCTTGTGGTGAGGTGAAGGTGGATTATGATGGTGATTTTGCTGATAATGAACGTCGTTCTGTGGATAGTGAGATTGTGAAGCGAGTTTGTGGAAAATTTGAAGTGAATGCTTTGCATGTGGAGATGAGAGAGGATGGTTTTGTGGAAGTAAAAGTTGACGTGCCGGGGCAATTTCTGGAATATGAATGGCGAGTCCGTGATGAGGACTGGAGAATCAAAAAATATGCAAGAAATATTGATCGCGACGGGAAATCCGGGAAAGTATAAAGAGATCATGGAGGTCTTGGGATCATTGGATTTCGACTTTGTTTTTTTGAAGGACCTGAATATTGATTCCAGTGATTTTGAGGAGGACGGAGTGGATTTTAAAGAAAATGCTTATAAGAAAGCTGCCTATTTTCGCGAGAAAACTGGCATGATTACTTTGGCTGAGGATACCGGTTTGTTGGTGGACGCGTTGCCAGGAGAGTTGGGAGTGAAGACTCGGCGTTGGGGTGCGGGGGAGCATGCGAGTGATGCGGAATGGATTGAATATTTTATGCAGCGTATGGATTCAGAAGCAAATCGTAAGGCGCGTTTTGTCTGTAATGCCTGTATTATTGGGGATGATTTTCATGAACATTTTGAGGGGGAAACTGAGGGCGTGATTACTGCGGAATTGATGTGTGAGATTGAAGAAGGTTTGCCATTGGGAGCTTGTTTTTTGGCGGAAGGTCGAGAAAAAGTTTATTTAGCAATGAGCAAAGAAGAGAAAAATGCAATTTCTCATAGGGGTGTGGCGATCAATGCTATGAAGAGCTTTTTGGAAGGGAGATGAGTAGGCCAGTTCCGATTGGTAGATGATATGAGGTCCAGCCGGCTTTTTTGACCTTGTTTATGAAGGGTGTGAGGGCTTCTCGGTGGGAGTCGATGTTGTCAGTGATGATCATTTTGCAGTGGGGTGAGAGGGCGTCAAAATAGCTGCCGTGTTCTTCTTTGGTGGCGTCGAAGAAAGCGATGTCGAATTTGCCTTTGGGGATGTCTTCGGGGGCGTGGCCGAGAATTGCGTTGATGTTTGGGAGTTTGGATTTGGCGAAGTTGATCACGGCGAGGGGATAACGCTTTTTGGCGTTGGATTCCATGGTGTGAAGTTGGCCTTTGTTGTGAGTGAGGGCTTCGGCTAACCAGATTCCTGAGTAGCCGTTGGAGCTGCCAATTTCGAGTACTTTTTTGGCGCCGGTTTTTCGGATAAGTTGATTAAGAAAAAGACCTACTTCAGGAGTGATGTTCCAGTAGGTCTTTTGAGTTTTTTCTAGTTCGGTGAGGACTGCTTTAATTTGTGCTTTCATGCAGGGATTGTAGCATTAAAAAGAGAGTTCAGGCTCAGGGATATTTCTTTGGTTTTCGATAGCGTTGATGCTAAAGGGGGTGTTAGGGTCGTTGAATGCTGCTAGTGCTGCTTCGAATTCTGGGTCGTGTGTCATTGTTAACATGTCGAGTAATTCTTTTACTGGCCTGCAGCTTATCGCTTCTTTTGAGAGTTTAGGGAGGCGAGGATGCTCTGAAGTTAATAGGAAATTTAGTTTGTTTTGTTGCAATATGGCAAGATCCTTAGGAGTGAACCTTTCTATATTCGCAAGAATATATGCTGAGGGGCCGTTGAAAAGCCAACTTAGGAATGAGTGGTTTTCTTTTGTGAGAAGGTATTCAGTTCCAAGTTTTTTGATTAAGTCTGCCCAACCTTTTTTGTGTGAGTTTTCAATAAGTATTCGAAGAGAAGTTTCTTCGCAATGAAGGAGGTAGGGTAATCCGAGGGTTTTTATTTCAGCTGCTTTACTTTGATCAGCATCGCCGCTTCTAGGTTGTATTGTTTGTGATAGTTTTGTACATAGGTCTCGTACCGTTTGTAAATCAGTTAACAATGCAAAGCCATCTTGTAGGAGGGCAACAGCAATTTCTGGAGATAGACTGACATAGAGTTCACCACTGACTTTAGGTTGTAAGGATAAGAAGTTTTCTATGGCACCTTTTTCTATAATTATGATTAGATAGTCGCGCCATTGTTCAAGATGACCTCCGGCGATCTGTAATCCGCATATCTGTTCTACTGAAAGTGTTTGGAGTTTTTCTTTTCCTAGTTTTATCAAAACTTCTGTAGGTATGCCACTTTCGGCTAATTCGCAGATTTTGCCATGGCCTAATCCTGGTAATAGCTCTACTACCTTTTTGAGTCGCTCACCATCGTCGAAGGAAGTACCGATTGATTCCAATTCTCCAGGAGTAAGGGAGGTGATGTTCTCGTCGCTTAGAAAAGGGTATAGCCCTGGGTTGAGATCTTTTGCAGCAACGCGGGAAGCGACTTTTGATCGTAGTGAGCTGATGGCTTCTTGCTCTTTCATTCCACATGGTCCTTCAAAATCTACTCCAGGAGATTTGATTTCCCCAGCTGCACGGAGTTCGTTATATTTTGCGATATAGATTTCCAATAATTCTGGATTTGTTAAAACATCCTTAATCTCCTCGGAAGCACTACCTCCGGAAAGTTTAGATTTTATAAAGGCGAAGGTTGTTGTCATTAAATGAGCCTCGTCAGTGGAAAGGGCCTCAAGGTTTAGTGTTAGTGGTCTCATAATTTGTATGTTAAAAAAGGCGCTTATACTAGCACTTCAGGAGTTTTTGTCAAAAAATTTAGTCACGAATGATGCTGCGCGCAACTACTACGGTGAAGAGTGCCATCAAGGCAGCGCCGGTAAAGGCTTCTGCGGCTGCGAGGAAGCGAAGGCCGCCGACTACGTGATAATCTCCGTATCCAAGTGTAGTAAAGGTTACGATACTGAAATAGAGGGAGTCGATGAAGGATGGGCGGATTGCGTGGCCATCGTAGAAGAGGCTGTTGCTTGAGGTATAAATTGTGGCACAGAGCAAGATCAGTCCGGTAGATACGCCAAGAACTCTGTTAAAGGAAGTTCCGTATTTGCAAAGCAAGTCTCCAAAAATCATGTTTAACCAACGGCTGGGACTTTTTTTGCTTTCTGAACGGCGTTTAGCGACCATTGCTTTGTAGTGATATTCGTCAGATTTTTTGTGTAGAGAAGAGTTTTTGTACATCTCTTTGATCTGTTTGTATTCAATAGATGCGAAGTGGAAATTTTTCTCTTTTTCTGATTTTAGTTCTGTTCCAAAATGAGTTTTTTCGTCTGTGATAGTACTGTCCAGTGCGACATCTTTGATTGTGGCATCGCTAAAATTACAGTTTATTAATTTTGCTGCGCGGAGGTTTATGCCGCTACAATCAGCGTTTTGGAAGTGACAACTATTGATTGTGGCGTTACGGAATTCTGCGTGAGAAAGATCGGCGTCTTCGAAATGACAGTTGTGAATTCGTCCGGACTCAAAATTGCAGTGTTTTAATTCAGCTCCTTCGAAATGAATATTTGATAAAATAACAATATCTTCGCTGTATCCTTGGTCGCTACTTTGAACAGGTACGCGGAAATCAAAACCGGAAAGAATGGCTCCTCTTAGGTCGATGCCATCTTCCATTTCGGGATCGTTTAGGTACTTGAAGCGTTTTACTTTTTCGCGGAAAAGCACAGGGCTTAAGTAACATCGTGATTTTTGAATTTCCTTAAGGAGTTTTTTTCCTTCGGGAGTAATCCACCTTTCACGTAATTCTTCTAATTTTTCGTTTGGGTAATCCATCGAGGTATTATACCAGAATGAGGCTAGCTTGGGAAGAGCGGAGGCTGTTTATTCTGTAGGTGCTGCGACTTTTATTTCGATAGCAGATTGGGAACTGTATCCTAATTTGTCGATTATTTTGGCGATAATTAGTTGGCGTGAGCCTACAGGCATGAATTTGGAGATGCGGAGGTGGCCAAAGAAAGGGGCTGTTGCGGTGAAGAATTCTTTTTGTTCATCGATGAAGTATTCTACTCTTTCAATGCCATTTTTGGCGTCTATTTCGATTTCTACAGTAAAAGGCCCAGGAGTGATCGAACTTTGTGATACAGGACTTGTAATGGTCACTGTAGGAGCGTTTGCTGCGGTTTGGGCATTATGTATCTCGTCGTAATCTGTTGGGGGGAGGCCTACTCTAATTTCAGCGCTGCTGCCTTCTTCAGGAGCGAGGTCTTTGTAATAATCTCTAATTTCATTGTTCCAGTTGAGCATGTCGGCTATGGCTTCGTAATTTTGGAAAGTTACTTCTTCGACAGCATCTTCTGGAGTGAATTCTGTGGCTAGTTTGCCGCTGACTTTGTCGATTTTTACTTTAAAGAAAAGTCGTTCTGTTTCTGTGGGAATAGAAAAACTGGCAAATGGTTCGGTTCTAATTAGTGAGTCTGGAGTGTCAGCGCTTGGAAGTTTGCCGGAGGCTTTGGACACTGCGACTTCTGTGATTCCTTCCGGTACGGGAAAAGGTTCGGCAGGCATATCTCTTAATGCCAGTTTCATCACTGAATTGTAGGCTGCGGATGCGGTGTCATATCCATTTGCGCTAAAGCTCATACCACTACCATCGGTGTTTCCAGCCCAAACTCCAGTAACGATGCTTGGTGTGTATCCGATTGTCCAGGCGTCGGAAGGTCGCACTTCTTTGCCTCCTGATTCCTTTTTATTTTCTTTAGTAGAGGTTCCGGTTTTGGCAGCGTTTATTTTTCCTTCTATAAAAAGTCTAGCGCCAACTGAATTTTCTCGATCTGAAAGGATGCTGTTGATAAGGTAGGCGACTTGGGGGTCGAGTACTTCATCGAATTCTTTGGCTTGCCATTCTTCCAGTACATCACCATTGGCGTTTTCTACTTTTAAGATTCCTGTGAGTTCCGGTTTTTTGCCTCCGTTTGCAAAAGTTGCATAGGCGGTAACCATTTCGGATAGGGGAACTTCTCCAGATCCAAGTGCGAGTGGGTATCCATAACTGCGACTTTTGTCGAGAGTGGTAATGCCCATGGCGGTGGCCAAATCTATAATGGGGTCTTGGCGACCGGCGAGGAAGTAGGCTTTGATTGCGGGAATATTTATGGATTGGGCGAGGGCACGGCGTATTGTTACTTGGCCTTGGAAGTTGCCTTTGTAGTTGGATGGTTCGTCGGAGCCGACTTTGGTTGGTACGTCATAAATTACTGATCCCGGTGCATAACCTTCGTAAAAACTTTGTGCATAAACGAGAGGTTTAAATGAGGAGCCGGGTTGGCGTGGGCGAAAAACAACATTTACGTTGCCGTCGATTTCTTCGTTGAAGTAATCACGAGAGCCGACCATTGCCAGAATTTGGCCGGTGTTGGCGTTGATTGTGAGGATTGAGAGATTGTCTGCGTTAAAGTTTGTTTCGTTGGCTGTTCCTCGTTCGAAAGCCACTTCTTCAGCGTGGGCTTGTAGTTCTTCATTGATTGTAGTGGTGACTTTTAGGCCTCCTTGTTCTACAACTTCTTTGCCGTATCGTTCTTCCAGAATTCCTTTGATCCAGAGCACAAAATGGGGATGTTTGATGTTTTCGCGATAAGTGTTGAGTTCGAGATTTTGTAATTCTGTTACAGCATCTTGGCGTTCTGTAGTAGTGATCATTTCTAGGTTTTCCATTCTTTTTAGTACGAGATCTGCGCGTCCTGGGACATAAAAAGAGCTTCCGTTGGGAAGTTCGATGAATGCACCGAGAAGGCCGCGGGCATATTCATCGATATTGAGATCAAATTCACTGTTGATGTTTCGTTTATTAGCTTCTTCTTCAGTTATTTCCGTAATTAAATGAGATTCTCGATTTTGTCCGAAAGGGTTGTAGCGTGAAGGAGCTTGAGGGAGGCCTGCGAGGAATGCTGATTCGGCGATGGTTAATTCTATTGGTTCTTTGTCAAAATATATTTTGGATGCCATGCCGATACCGTAGGCGTTGTTGCCGTAAGGGATGCGGTTGAGATAGAGTTCGATGATGTCATTTTTGTCGAAGGATCGTTCGAGGCGGATTGCGAGAACAAGTTCTTTGATTTTACGAGTGTAGCTGCGTTCTGCGGAGAGAAAGGTGTTTTTGACGTATTGTTGAGTGATTGTTGATCCTCCACGTGGTGCGCCAATGCCGAATACTTGTGAGGCAAATGCTTTTATAATTGCGGGAAGGTCAAATCCTCCGTGTTGGTAAAATTGATCGTCCTCGATGGCGATTGTGGCGTTGACGAGGTCTTGGGAAATTTTATTTAGTTTTACTTCTTCACGATTTTCTTCTCCATGAATGCTATACAAAAGGTTTCCATCACGGTCGAGAATTTGAGTAGATTGTGCTGCTGCTAGATTTTCTAAGTCTGTAACATCAGGTAATCCGATGGAGAGAATGCCTACAATTGAGGCTATTAAGAGTATTCCGAGCAGGGTTCCGCTGATAGCGAGAATTCCTGACCAGAAGCCAATTTTTTTAATTAGGCTTAAATCTTGTTTAGGTAGAAAACGCTTAAGCTTTTTAATCATGGGTGTTTTTAAATTCGAGGCTAATACTAGCCGATTTTGGCTTTAATCGCAAGAGAGCACTGTTTGCTGAACTTATCTAAAAAGTCAGTTTCGATAAATCTTAATTTTGCGGGATTTGTGACATAAAGACTGAGGGATCCGAGGAGTTTGTTTTGGATAAATAGGGGTAGCTGAATCATGGTTGTGAACTTGTGGGACTTAAGCAGTTTTTGTCCGCTGTGTTTGGGGTTTGAACTTATGTTATCAAGAATGATGGCTCTTTTTCGTTTCATTGCTTCTTCAGCGAGGGAGTTTTTGTATTTAATTTGATTTTTGTCCCACCATTTTTGGCTTACTCCAAGACAAGACTTAAGTTTGAGTGTTTTTCGTTTGCCATCGTAACGGCGGAGTACGACACCATCGCATTTTGTGAGCATGCAGATAGCGGAAACAATTAGTTTCTCCAATGATTCAATGGGGTTTTGTGAGGTGGCCATTTCGGCGATTTCGAAAAGATAGTCGTTTTGGCGTTTTTGTAATCCCAGTTCTTTGTAAGCATCTTGAATTGCTTCGAAGCGTTTTTGCAGTTCGGTGTTGATGCGTTTTTGTTCACTAATATCTTGATAAATGAGGAGGAATCCGATGAAATCGTTGTTGCCGTCTATTACTTTTGTGATTGAGAGGTAGAGGTCGATGCGGTTGCCACTTCTGTCTAGACGTTGTGTTTCATAATTTCTGATGTATTTTTTGTCTTCGAGTTCGTGGATGAGTATTTTATTACTTTCTCGGAGGTCATGGGGGATCAAAAAATTGATATTTTTGCCAAGTACATCTTTTTCTTCA
>JAESSS010000092.1 GCA_016763975.1 Candidatus Altimarinota bacterium
ATCGTTCTGTTGCTGCGGTAAAGATTGCTCTTACCAAAAATGGTGGGAATATGGGGGAGGCTGGGACTGTGGGATGGATGTTTGAGAAAAACGGAGTGATTGTTGCTAAATGCGAAAATGAAGATGCGGAGTTGATGGCGATTGATGCGGGAGCTGATGATATCTCAATGGAAGAAGGAGTTTTTGAGATAATCACGGACTATAGAAATCTGATGAAAGTAAAAGATGCTTTGAAAGAGAAAGGGTTTGAGATTGAAAAAGCAGAAATTTCATTTATTCCCAAGGATACTTTGATTCTAGATAATCTAGAAGACGCAAAAAAAGCGATTCAACTGATGGAAGCGCTTGAGGATGAGGAGGATGTGGCTGAAGTTTATTGTAACTTTGATATTGCTGAGGAGCTTTTGGATCAGCTTTAGTCTAGAAGACCGTCTAGGGCAGTATTTACATCGCCTCCCCTCTTACTGGCAGCTTCCTTTACTTTTCTTGCTGCTTGTTTGTCTGCTGCTTCTCCAAAATTTAATGTTTCAGTTAAATCCGGTTTTTCACTTAAAGATTCTGAGGTATCAGGATGTTGTGATTCTGACATTGTAATATATTAATATTAGACTAGAATCATACATCAAAATGCTGCTTTTGTCAATGTTTACAGGTAGAAGATTGCTGAACTGCTGTCGAATCCATTGGTCTCCACTGTCTTTTTTAATACATTCCAAAGGTGGTCAGAATGGTGGATAAAATGAACAAATTGCCCAATTTCCTGCCTATTTTCGGGAGTAAGGTTGTTAGGATCGTCGATTCTGGAGAATAATAAATGAGTTAAAGCCATCACTACTCTCACAAAGGTTCTTCTTGAAATTTCAGCTATAGCCTTTTCATTTACTGATATGAGATCAGAACCTGGTGTCACTAAAGCTAAGAGTTCATCACCACCATCCACACTAGTAATTGGTTTTTTGCTATTTAACAATTCCATAAGCAAGCTAACAAAATCTTCATTTGCTGATAGGAGAGTTGTATCCGCAGCTTCTTTGCTTGTGTGTATCGCCTGACGAATCTCTTGGTCATTATTAGCCCCGTGCTTTCTAAGCGTAGCAGCTAGTTCTGTAAGGTTATCTGGATCAAGAGCTTCTTCCAATTCAGCGGCTATAGAATCATCAAGTGCAGGAATTCTACTGTTAATGCTATTCGCAGCAAGCATACGGCTAATAGCATCAGTGACAGAAAATCCATAGTGGTCACCAGATATTAAAGCTCTTATTTCTGGTACTTGATGTGTCAGACCTTCTATTACCGCATCATCCGTCTGTATGTTTCCATTACCTTTTAGAGAGCGTTTCAGTTGATCAAGTGCTCGATCTATGAGGGCTGCGTATTCTGGTAGTTTTTTGCTATCTAGGCTATCTGAGCTTTGGCACAAAGATCTGGCTTCTGCGACTAACTCAGCAATTTCTGAGACTCGTGTTGTGAAATAATCATAAGCTATTTTTTTACCATCATCATCAAGCAATCTATATTTTTTAAAAGTATCCAGGATCTCAAGATTGTCTATATAAGATTTGAGAATTGCCAGATCAGAATCATCAAGTCCTGGGAGTGCATCAAAAAACTCTTTTAGTTTTCCTTTGCTGTCAGCACGAACTACTTTTGCTTTTGGCAAGATATCATTATTAAAAACTTCAAAACATTCTTGCCACTCTGGTTTAATCACTGGGACTTCACCTGGCTTATGACCTGAAGATAGAACTCTCTTCGATAGTGCGTGTTGGCGACGGTATAGATCTGCTAACAAATATTCTACCTGATATTTCATAGTTGCATGACGAATATATTCCTCCTCTGAATCTTCTGGTTTTTCGCCATTAGCCATACGTTCATGTGCCATACGACAAGCCCTTTTGGAATCTTCGATTCTTGAACCAAGTTGTATTATATCTTTGCTGCTACGCTCTCCAGGTGGTGGGGGAAAATAACCAAGATCCTGAACACCGAAACAAATTAGTGGGTCTTTGAAGTTTTCTAGTTGCTCACGTAATTCAAACATTGCCTCTAGGTTTTCTCCGTTTTCTCCAGCGTCGATAAGGGCATTTAGATGTTCTAACAGACAGTCTTTTATGTTGGCACACATTTTTTGGTAGAGAACCCTATTTTCCCTAATATAAGAGTCAGTATCCCCATTACTTGTTAACAAAGTCCCACCTTTTACGTATTTTTCTAGAGGATTTGGTGCTTTGGACTGTAAGAATTCGCTCACTTCTTCGTGCATATTGAGGGCAAAGTCATTTGCTCTTTCTCGATTGCCAAAATACGTATCATTTAGAGATTTAACGCTAGGATCCCTTAACTCATAAGTAACGATTTGATATTCAGTTTTTCTATGCAATTCTCCGGCATCAGCTTTTAGGAGCAGAGCAATCAGTTGGTCTTTTTGACTGAGCCTATCGGTTAATTGAGTTAGTAGATCACGGCTTTTTTCGGGATCTTCAATAACACCATTAATCTTGTAATTAAATGCATAGACAATCTGTGCCACTCGCTGACCCAGTGGACTTTCCACGTATTTGTCCCTAGTTGCGATGTCGAGAGTTGGGGCCATATTGGCCATGTTTCGACGCTCCTGTGTGGTGATTTGAAGAACACTCATTTATAATTGGCTAATTAGAGGCGCATTATTAACAAAACTAAGTGAAAATTCAAACTAATTTTACAAAAAAAAAAGCCCTTTAGCTAAGGGGAAATTCAATTTAGGGGGATTTTAGTCCTCAAACTTGTAAATAACTTCGCCACCGTGGCTCTCTTTTGGTGGTGCTGGCTTGAAATCAGCCTTCTTTTTTGGAGATTTTTTGGTAGTTTTTTCGACTTTAATCATGTTCTCTGTGGCCTTTTGGGCCTCTTCTGCGCGTTTTTGTAGCTTCTCGACGTCAATCATCGGTTCGGGCTGGTCGTCGTTGTTTTCGGCGATGCCAAGGCGCTCAGCTTGCATCTTGCGTACGTATTCAATGACAAGATATTCAGCGTCTCGAAGTTCTGTGTTTGTTAATTTGAAACCTGCTGCTTGGGTGTGCCCTCCGCCTCCGAAGTTTTCGGCGATTGCAGCACCATCGACAGCAGCGGAAGTTGTACGTACGGAGACTGAAACGACATTGTCTTCTTTTTCTTTGATAAGAAGGATCACTTCAGCGCCGGGAGCGTTGGTCATCAATTCATCGATAATGTCGCCGGTTTGTTCGATTTTACTTTCGGTATCCTTGAGATCTTGTTGGCTTACTGTAGACCAAACTATGCGGTGTGATTGGTCTGTTTGGATCTTGGAAAGTACGCGGCCCCAAAGTTTTAATTGGCTTAGTTGTTTGGTTTTGTAGATGTGTTGGATGATCTCTTGTTGGCGTGCTCCGTAAGCGACGAGTTCTGCGGCTTTGGCAAAGGCTCGAGGAGTGGTGTTGGCGTTTTGGAATGAACCTGTGTCGGTGATAATTCCGGTAAGTAGCAGTGTGGCGATATCTTCGTCGATCAGTGATATTTTTTTGACTTTTTCCATTTCCTCATAAAGCGGAAGCAGTAGTTCTGTTGTAGAAGAAGCCATTATATCGACGTAGTTTATTTTGCCAAAATGAGTATTTGAGACGTGGTGATCGATGTTGATGGAAGGGAGTTCTTGAAAGATTGAAATGTGTTCTTCATAAAAGGAACCAAGTTGGCTTAATTCGGCAGTATCCACGGTAATTAGAAGGTCGAAGTCGATTTCACCCTTGTTCAACTGAATATCTCTATGGGTAAAATGCCCTTCACCCTTTGGAGTAATAATGAGCTGGGTTAGATCCCCTACTTTCTTAGTTTTGATTGTGTCGATTTGGGCCGTTGAACAGTCGATATTGATCACTAGATCTTTGGAAGAAAGTACTTTTGAACCGACAATTTGGATGTTTGGAAGGAATTTCAGGAGATCAGGAATAGTATCTTCACAAACTACTGTTGGAGATTTGCCAAGTTTTTTTAGGATCAAATACATTGAAATGGCCGAGCCCAAACAATCACCATCGGCAGGCGAAGAAGGAAGAATGAGAATTTTCTCAGATCTTCCAATGAGGTCTATAATCTGCTTTTGTGTGCTTTTGTTAGCCATTTATTGATATTTTTGTAATCTTTATATTATAATAGAAATTGATAGACTTGTCAAGGTTCTAGAATAAAATGCTGGGACTAATTGTACCAGCTTACTGTAATGAGCGGAAGATTGTTTCGGCTACTTCTTTACGAGAGATGTCTTGAGCTGGGAGATAGTTGTTTTCTTGTACATGTTGAGTGTCGAGGAGAGAATTTTCCTGGGCGTAAGCGAAATATTTCCAATACCAAGCTTCAGGATGGATGTCATCTGGGAGATCTTGTTCTTCGGATGTGAGTTCTTGGTGTAGAGCTTCGAGGATTATTCTTAATGCTTCTACCCTATTAATGTTACTTTCCGGGCGGAATTTGCCGTCATCATAGCCCACAACCCAATTCTTTTCTTTGGCATAACAAACGTAGGGTGCATACCATTCTTCTTTGATATCGGTGAAACAGTTGGAGTAGTTTTCAAGTTTGGGATTGGCTTGTGTAGAAACGATTAATTTAGCCAGTTCTGCACGATTGATTGCGCTGTCTGGACGGAATTTGCCATCGGGATAACCATCGATCACACTTTCGGATTTGAGAGAATTGATGGCTTGTACATTGAGGTGGTTGTCGCGAATGTCAGGGAAATAAATGTAGGAATGGTATTCCCCATCAAGGTCGAAGAATTCGAAACTTTCGAGCATCTCAATAATAAATTGTTCGTAGTAATCGAGGTGGGGGGAGTTTTGGATTAGGTTGGGGCCGGTAAGGCTGTAGGTGTTTTGCTCGCGAGAAACAAATATTAATTTGAAATCCTTCAAGAGTTCGTCATCTTCAAAAGTGGCGGATATTGCCTTTTCTATGCCGTGGAAAGGCACAGACTTTTGGCTAATAAAATCGGCATTCTCCAATTCTTTTGGTGCTTTTTCTAAAGCAATATCAGCAAATTTATTCACCTGAAAATTTATATCTCCAAAAATTGCATCATCAGTGATTTGAACACCTGAAGAGAGGGCGTTTACTTTGAATTTGGAAGGGAAAAGAAAGGTATAACCTTCGGTGAAATCAAAATATTGCTGCCACTGGTCGTTAAAAGTGAGAGAGTTGGCGATTTGTGCTGAAATTTCGTCTTCTTGGTAGTTTATGGAGAGGATGAGGCTGGCTCTTTTAACAAAAAGATATGTGGAGTTTTGGTAAATAGCTTTTTTGGCATGTAGATTGGCGTGGCCTTCGATCACAATATCCTCAACTGAAAGCATGGGATTATCGTCTGTGCTGAAATAGTTGATCACTTGATCGTAAGTCTGGGCTTCAAATTCCTCAACTGTAACTAAGACTTCTTTGTCAGTTTTTGAGCGAAAAGTTTGTATTTTGTCACCCTCGGTGCGTACTTCCCAATCAGTGGGAAATCGAAAAGCAAAGGCGTGTCTGCCATCTGAATCGCCGTTGTATTGATACCAATCCTCTGCCGTTTGAGCATGGGCAGTGAGGATAAAAATCAGGGACAATATTGAAATGAGAAACTTCTTCATCGTGGTGAGGATTTTACCCCTTCTTTAGTTTGAAGTCTAGAACGAGAAGTTGTAAGTAATCTTTGTTATTCCAGCGATTACGGTCAAGACGACAGACAAGATCGATATTTTCGTGATTGCGGATGTCCTGGGCAAAGCGTCCAAGATGAAAGGCTATTGCGCGTATTTCACGTTCCGGTGTGTTGATCGAAAATTTGAGATGGTCACGGTCTTTGCCAACCTGTCCGACGAACTCGGCTTTGACGTCGCGCAAAACAAATAAAGGTCTTTCATTGCCCATTCCGAAAGGTTTCAACTCTTCTATTTCTTCTAGAAAATCGAAATTTATATCTTCTTTGTACAGTTCGCAATCAATTTTGAGAGAAGGGCGAGGGTCTTGGTGTTGCAGTTTTTCTTTAGCAAATGCTGATATTGCGTCTTTGAATTTTTGGAGATTTTCCTTTTTGATACTGAAGCCGGCGGCGGCGCTGTGGCCACCAAAGCCGATCAGGTGTTCGCCGGCGGCAGTAATTGCTTCAATTACATTGAAGTATTCAGGGCTGCGAGCTGAAGCGACGAGAGTGTCACCAAAATCCTGTAAAATAATGGCGGGACGCGCATATTTTTCAACAAGTTTGCCTGCTACAAGTCCGAGAATTCCGACGTGCCAATTTGGGTTTTCTGCGATTAAAATGTAAGGAATTTCTTCTAAAGCTTCAAAGTGTGCAGCCGCTTCTTCTGCCGACTCTTTGGTCATTTCTTGACGTTCTCCGTTGAGCTCATCCAGGCTGTTGCCGAGTTCTTCTATTTTGGAACTATCATCTTGAAGTAAAAGAGAAAGTGCAATGTAGGGGTCGCCGATGCGCCCAGCGGCGTTGATGCGTGGGGCGATACGATAACCGATAGTTGTAGTGTCGATGGCTTTGTCTCCGTTAGCCATTTTGAGAAGATGGTTGAGGCCTTTCCATTTGGTTGAAGCGAGGCGAGCCAGCCCTTTCTTGACGATGAGGCGGTTTTCTCCAATCAGTGGTCCCAAATCTGCGACTGTACCGAGCGAAGCGAGGTCTACAAAGGAATCGATTAGTTCATCTTGTTCTGCCTCTGGAATAGTTCTTTTGATGAGAGCATGGGCTAATTTGAATGCGATGCCGCTACCGGTGAGGTCGGGATATGGATATTTTGTATTCGGAAGTTTTGGGTGAATAATGGCAGAAGCTTCTGTGGGAATTTGTTGTGGAATGCTGTGATGATCCGTGATTATGGTGTCTATTCCTTTTTCTTTAGCTGTTTTTATCAATTCATGACAAGAAATTCCACAACCAACTGTAATAATCAGTGAGATTCCTTTTTCAACAAATTCATTAATAAATTTTTCGGAAAGTCCATATCCATCCTCTACTCTATTTGGTAATCGGTAGGAGGCATTGGCCTTTAGAATGCGGAAAACCTGTACCAAAATTGCGGCTGAAGAAATACCGTCAACATCGTAATCACCAATTACAATAATGCGTTCGTTATTTTTGATTGCCTGTAGAATGCGAGCTACAGCTTTTTCCATATCTTCAAACAAAAAGGGGTCGTGATATTCAAGCTGCTCCTCAATATTAGGCTCTTTGTTTGCAAGAATTTTTTCAATAGAAGATTTGTCAGAATCTTCATTTTTGATCAGCCATTTTTTACCTAAAACTGACATATTATTTGTTAGATTTTTCTATTTCTTTATTTCGTTTCCACAATTCGAGAGCTTCTTCCGCAGTCTCTGCTTTGTCATCACCAAAAACCCAAGTATGGCGGCTCACAATCTTGTGATGAATATCGCCTACAACATCCTCCATTCCAAAATATCCCTTCTCCTTAGCCATTTGTGCAATCATCACAAGTTGGAAAAGTACATCTCCCAATTCTTCACGAAGATTGTCGTGATCGCCGTTTTCGATGGCTTCACGCACTTCTGAAACCTCTTCATCAATGTATTTGAGCATTGATGCGATGGTTTGTTTTCGGTCCCAAGGACAACCTGTTGGCGCCCTCAAAGCAGCCGCTAGTTCTTGGAGATCTGAGAGAGTTTTTTTAGACATTCTGTGACTTGTTCTTGATTGAGCCGCGTCACATTATCATATCTTCTGAGCCAAGTCATTTGACGTTTGGCGTATCGTCTGGTGTTGCGCTTAAGAATTATAAGAGCCTCATCAAGAGCCATTTCTCCCCTTAGATAAGGGATTATTTCTTTCACCCCAAGGGACGACATTGAGGGTAGATTTTCATCATAATTCTTGTTCAAAAGCGCCTGTACTTCTTGAACCAGTCCCCTCTCAATTTGTTGATCGACTCTTTGCTCAATTCTTTCATAAATTTCTTCGCGAGGTCTTTCCAAAGCGATGAAAAAAAGATCATAAGGTGATTTTGTTTTGTAATCCTTTTTATTACTGTGGCTGTTTATTTCAATTGTCCTGATGACATAACGGCGATTATTTGCGTGAATTTTTGCTGCACTTTCCGGATCGAGATCTTCGAGTTTTTTGTGTAAATCTTCTGTGTTTAATTTTTCTAATTCCTCTCTTAGTTCTGGATTTGGTGGAATGCGGGGAACGTCGTAACCTTGAGTTATTGCGGAAACATAAAGTCCAGTACCTCCCACTAACATTGGTATTTTGTTTCGGGAATGAATATCTTTAATTTTTTCAGTGGCAATATCCTTGAATTCAGCAAGTGTTAGCGTTTTGTCAGGATCTGCAATCTCCAACATATGATGAACAATTCCCTGCTGTTCTTCAGGAAGAATAATGTCGGTAGCAATAGGCATTTCACGATAAATTTGACGTGAATCAGTGGAAATAATTTCCCCATCAATCGCCTTGGCAATCTCCAAAGAAAGCTTGGTTTTGCCAGTGGCAGTCGCACCAAGAACGGCGACAAGAGGATTCGGGGCTGTGCTGAGAAAGGATGTTAAGTCCTCGATCAAGTCCATAAAAAAAGAGTCAGACTGCTATTTACAATCTGACTCTACCTTAGTGTTTTGCCTTAGATCAAGCGCTTATTCACAGTCTGGAACAACAGTGGCCATATTTTTTGTAATTTTTGTTTGATCAGTTGTTTCAAGACTTACTCTACATCTCTTTCTATAAATCTCTATATAGACGTGTAGGCCTTGTGCATCCCTTCCGACACTAAGATACTTTTGTCCAAGGTGACCCAAAGTTGCTTTTGTAGCCTTCAAATCAACTTCTCCGTTAGCTTTTAGCTGAATGTAAGTTACGATTTCATTTAGGGTTGCTGGTGTTTCTACCTTCACTGGTTCTACTACTACAGGTGCTTCTACCTTCACTGGCTCTGGAGCAACTTCAACTGGTGCTTCTACTTCCACTGGTTCTACTGCTACCGGTGCTTCTACTTCCACTGGTTCTACTACTACCGGTGCTTCTACCTTCACTGGCTCTGCAACTTCAACTGGTGCTTCTACCTTCACTGGTTCTGCAACTTCAACTGGTGCTTCTACTTTCACTGGCTCTGCAACTTCAACTGGTGCTTCTACTTTCACTGGCTCTGGAGCAACTACAACCGGTGCTTCTACCTTCACTGGTTCTGGAGCAACTTCAACCGGTGCTTCTACTTCCACTGGCTCTAAGACATTCACTGGTTCTGGTTTTTCTACTAATTTTGGCGCTGCTACTGGAGCAGGTGCTTCTGCAACCTGAGTAGCTTTTGCCTTGTTGGCATAAGAGCCGTCATCCCTGTTTGGCTTATTTTCAGATTTCATTGCTGCGTATCCGGCTACTGTAATTGAAAATGCTGCCAACATGATAGCCAGCCTTCCACGAATAGATGTTTTTGGTTTCTTTTTTGCAATTTCTGCAACTTCCAAACTACCAAACCATGTCTCTGCATCTACAGAACCTTCATTTCCATAATCTGGAACTGTAACTTTCTTATAAGCGTCAACAACCGCAGCAGATCCATCCGTGTAATCCTTCTCAGGCACTGGAAGACCCCAATCATGATCATCTGCCCTTCTTCTTAGGTAAACATTACTAGCAGCTATGTCTGCAGCTGAATTAGCGACTCTAACTGGTGGCTCTTGCAGAATAGGATTCGCGTCTGGTTCTATTGGTGCTACAGGTGGTTCTACAGGATCATTAGGCAACTCATTGATATCGATGACAACTGTATTGGTATTCTCCCTAATTTTCCTCAACTTCACAACGTTCTCCTCAGTAATTATCCCCTCCGAAAGAAGATTAGCAATTTGAAGTTCAATATCACTGAAATTCACAGCAGTATCCTTTAGTTGTAATAATATTAGGTGAAATCCAGCCGCTCTAATAACTTCCTGTTGAGATGCTGTTATTTTTCCAAGTTCTAGAATAGTCATAACTTCATCCTTTTTACCAGCTAGGTACATTGCTGCTACTGTTGCTTCTGCTAAGACGGAAGCAAGGAAAACATCTATTTCCTCAGCCTCAGTATTAATCACAAGTTCTAAAATAGGAACACTTACCAAGTCACTATGTTCACAACTGTCAAAGTGTGCTTTGGCTACATCCATATCCATCATAAACTCGGTATTTTGAGTATATATCTCTTCAATTACCCTACAACGATCTCTGATATCTATGATGCCTGCTGGTTCTTGTCTTAATGCCATAATGCTTTGGTTATCTAGCGCTGAACTGTACAGCTTTTTGACTGTTTTGTCAAGGGTGGTTTTAAGCCTGTCCCTAGCCTAGCACCCTTGCCTTTTTGGCTGTTTTAGGCTATAATTCTAGTGTTCTTAAAGGAAGAACGCAAAAACAAACAAAAAATAACAAAAATACTATGGCTCCTCCAGATAAAATGAGTTCAGGCCCTAAGAAAATGAGCGTACTGGATGTCCTGAAGGCAGCTATGAATAGAGTGATTCAAAATAGAGAAGATTTTTCTGAGGCTGTTGTTAACGGTCTTCTTGTTGATAAGGAATCTATAGATGGAGGTCTGGAAAAAGCCATAATGCACATGCATAAAGAGTATGAACTTGGTGAATATACTCCAGATACAGAAATAGATATTGAAGATATTACACAGTATTTGAGCGTGGGATCTGTGAATAGAGTGAGTCATAGCCTAACTAAAAAAAGAGAGGAAAGTTGGTATACTGAAAAAGCTCGTGATGCGGGACTAATGTTGAATGCTTGGGATAAATTGGACATTCAATTCCCTTCAATTGCTGGTAAAACTGTGAAATACAAAGAAATTTTGGCTGAAATGTCTGAAATGGATGATTTTGGCGATACTGAACTTGCAGCTTTGGTCAAAAAACATGGAAGAGAGACAATATTGGGTGCTGAAGGCATTTTGAATCTGATACTCTCATACCAAAGGGCCGCCAAGCCATTTGGAGATTTGGATATATCAAAAACAAAGAATATTGGAATTGCGCTCAAACTCTCTACAGAAGAGGAGGATCAAGCAAAAGATCGTTTTGTTGCAGTGGTAAGTTTGAAGGAAGAAGCTAAAGCTCCTACTCCTCCTGCCCCTACTCCTAAACTTGCTCCTTAAGCAAAATAAGAATCTCCATCTCTAATGAATATTAGCGCTTCACCATGAAAGCGTAATTTCGTCAATAATAAAGTGCTTGTGTTTTCTGACTAATCGGATATAGTCCACCGGTCGTAGAAAGAGGGCAGATGATAAGTCCCTCCGAGACCAATGTTTAGCCTCAATTGGGCAAAATATCTCGGAAATCTGCGACTAAAGCAGATTTTTTTAATTTTAAGGCAAAATGGCACTAACAAAAGATCAAAAAAAGGACGTTGTAGCGAAGCTCGTAGAGCAAATGAGAGACTGTAAAGCAGCTGTTTTTGCTGATTACCAAGGTCTTTCAGTAGAAGATATGAAGGATTTGAGGTCAAAAATGAGGGAAAAAGGTGTTAAATTCACTGTTTCTAAAAAAACATTGATCAAACACGCAGCTAAAGAGCTAGGATTTGAAGAAATTCCAGATGAATCACTACAAGGACCAGTTGGAGTGGCTTTTGGAATGGAAGACGAGATCTCTGCGGCAAAAATAATGTACGAATTCTCTAAAACTAATGAGAATCTGAAGTTAAGAGGAGCGATTTTTGAAGGGAAACTGCTAAGTATTTCTGAAACTAAGGAATTAGCGATGCTACCAGGCAAAGACGAACTTATTGCTAAGTTTATCTACCTTATCAAATCACCTATTACTGGATTCCACGGTGTACTTAAAAATACCATTTCTGGCTTTGTTAGAGCACTTGATGCTATTAAGGAAAAACAAAGCGTTTAAATTATCAATATTTAACTTATAAATTATGTCTGAAGAAGAAACAAAGACTGAAGAAGCAGCTCCTGCTGCTGAATCTACTGTAGAGCTCAGTAAAAATGCTCAACAAATCATGGACTTGGTAAAAGAATTACCAGTTCTTGAACTTGCAAACCTTGTAAAGGGTCTTGAAGAAGAATTCGGAGTATCTGCTGCTGCGCCAATGATGATGGCTGGAGGCGGAGGTGCTGCTGGTGGTGACGCTGGTGAAGACGAAGGAAGCTCAACTAAAGATGTAATTATCACTGCTGCTGGTGGTCAAAAGATCGCTGTAATTAAAGCTGTACGTGAAATCACTGGTCTTGGTCTTAAAGAAGCAAAAGATCTAGTTGATGCTGCTCCTAAAGCAGTAAAAGAAGGAATCGAGGCTGCTGAAGCTGAAGAAATCAAGAAAACTCTTGAAGAAGCTGGTGCAGAAGTTGAGGTTAAATAAACATTGTTTAGGGATTGGGCCTATGCGCTTCGGCGGATGGGTCCTTTTTTTTGATCGAAATAAACTTTTTCTTTACAAGTTGGGTGATGTTTTATAGTTCGGGGCTCTTTTTCGCTTACTAGAGCCATTCTTTGCTGTTTTGTTATAGCTTAGCCATTTCATGGGCTTGGACCCTTCAATTTGAGGCTGTTTTCTGGTAAAATATAGGGATTCAATAAAAAAAATCATGGCAGAACCTGTCAGTGAAATAGCAGAAGTTAAGCCTGTAGTGGAGGAGAGCACTCCGCCAACACCACCACCGGCACAGGCACCTGAGCCAAACCCTCTCGACGCACAAAATGCTGCAGTTGAGGGCAACTCGGGCCTGGTTCAAAATGTGCTAAAAACTGAGGGTGCTGAAGACAAAGGGCCAATGTTGGAGGCGGTTCCGGAAATTGATATGTCCCTGATTCAAGAATTTGCACCTCAGAAAAGTATATTACTTTTGGCTATTAAAGTTCTTTTGGGACTTTTTGTGACTTTGGGTATTGCTTCGGTTTTGTTCTTTAGCTCTCAATTGAGTGATGCGTTTAATATTGTGACTACAAAAGTAGATATTCCGAATGCTTCAAATCAATTACAGGCGACAAATGATACTTTGGTGAAATTACAGACGGAACTGAACCTTTATAACTTTTTGCAGATTAAAGAGTATCTAGATGAGTTTAGTTTTTTGGGTGATGGATATCTGATTAATTATGAAGTAAGTAATAGTCAGACTGCCACTTCGTCTGAAAAAAGAGCTGCGGGCGTGGAAATGGATTATTCTAGGACCGAGATGAAAGCTATTTTTGAATCCCTGAGTGGCCTCGTAGTAGCTCCGACCAGCACCAACTTGGTGAATGCGGGAGTAGATGGAGAAGTCGAAAGAGCTTCGCCGTTTAGGAGTGAATTGATCGCTTCGCTGAATATTGAGGCGACTGGATTAGGTGAGAGTAGTGATCCTGCTGCGAAAACTGAACAGAAAAATTTCAGACAAACAATTGCTTTAGTTAATAATGTGGAATTGAAAAATTTCTTTGTGAATTTGGATTTTGATGCGCTTGATGAAAAAGGGCTGAGAGATTCGATACTGACATTGAATGGTTTGGTTGTGAATGACCTCAGTGTTATTCAGGAAATAAAAGCTCGTCGTATCAAATGGTCCGACATTATCAATGAAATCGAACTAAGAACTTTGGCGGTAGATGGATATCATGGCAGTAGCCAATATGATACTTTGGGGGGAATTCGTTATACGAGTTATGACTTTGATGCTGAGGCGAATCGCATCACTATCATTGGTGAGACGAAGAGATTTGATACTACAAATTTTACAGTAATTTCTAATCTAATTGATGAAATTAATTCTTCTACATTATTTAGAGGAGCCGATATGAGAACTTTTTCCAAATCCGGTTCTGATGATGATGGATATACTGCCAGATTGAGATTGTCGATGGAGTTGCAAGGTAGCGATGAAATCGATGCGGAAGATACGGTTTCGTTGGAGGAATATCCTTCAGCGCTGAAAGAAGTTAAAGAAATAACAAGATAAAATGGCTAATACTACATTTGAAATCATGAAGAGAAAGCAAAAGTTCCAAATTAAATTATTTGGAGGGCTGCTGCTGTTTGTGTTTTTGTTTGTTAGTATTTTTACTTTTGTGAAATGGAGAAATTATAGTTTTATCAAAGCTTCGATTGATTTTAATGAAACATCGATTGAGATTTTGAAAAATGATATTGCTGAGTCTAAAAGTTCATATGATGAAGCGAAGCCACATTTCAAGGAAATTGATGGCATAATCGAATCTAAGCTGGCTTCAATTTTTCCAGATACAGATGATTACACAATGCTGACAAGACAAATCGATTTGTATGAGGAGGAGCTTTCAAAAAAGAAGGGAAGCATATTTGAGATTTCGAATATCAACTACCAATCCCCTGCCGATGAGGAAAATTTCTCAGTTTTGCCTTTTAGAATGTCGATTCGTAGTTCTGCAGATAGTTTTACTGAGTTTTTGCACTTGGTGGAAAATTCCGGAGCATTAAACGATAAAGTGAGACTGATGGATCTTTCTTCAGTGAGGTTGAACTTTGAAGATGGAAAAGAAGATATAAAAATTATAAATTTTACGGTTCAAATAAACGCATATTTCCAAAAGAAAGTATAAATGGATAATACTCAAGCACAACAAGTTCCCGCCGCTCCAGCTACTCCAGCTGTGGCTGCTGGTGCGCCGGCCCCTGTGGCTGTGCCTCTTGTGCAAAATGCTGCGCCGGCGGCGGAAATGGTTGCCAAGTCTGCTGCTGTGGTGGCCGACCCGAACGCGCAATTGAAATTATTGAAGGAGAGTATTTTGTCGGCCAATATTCCTCAATTCGTGATGGTGGCGATTTCTTATGCTTTGGATATGCAAAGTTCTGATATTCATATTGAACCAATGCAGAATACTGTGAGGTTGAGATATCGTATTGATGGTGTGTTGCACGTGATTGTGGAATATCCTTCTAATTTGCATCCGGCAGTAGTGTCGCGTGTGAAAATCATGTCGAATTTAAAGATCGATGAACAAAGAATTCCGCAAGATGGAAGGGCCGAAGTGACAACAAAAGATGGGAGAGAAATGGATCTACGTGTCTCCACTCTACCAACTGTAAATGGTGAAAAAATCGTAATGCGTATTCAAGATAAATCGAGGAAAATTCCTGATTTACCTGAATTGGGAATTGCGGGATCAGCGCTGAAGAGAATTGAAGCTGCATTGGCATCGCCGAATGGAATTATTATCAATACCGGTCCGACCGGTTCTGGTAAAACAACTACTTTGTATTCATGTTTAACACGTTTGAATAAACCGAATGTAAATATCCTTACTATCGAGGATCCGGTGGAAATTCAGCTTGATGGACTAAGCCAAAGTCAGGTGCACCATGATATTGAATATACTTTTGCCAAAGGTATGAGAGCGGCACTGCGTCAAGATCCAGACATCATAATGGTGGGTGAGATGCGTGACAAAGAAACGGCGGAAATAGCGATTGAAGCTTCTCTGACCGGTAACTTGGTATTCTCTACTTTGCATACAAATTCGGCTGTGGAATCGATCACCCGTTTGATCAATATGGGCGTACAGCCTTACCTAATTACCTCTACTGTTGAAGTGATTATTGCTCAACGTTTGGTGAGAAAATTGATGCCTGAATTTAGGCAAATTGCAAAGGTGGATCCTGATGTTTTAGCAAGAGCCAAGAAAGCTTTGGAGGGAATTCCAGAAGGAGAAGTGGATCCGGCATTGCTTGCTGGTATGCAGTTTTATGAATCAAAAGATGCTGAAAAAGGTTATAGCGGACGTCTCGGTTTGTACGAGGTTTTCCGTATGGATAATGAATTGCGCAAACTGATTTCTGAAGGTGCGTCAACGCTTCAAATAGAAACTGCTTCAAAGAAAAATGGAATGATCACTTTGGAACAAGCCGGACTGATTAAAGCTTTGCAAGGTGAGACAACTTTGAGTGAGGTTTATCGTGTAGCACGTAAATCTGAATAATGAAAAAAGACAATTTTGCATCAACGGGAGGTGAACAGTTTGAACTAGAATCTCAAAAAGAAGAGAAGATTGTTTTGGATATTCAAGAAGAACAAGAAGTGACCGGTGTGCTTTTGGACGGCAAGGTTCAAGAAGATGAATCAACAGGTTCAGTGGTCAAAGATGCTTTCAACAAAACAAACAAATGGTTCATAAAACATTCGGCTGTAAAAGTTGGTGATAAGGCGACTTTTTTCCATCTCCTAGCGGTTATGGTCAATTCGGGTATCCCAATGATTAAGTCTCTAAAGTCTCTAGCTCTGCAAATAGAAAAGAGCCCACGACTGAAAATGATTATCGAAGAGGTGGGTGCTGAAATTGAAGAAGGTAGCAGTTTATCTGTGGCGATGGGACATTATCCCGATGTGTTTTTTGAACAAGAATTGGGAATGATCAAATCCGGTGAGGCTTCCGGTCAGCTGGCAAAAGTTTTGCAAGCGCTGGCGCATGACACTGAAAAAGCTTACACAATTAGACGTAAAGTGAAGTCGGCGATGATGTATCCAATCATTGTTTTTTTGCTTTTGCTTGCGGTTATTTCGGCGATGATGATCTTTGTTATTCCTGAGTTGACTGAGCTTTTTGCAACAATGAAACAGGATCTACCTATGATCACAAAAGTGGTGATAGCGATTTCTGATTTTATGATTGAGTCAAAATTTGTGTTAATGGTGGCTATTCTTGTGATGATTGCCAGCTTCATGGCATTTAAAAGAACTCAATTTGGACGTTATACATTGGATAAAATGAAAATTTCCTATTCCTGTGTTTGGTCCCCTATTCAAAAAAGCCTTTCTATCGAGGTTTGCTCGTAGTTTGAGTAATCTTTTGGATTCGAATGTAACTATTTTGAAAACGATTGAGATTGTGGCTAATTCCATTGGTAATGAAGTTTATAAGAAGCGTTTATTGCTTTCTCTTGAGGATATCAAACAAGGTATCCCCTTGGCGGAGAACCTTGCGGATAGTGATCTTTTCCCTCCAATGCTAGTGAATATGATTGAAGTAGGTGAACAAACTGCACAGCTCGATACTATGACTGCCAAGATCGCAGACTTCTACGAAAGTGAAGTAGATACCTCTGTAGAAGGACTTTCAAAGATTCTTGAGCCAATTATTTTGATAGTGGTGGGACTCTCTGTAGGGCTTGTGGTAGCGGCTATCATGCTGCCGATCATGAAACTCGCAGACGTGGCAGGATCAGTGTAATAAGATCTTCTTGAAGATTTCGGCTAGAAAACATAGAATAGAGAGGTAAGCTAACCTCATATCTTATGAATTTCAAAAAAGGAACGAAGGGTTTCACCCTAATCGAACTCCTGATCGTAATTACGATCATCGGTATTTTGGCAGTAGCCTTCTTACCATCTCTTCTCAATGCCCCTGTAAAGGCTAGAGATACTCAACGTGTTGCTGCTATCTCAACTGTTCAAGAAGCACTGATGTTTGGTTCTTTGAACTCAGTTTCATTCCCATCGACTGCTGCGGACGTAGCTGGGCAATGTGCTACTGCTGCCATAATTAATACAACTGTTATAGCTAACATGGGTGGTGCTGTGCCACTAGATTCCAGCGGTCCACGTACTGCTCCGGATGTAACTGCTGCTGTTGCTGGTGCGCTGAAGACTTGTGTGGGAAGTGGAGAATATCTATATATATCCAATCCAAATAATACGGGTACTATTCCGAGCGGTACATACTCATTTGGTCTCTTCGCTCTTGTAGAGCAAGAATCACAGGCTAATGCTAAGTGTTCTGACGCCTACAATGGTGTTTTTTCAGCTGTACCAACAGCTAATCCTGAAGAATGGTGTTATGCAGTTTTGACTCAATAAAAGAACTGAATTAGTTGAAAAGGCCTCGTGAAAGCGGGGTCTTTTTTTTAAAAAATACAAAATTAATGAACTGTTGGCCTTGCCTGCTTTCAGGCAGAGCCAGAAACTCTGCTCAGCCAACCCGAAGGGCTTGTTCTTCGTGAATTTACCACCTCACCGTATGCTTATACGCTTTCGTTGTTAAATTCACTGCAGAACTGCGCATTTCACTTAATTTTGTTATTTTTTTTGTGGCTTGGGATCACTGTTTTTTCGAGCTGATCACTAGGGGCGTTTTATGTCAATTTTAAATGGGGCTTTGTGGCTTAAACTAATTGTTGCTGGGCTATGCGCAATGGTATATTTGAGGGTGGATTATTAGGTTCTCATCCCTATACAAATTGTCTAAATTCACTTTCAAAAACAGATCACTGTCGATGCTTGTTTTGCTGACCCTTTTTGTCAGTTCAGTGATACCTGCGCCGGTGGCTTATGCCTTTGTAGATGCGGCCAAAGCTCCTAGTTCGACCGAAGTGGTTTATGACTTGGTAGCAGTGGTGGTCGACAAGGAGCTGAAGGATAACAGCACAAACTATGTGGGATTGAGCGCTAACAAGAAGTATTCAGGGCTGTTTTCCAGTCTGGCAAAGAGTGATTTGATGACGAGAGTGGAGCGTTATGCTGAGGATTTGGTGGATAATTATGAATTAACTGATGTGGAGCTGATTGTTTTTGATAAAAAGAAAGATAGTGTTGAAGATTTGGCTTCTGCCTTGGAAAATTTGTGGAGAAATGGTTCGACTGGCAATAATCGCTTGAGAGGTGTGGTGCTGGTGGGTGATGTGCCTTTGCCAGTGGTAAACAAGGGTGGGAATCGTTATGTGAGTGTTTTTCCTTATACTGATTTTAGTGAGAAGGCTTATAGATATAGTGCTGAAAAGAATAGTTTTGTGCAGAATGGAGATGTGAGTTTTCCTCAGGCTGAGATTTGGCATGGGGTGATTGCTTCTGATGAGGAGGAGAATTTGGCGCGTTTCTTTGATAAAAATCATTTGTACTATG
>JAESSS010000006.1 GCA_016763975.1 Candidatus Altimarinota bacterium
CTACCCAAAAGGCTCCTCCTGTGAAAACCGCTACCCAGAAAGCTCCTCCTAAAACTAAACCGAAAACCGCCAACCAAAAGGCTAAACCCAAAACTGCCACTCAGAAGGCTAAACCCAAAACCGCCACTCAGAAGGCTAAACCCAAAACTGCCACTCAGAAGGCTAAACCTAAAACTGCTACTCAGAAGGCTAAACCCAAAACTGCCACTCAGAAGGCTAAACCCAAAACCGCTACTCAGAAGGCTAAACCTAAAACTGCACCGGGAGAGATATACATAAAAGAATTTGGGGAAATGCATGAGAAACTTAAGGGATTAGCGACAAGATTTGGTATTGATGAGATTTTTCTAGATGATCTTGATGATGTCGAGATTGATATAGCAGAAATACAACAGGGTGTCATTGATCTTGAAAAAGCACTGAGTGGGCTTTCAAAAAAGGAGTTAGATTTTATTCCATTCCTTATACTGGGATATTCCACTGGGACATATGGGGAGCTAGATGGAGATAATTTTGGTTTAGCTCTGAACATGAAAGGTGACATGGCCAAAGATTTATCGAATATGAAGGAGATGGTTGAGGAACTGTGGCTTGAGAAGATAAGACAATCTTTAAAGAAGCTAGCTGGGGAATTTAAATTAGAGCTTAAAATCGGTGAGTACCTTGATCTTGAATATATAAAAAGGGGGGCTAAGAATTTAGAGGCAATTATTAGGGCAATCCCCGAGGAACAGTTAGTTGTATTGAGAGAGCATCATGTTGAAATATATCTCTCAGAGGACTCTCTCTATAGGAGAACACATGTCGTTTTGGACTGTCGTATGGATTACCATGAGATGGGTAGTGATTTGAAGAGGTATATTGCAAAGTTAGTGCCTTTCAAAGAATTCGGAGTGACACTGAAGAATAAGATGAAGGATAGCTTTGGTCTGGAACATATCGAGGTAAATGATTTGTTGATATCGGCAAATTTGGATAACATCAAAAAGGCAGGGGAGAATCTCGAAAAGGCCTTGGCAAAATTGCCGAAAAACCAGTTCGATTTAGTGCAAAAGCATAATATTGCGATTAGTTTATCATTACGCGACCATGCAAATGGACAATATGTTTATCTGAACTATGAGGGAGATGATGCCGAAATGCTTAGTGCTTTGCAGAAGTTAATTCCTGAAGCACTTGAATATGCGGCTCCGCAAAATAAGTTAAATGATTTACGCAAAGAATTCAACTTAGGGACGCTTTATATTGCTCGTAGTTTAGAAAAAGAGCATTGGAATAGTGCGGTTGATACTTTGGAATCGGTGTTAACTATACTTCCAGAAGAACAGTTAAGTGCCTTGAGAGAACATGACATAAATATTCATCTTTCAAGTAAGAATCATTATATGGGAGGGATGGCCCTTCAGCTGGACGGAACAAATTCATTTTGGGGAATGAGTAGGGATCTGCTTAATTTGATTCCTGATTCAAAAATAAAGGAAAATCCTGATGCCTCAACTAGGGAGAGAATCGAAGGGCTATCAAAGACGACCCTCATGTACAGTATTAGGTTTTTACCAAAAGATAAATATTACGAGGCTTTGTTGGAAAAGACTGAAGTAGAATTGAAAAAGGCTTTGTCTCCGAAGAATTTTACTAGGGAAGAAAGGGCAGTTCTTAGGGATAAGGAGCTTACTATCACTGGAAATAATCTAACAATAAATGTTCGTCACTATCTTATAGTGGGTTATCGCTCTGACGCAGAGCAAATGGTGAAAGATATCAAAGCTCGAATTTTGCAGCAGCAAATAAGGAAAAAGATGGCGCCATTAAATAAAAACTATAGGAAAAAATATGCTCCTTTACGTATCTCTGTGTGGAGTGATGCTGATTATTCTACAAATATTGTGCAACAATTTAAAAATCTGGAGCCTATTCTAGATCAGCTGAAAAAAGAAGGTCTTTTTGTAGGAGCTTTACCACCACTTTTCATTAATAATACTGGTCCCTCGTGGAATTCACTTTCAACTAATAAACAATTGATTATTTATCATGGAGACAGGCCGAGTGCTATTAGAAAAAGTATTATTGAGGGAATCACGCAATTCAGAATTATGAAGGAACTGGAGAAAATTGGAGAAGATTTTAATGGGAATAAGCATGGGATTTTCATGTGGAATAATGAGGCTTATGACTATAAGGCTGTAGAGAAACATCTACCAATGATCAAAGAAGCTCTCGGTAAAATAAAGGCCGATACTGAGCTATTTGAAAAAGTTAAAACATATCGAATCACTCTTCATGAAAAACCGGGGCGAAAAGTGAGCTGGGGCGAAACATCGGGCAAAAAAGAAAAGACTATATCAATCGACTATGCTGCAAGTGCAGATAAAATAGTTGAGGGCATACGTGCTTTGTTTGAGGGCTAGACGATCATTCCTGATCCGAGGCAGATGTCTCCATCGTAGAAGACAGCGAATTGGCCGGAAGCGATTCCTTGGTCGGAGGCGGCGAGCTTGATGGTGTTTGTGCTGAAGTCGCACTGGGCTTGGTGGAATTCTGGGCCGTGGCGGAGTTTTAGTTTTAGTTGTGATTTTTCTGGGGGGTGGCCGGCGAACCAATTTAGATTTGTGACTTGGAGGGTGTCGCGGGTTTTTTCGTGGTAGTGGGTTGAGATGTATACGATGTTTTTGGCGCAGTCTTTTCGTACGACGTACCAAGGGCCGTGGGAGAGGTTTATGCCTTTGCGTTGGCCGACGGTGTGGAACCAGAAACCTTTGTGTTCTCCCCATTTTTTGCCGGTTCCTTCTTCGATCAAGTCCCCTTTTCGCTCTCCGAGGTAGTGTTCGAGGAATTCGTTGTATTTGAATTTGCCGAGGAAGCAGATTCCTTGTGAATCTTTGCGGGATTTGTTTGGGAGGTCGTATTGTTCAGCCAGTTTGCGTACTTCTTCTTTGGGGAGGTGGCCGATGGGAAAAATGATTTTGGCCAATTGTTTTTGTGAGAGGCGTGAAAGGAAGTAAGTTTGGTCTTTTACCGGATCTGGGGCTTGTTTGAGATAATGGATGCCGTCTTTTTCGTATGTTTGGGCGTAGTGGCCGGAGGCGATTTTGTCAAAATTGCCTTCGGATATTTTGTCGAAGAAGAGGCCGAATTTTACGTGATTGTTGCACATAATATCTGGATTTGGGGTTCTACCCTCCTTTACTTCTTGGATTGTGTATGCGACGACAGTGTCGAAGTATTCCTTTTGCATAGGGATAATCTCCAGTGGAATCTGACTAGTCGTACAAATTTCTTGCACGTACTTTAGGTCTTCTTCCCAAGGACATGATCCGAGAAAAGCGAGTTCGTCTTCCAGCCAAATTTTCAGATAAAAAGCGGTGACATCGTGGCCCTGATCTTGTAGAAGTTTAAGAGCCACTGAAGAATCTACTCCGCCTGAAAGTAATACTGCAATTTTCATGAGTTCCAGTTTTGAATCACTGTTTGAAGGACTTCGTTTTCGTATTCGTCGAGGTCTGGGATTTGGATTTGGGCGACTCCTGACTTCATTGCGGCTTCGGCCACTCTGCGAGCGACGCGGGGCACAACTCTGAGGTCGAATTGTTTGGGGATGATGTAGTTTTCTGAAAATGTGAATTCTTCTCCGGGATAAGCGTTTTGCAGGATCTCGAGGACTTTGTCGGTTGGTGCTTCGTGAGTGAGTGAGGCGAGGGCTTCGGAAGCGGCGCGTTTCATTTCGTCGTTTACTGTTGTGGCGCGAGTGTCGAGGGTTCCGCGGAAGATGCCGGGAAAGCCGAGAGAGTTGTTTACTTGATTTGGAAAGTCGCTGCGTCCTGTGCCGACGACACGAGCGCCAGCGGCCAGTGCTATGTCAGGCATGATTTCTGGTACAGGATTGGCGACAGCGAGGATGATGGCGTCTGAGTTCATTGATTTGACCATCTCTGGAGTGACAAGATTGGCCACTGAGATTCCGATGAAGACGTCTTTGTCTTTGATCACTTCTGCTAGAAGCATTGTGTCCCCTGTTTGGGCGAATTGTGCTTTGTATGGATTTACGTTTTCGCGGTTTTCTGTGACGAGACCACGGCTATCACAAAGGAAGATGTTTTCTTTTGGTACTCCGAATGTGAGGAGCATTTTGGCTGTGGCGATTCCGGCAGCTCCTGCTCCGTTCATA
Organism: Candidatus Altimarinota bacterium; assembly: GCA_016763975.1. Classification (GTDB taxonomy): domain Bacteria; phylum Patescibacteriota; class Gracilibacteria; order UBA1369; family LOWO2-01-FULL-3; genus NORP293. The sequence continues at coordinate 4,166 of JAESSS010000006.1, forward strand.
CAGATTGTTACTGTGCTGAAGTCTTTGTTGGTGATTTTGAGGGCGTTTTTTATTCCTGCTGTGAGAATGACTGCTGTGCCGAATTGGTCGTCGTGAAATACTGGGATTGGCATTAGTGCGTCGAGTTTTTCTTGTAGTTCGAAACAACGAGGGGCTTTGATGTCTTCTAAATTGATGCCGCCAAATGTTGGGGCCAGTGGGGCGATGGCTTGGATGTAGGCTTCGATACTGTCTTGTTGTTCGATGCAGATTGGGAATGCGTCGATGTTGGCGAATTTTTTGAATAACACTGCTTTGCCTTCCATTACTGGGAGGGAGGCTGCGGGACCGATGTCGCCGAGACCCAAAACAGCTGAACCATCAGTGACGATGGCGACGTTGTTGGCTTTGCCGGTGTATTTGTAAACGTCTTCGGGGTTTTTGGCGATTGCCTCACATGGCTTCCCTACTCCGGGGGTATAAGTGAGACTGAGTTCTTCTTGGGTGCTGACGGATTTGGAAGATTGTACGCTAAGTTTGCCGGCTGGAGCCGATGAGTGGTAATCCAATGCTTGCTGTGTGATATCTTCAGACATTTATGGAAGTTTTACGTATTGTTCACGTTCTGGGCCGACACCGATGCCGATCATTTTGCAGCCACAAAATTCGCCGATACGATCTAGATATTTGATAAGAGATTCCGGTAATTCGCTGTGATCTTTCATTGCTGTGAGGTCTTCTGAAAAACTGTCGAGGTTTTCGCGCAGACATTTCACTCTGTAGTAAGGATCTACTGATCCGGGAACGTAATCGATTTCTGTGCCGTCGAGGTCGTAAGAGATCACGAGGGGTAGTTTGTTTAGTTTGGTTTCGGAATAATGTTGGAGGATGTCGCATTTTGTGATGAAAAGTTCGTCGACACCATTCATTCTGATAGCGTATTTCAATTGTACGAGGTCGAGAGATCCGATGCGGCGTGGACGAGTGGAAACTGTGCCGTATTCTCCTGAGTAAATGCGCATAGCTTTGCCCATTTCGAATTCGTCTTCGGAAACGATTAGAGCTGCGATGTCGGATTCTTTTTCTACTTGGCGACCAAATTTTGGTGAGCCGTCTTCGTTTGATTCTAATGTGTATTCTTCGGATTGCATTCCACCGTATTCAGAGGCGAATGGGCCGTGGCCGACGCGGGACATTACTGCTTTGGCGACGCCGATAGTTTTGCGGTGGTAATTTGGGGAGAGGTCTCCTCCGAAGTAGGCGGCGGCGGCCACAGTGTTGGACGAAGTTACAAAAGGAACGGATCCTTTGGCCACGTCGAGCATTACTGCTTGGGCGCCTTCGAAAAGAACGCTCTTTCCGCTTTCAACCTGTTTTTGGATATAAAGAGTGTCGAGTTCGACGAATTGTTTGAGGTATTCGAATGCTTCTTTGATGGCGTTCATATCTGCTTTTGGCTCTAGGTTGTAGAGTTTTGATGTTGCTGTGAGGTTTTTTTCGATGATTGCGAAGTACTTGTCAGCGTCATCCACGAGGTCCCCTATTCGTACGTTGACTAGTCGGTCTTCGAGCATGCGATAAGCACGATCTGCGTAACATGGACCGATACCGTTTTTGGTTGTGCCAATGTTTTTGCCCATGGCCTCGTCCATCAAAATATGGTGAGGTTGTACGACTGAAGCTTGAGATGAAATCTTCAAACGTCCTTTAAGAGTGATACCCATGGCTTCAATCTTTTTGATTTCGGCTGTGGTTTTTTCAATATTAATTACACATCCAGTTCCGATGTAGAGGATTTTGTCTGGATAAAAAATAGCTGAAGGGATTTGGTTCAAGGCAACTTTGCCCCCTTCTTTGGTCTCAACTGTGTGGCCAGCGTTTGCTCCACCATTAAAACGAGCGATAATGTCATATTGGTCAGCGATCATGTCCACGACACGCGCTTTGCCTTCATCACCATATTGGAGCCCAACTAATACGTCTGCGTAACCACTATTCATGTGTGAAATTTATCCTATTTCTCAATATTGATCAATGCTAGAATTCCTTTATGAAGAAAACTCTGACAATGCTGGCGATATTGCTTTTGGGCGCTTGCTCTAGCCCTGTTGATGACATGGCTGAGGTGAGACAGTTGGTTTATGCGGAATTCATTGCTGAGGATTTCAAAAATGGTGATGCGGTGGGAGGTAATGTTTTGGGGGTTTATGCTTTTGAAGAAGACTATATCGCTGAAGTGGTGATTTTTCATAAAGATCAGTCGGCAACTTTTTATGAATATGAAATTGAGGTGCAAAATTTGGAAATTATGAAGAAAGAAGTTTTGTCTGAGCAGGTTTTGGAATTTGAAGAGACTGTTGTGGTAGATAGTATTAGCGGATTTGGGCATGAGGCTTTGGTTGAAAAAAGTGTGATCCCTGTGATTTTCACAAGTCCTGAAGGTTATGATATTCCCGCTTTTGTGGGGCGTTATGATTTGGTGGTGGATGGAGTTGTGGCGGATTTTTCATTCGATCCTTTTTCTACTAATTTACCTTTCGACCTGAAAGGATTTGCTGATGGTGGGCGTTATTTGGAATTTTTCAAACAAGACTTGGGACGACTTTATGATATTTATGATTTGCAAAATGGCTTAGCGGAAATTGAATTGGCTGGAATATATGCGAAAAGTTCCTTTGAAGATGGAACAATATTTTATTGTTTGGAAAATGGAATAAGTTCAGTCTTTGAAGAGATTGGCTGGAAGTTAAAAGATCAGCTATTTTTGAATCCTATAGAGTTGAATAGCTTGGAAGGTGACGCTTTCTGGGCTTTGGCAGATAGCTATCGGGGAGACTGTGTTAAGCAATGAAATTTATAAGGAAGATCGAGGTCATTGATAAAAATCCAATTGAAAAGAATAGCGGTCTAATGCGTTGCTCCTGTGGAAGCACTATTTCTCGTACCATAAAATATGTCAGTGCCCCTCCAAAGATTGTGAGGATGGCAGCATTAATGACATCTGGGATGGGAAGATAAAAAGCTGCGGCAAAGCCGTAAAATGGAGAAAGTGATAATAGTATGCGTTTAATTTGGGCTCTGTGTCCCCCTTCCTGAACGATGTGAAAAGATATTTCGCGAATAAAATCATAGGAACTAATAACTAAAAGGAAAATTATTTCTTTAAAAAGAGTGGGCTGAGGATTGTTGATAGCGATCATTCCCACAACAAAACCGGAAAAAAATGAAATCCCTTTAAGCAAACGGGAAAGCTCCATTTTCTTTTTGCCCTCTTTAATATGATTATGTACATGCTGCTCGATAAACATCAGTATCACGAAGGAAAGTGGCAATAGCAGCACGAGGAGGTTGTTGATGCTGTGGATCTCGGTATAGATGTCGTTTAGTAGTTCAGCAAAAATTGTGACGATACTCGCTCCAACAATAAAAGAAATTAAATGGGTGCCGTATTTTGAGGAAGAAAGGCATATTTCGTGCTCAATATATTTCACAACAGCAACGATAATAATGAAGACTATGATGGCGATTAGAATGGGATCCATGAATTGCAGTTTGGAATTTCATTCAATCTATCATATATTCAGCTCATGGAAAATATTTGGCTATATGCTTTAGGCTCGGTTGGATTGGTAAGTTTAGTCTCTTTTGTAGGAGTGCTGACACTTTCTATCAAATCTAAGAGTTTGGAGAGTGTGCTGATTTATATGATTAGCTTTTCGGCCGGTGCTTTGTTTGGTGATGCATTTTTTCATTTATTGCCGGAGGTTGTGGAGCAAGTTGGTTTTAGCCAAGCTGTATCCTTTTATATACTGGCGGGAATAATGTTTTCTTTGATTGTGGAAAAAGTGATTCACTGGAGGCATTGTCACCACCCTACTACTGATTCTCATCAGCATCCTTTTGCACTGATGAATTTGGTCGGTGATGCTGTACATAATTTCCTAGACGGATTAATTATCGGTGCAGCGTATTTGATTAGTATTCCTGTGGGGATAGCGACTACTGTTGCTGTTATTTTGCATGAAATTCCTCAGGAGATTGGTGATTTCGGGGTGTTGTTGCATGCGGGTTATTCGAAGAAAAAAGCTCTTTTCCTAAACTTTGTGATTTCTTTGTTTGCTTTGATGGGAGTGTTGATTGCCCTGTTGATTGGTTCAAATGTGGAGGGCTTGGTGGTGTTCTTAGTTCCGTTTGCTGCAGGAAACTTCATCTATATTGCGGGAGCTGATCTGATTCCAGAAATGCATGCTCAAACTGCAACCAGCAAAGCTTTCGTACAATTTATAACTTTCGCTCTCGGAGTGGGAGCGATGTATTTGCTACTCTTTGTGGAATTCGTTTAACGTATCAATTCGATTGTTGGTTCTGTTCCGGTTCCACCGGCACCTTCTCCTTCTGTGTCACATGCACCAACTGTGACTGCTCCGTTTGTATCAACTGAAAGATAGTAGTCAGTGTGTTCATCTGTGCCTGAGTTTGGATCTTTTGGTACTGTTCCAAGGTAGTTTGTTTCCATTCCTGATAGATCTACGCAGTTGTTGGATACTGTTTGTCCTACGCAAACTGAATTTGCCCCGGCAGCGCAGGTTCCGATTTCGTATTTAGTTGTTGCTGTTAGGTTGTCGACGTTTGTGTAGTGCTCTCCTTCGTTGTCTGTTTGATATTTGACTACTGCATCCATAATTGTGTTTACATCGCTTGCTCGGCGAGCATTTCTGGATTCGTGAAGACGGCGAGCCGGGTCTAGCGCCACAAAAATTGCACCGGCCAATATTGCGATTATTGCTATAACAATAATCAGCTCAATTAAAGTGAATCCTTTGTGCTTACTATGTGCCATCCATTAGCGAGTTACGGAAATTGTTGGTGCTGATCCTGTACCTCCAGCGCCCTCTCCTTGAGGATCACATGAACCAACTGTGATTGCACCGTTGGCATCAACTGAAAGATAATAATCTGTTTCTGCTGCTGTACCTGTAGCTGGGTCTATTGGTATGTCGGCGACGTAGTTTGAACCGATTGATGCGAGATTTACGCAGGCAGTTTGGGTTGTTTGGGCTGTACATCCAGAATCACAACCAGTACCAGCTGTTCCGATTTGTGAGAATTGACCAGCTGTTAGTGCTGCAACTGCAGAATAATGAGTTCCTCCGTTGTCTACTTGGAATTTTACTACTGCGTCGAGAACTTGTGTTACGTCGTTTTGTCTTACTGCGTTTCGTGATTCGTTGAGACGACGAGCGGGATCTATAGCAACGAAGATTGCCGCAGCTAGAATACCAATAATCGCTATTACGATGATTAATTCGATGAGGGTGAAGCCTCTGTTATTTCTTTTCATAGTTTTGAGGGGTGAGGGGTCGTTTGGTAGATTCTACAATATAAGAGTTACTTTTTCAAAAGGTTTATGGTGGAATCGTTGTTAATTCCTTTTCCACGGAGGGCCAAACCAATCGCGACCTTGTAGTGGTTGCCATTTTCTGGCGGCTCAACTTTATATTTTTCGATGATGGAAATGGGAAGTTTTATTGTTTTTTGTAAATGTTTCTGAAGTCCTGCACTATTTTGTGGGCTTCCTGAAAGATGAATTTGTGTAATTTGGAGTTTGGTGATTTTGGCGAATTCTTGGCTAACCTTTTCGAGTTCTTTGTTAATTGCCGATGGATTGGTGTTGAAATCAGCTTTATCAAGAGTGTGCATGTCGAAAATATTTGCTCCCCAAATTGCATACCAAGTGATTTTTTCCTCATTAATATCTATCAAAATTGTTCCTTGGTCTTTTGGGAATTGCTGTGCGATGTTGCGCATAATGCTGAAATATGTTGGTTCCAGGCTGAGAGTTTCGATCTTGGAAAACTGGTGAAGTGTTTCATAATATTGTGCGATTATTTCTCTACGCGCAGCTACAACTGAAACAACTTGGATCTGGCCCAGATTCACAACTGAATAGTCATATTTAATTGAGTGAAAGGAGAGTGGAATTGTTTCAGCAACTAACTTATCTAAGTAAGCGGCAAATTCATCTCCTTTAATTTTGGAAGGAATATAAAAGATGTGTTCGAAACTTTGTTTTTCGGGGATTGCCACAGCACATGTTTTTGAATCGACTTTCTGTTCCTGGAATAAGCTGTTTATTTGTTGTGACAGTTCTTTTTCTTTTAATATTTCCCCATCCACAACTATTCCCAATTCCAGTTTTCTTTCGGCACATTTAGTGAGAGTAAATGCTCCATCTTTCTCTGATACTTGAGCGATACGAATAGCAGTGTCGGTAATTTGTAATCCGAAACTTGTGTTGCCGCTGAAGAAATTTTTAATTTTGTCTAACATTTTATGTGTTTTCTAACCAAGAATTAATAGTAAATGTCGGGAATATTGTAACAGTAATCTGAATAATTTTGCTGTAAATTCCATTTGTGCTAGTGGCAGTTATTGTTCTGCTTGTGCCTGTGCCACTGATAGTGATCACACAAGAAGTGTTGTCGAGAGTGATTGTTTCGCCGGTGTATGAGCTGTTGCGATTCATGCGGGTGAGGGCTTCTTCGGCGCAGCCGTCAGTGTTGAGTAATACCCTAGAAGAGTAACTCTGCGCTAAGTTTATTTGGTTTTCGGTGATTGAATTAAGACCCATGCCAACAGCAATAACGGTTATTGCGGATGCAATAATAATCATTGAAATGAGCACTGCCATGCCTTTTGTATTCCGTACTATTTTTTTGATCAAGTTTTTCATTCTCTTGTTGATAAAGCAGTTTCTAATGAGATAGATGCGTTGTAGTTTGGATCCCCTCCTGGGTTTGCTCTGGAAAATGTAACTGCGAAGTGGATGTTTTTGTTTTCTGACCCTCGTGTGAGATTTGTTAATGTGAAATTTGTGACGTCCGTATGTTTGTCAGTGAGATCAATGGCAGCTGCTGTGCCCTCTTTGATGCGTAGAGTGCGGATTGTAGGGGTTTGAGTACCGATTGTTACTATCTGTGTATAAGTATCAATTACAACGTCTGTGCCGGAGCCAGGGAAATCTAGAGTGAGTACTCCCGGGTGTGATCCAAAGGTTGATGATCCAGTAATAACGTCCTCTGCTTCTCTCATGTTGAGCTGAATTTGGTGCATTCCTAGACGGGCGTTGGCGTAGGTTTCCTGAGCGCCTTGAGCTTTGTCAGCTGATCTAATGAGATTAATTCCAATATTCACAGCAACAACCAAAGTAGTGGCAGCGATAGCTATGTAGACTATTAGCTCTACTAGAGTGAATCCTTTTTTGTTGGTTTTGTTTTTCATATTATGGTGAGAAACTTGGTGTTGTATATGTTGAGCCGTCACCCAATTCAAATTTGATGGTGAAAGTATCGCCGTCCATGTCTCCGTTGAATTTAAATTTGTCGAATTCGTCTGTATTACCCGAATCAAGATCGTAATCCTCTACGTCCAGTTCTGTGCCGGTATTCTGTCTACCATCTGGAGAGCCCTCATTATTGTGTTTCCAAATTCTGTCCCCCTCGATTTTCACTTCCTCAATCTGCTGACCATTGGTCCAAGTGACTGTGATTTTGGCGATTACTATGGTGTCACCGCTAGTGTTTTGAACTGTTATGCCTCTCAGCTCTTTGTCGCCTCCACCGGCAATATTTGCTCCTGATGTGTCGACTACAAAGTCGTCTGCTTCACTTGGAGAATCTGTCGTATCGTTTGGTACGTTTGAGATAGCTGATTCATTCGGTACTTCGTCTGAGGTCTTGATTGCGAAATAATATGTTGTTGAATTGGAAAGGCCTGTGACTGTCATACTTTCGGATGAGCCCGCCACTGCTGGTGTCGGTTCACCACTGGTCACTGCTGTAGCTGATCCCCAGTTTCCTGCTGTAATTTCCGATGTGGAATATCTGACATCGTATGTTGTGGCTGTTCCTGAGCTGCCGTCGTCTCCTGGTGCTGTCCAGCTGAGGCCGATTGTGTTTGAGCTTGGATTTTCTGTGTTGAGGTCGGAAATCGCTGCTGGGGCTGTTGTGTCTGGAGTGAGAGTGGTGGAGTTGGTGATGTTGGAAATACTTGATTCGTCTGCGGCTTCATCCGTTGTCTTGATCGCAAAGTAGTATGTTGTTGATGCTGTAAGACTGCTAACAGTCATCGATTCTGATGATCCTGCCACTGCTGGTGTCGGTTCACCAGTCACTGTTGTGGCAGAGCCCCAGTTTCCTGCAGTTATTGTGCTTGTTGAATATCTGACGTCGTAGCTGGTCGCTGTTCCCGTACTTCCATCGTCTCCTGGCGCTGTCCAATCCAAATCGATTGTTGTTGTAGTTGGGCTGGATGCTGCCAAATTACTCACTGCGGCAGGAGCTGTTGTATCTGCTGGTGCTGCACCTGGAGTTACCTCGACATAGCGAGTAGAACCGTCCGTCATGGTGAAAAGAAATGTAAAACTGGCCCCACTCATACTTCCATCAAAGTCGAATTTATCAATATCTATAGCTCCTGAACCAGAAGTTAGAGTGACGTTGTCTAGATCCAGCTCCACTCCTGACGGTTGTTTCCCGCTTGGGGATCCGGCTGAGCCATCATGTTTCCATCTTTTTGTATTATCAATTTTTACCTCCTTAATGTCTTCGACAATTGACCATGTTGGCAATATTTTGTCGATTATAATGCTAGAAGAGCCGAGATTCTCGACGGTTATGTCTTCCAAGCGTTTATTACCTCCAGCAAGGGAGGCACTACTAACATTAACACTCAAATAGCCAGACATTTCGCATCCCTGCGAGCTTGTCCAATTATTTAAGTATTCTGTGGCAGAAATTGATGTGTTGTTGCCAGCTTCAAGGTCCCAACTCACTGTGACTTTGACCTCTTTGCTATTAGCGTCTGTTGTTCCACTTGGAGTGATGTTGCAGCTGGCGTTACGCTGAGCTGAACTGACTACTACTGTACGGGTGTAGTCCCCTGTTGTGTCGGATGATCCACTAAATTCCCAATAACCACTGCCGTCAGTCAATCCGTGGGTGCCGTTTGATAAATTTGAAAAACTGAAATCTCTGATTGATCGACTAGCCTCAAGTCCTTGTTGCAACAACATGTCCGCCTGAAAAAACTCGGTATCTCTCAGGTTACTAGAAAATGCTCCCAAATAAAGTGTGACCACACTTGCTGAGATGATTGTAAAGATGCCGACGGCAACTATTACTTCTACTACTGAGATTCCTTTTTTATTCATTTTTATGGTGAGAAACTTGATATGGTAACTGTTGAGCCATCCCCCAATTCGAATTTGATGGTGAATGTGTCGCCAGTCATATTTCCGTTGAATTTAAATTTGTCGATATTGACGGTGCTACTTGCTGCAAGATCGTAATCCTCGTTATCTATTTCGGTACCTGTATTCTGTCTACCATCTGGTGAACCTTCGTTGTTGTGCTTCCAAATTCTGTCTCCATCAATCTTTATTTCCTGGATTTTCTGGCCATTAGTCCAGGTAACAGTGATCTTGGCGATTACGATTGTACTACCGCTAGTGTTTTGTAAGGTGATACCTTTCAACTCCTTGTTGCCTCCTCCGCCAATATTCGCTCCGGAAGTACTAACCACTAAACTGTCTACTTGGCTTGGAGCATCGGTTGTATCGTTTGGTACGTTGGAGATCGCGGATTCGTTTGGCACTTCGTCTGAGGTCTTGATTGCGAAATAATATGTTGTTGAATTTGAGAGCCCAGTGACCGTCATCGATTCGGATGAGCCTGCAACTGCCGGTGTCGGTTCTCCACTGGTCACTGCTGTGGCTGATCCCCAGTTTCCGGCTGTAATTGTAGATGTGGAGTATCTGACATCGTATGTTGTGGCTGTCCCGCTGCTACCGTCGTCTCCCGGTGCTGTCCATGTGAGGTCGATTGTATTTGAGCTTGGATTGTCTGTGTTGAGGTCTGAGATAGCTGCTGGGGCTGTTGTGTCGGGAGTGAGAGTAGTGGAGTTTGAAACGTTGGAAATTGTGGAAGTATTTGCTGCTTCGTCCGTAGCCTTGATCGCAAAGTAATATGTTGTCGAATTTGAGAGGCTTGTGACAGTCATTGATTCTGATGAGCCGGCCACTGAAGGTGTTGGCTCTCCTGTCACTGCTGTAGCTGCGGCAAAGTTTCCGGCTGTAATTGTCGATGTTGAGTATCTAATGTCGTATGTTGTCGCTGTTCCTGTACTTCCATCGTCTCCTGGTGCTGTCCAATCCAAGTCGATTGTTGTTAGAGTTGGGCTGGATGCTGCCAAATCACTCACTGCGGCCGGTGCTGTTGTATCTGGGGCAAGAGTGGTGGAGTTGGGTACATTAGAAATTGCAGAAATGTTTGGAATTTCATCCGAAGTTTTCATCGCGAAATAGTATGTTGTCGAAGCTGTGAGGCCTGTGACTGTCATACTTTCTGATGATCCGGCAACTGAAGGCGTTGGTTCGCCAGTCACTGCTGTAGCTGCGGCAAAATTACCGTCGTTGATTGTGCTGGTTGAATATCTGACATCGTATGTTGTGGCCGTTCCTGTGCTGCCGTCGTCTCCTGGCGCTGACCATGTCAGTCCGATGCTTGTAGATGTGGGACTGGTGGTTGCTAGATTACTTATTGCATCTGGGGCAATGCTGTCTGGTGCGGCTGTTGCAGTACCCAGCAGTCCTTTGGCGTTGATGGAAATAGTTGTGGTAGTGCCAAAAATATCTCCAATGTCAAAAGTGCCGTTGTTGCTGGTTTCACCACTGCCTTTGTCAAAAACTATGTAATCTGTAGCTCCGCCGAGACTGAGATTTGAAAGAGAAATTGCGCTTGGTAAGGTTGTAGTTATGTCGAATGAGCTGTCGCGTCCAGCGTATGTTGAGCCTTTAAAAAGCACAAACTTGTCGTTGCTAGCATCGATATGTACTCCCCATTGAGAGTTGTTGAGAGCAGCAATTGAGCGTGTGTGGGCTAGGCGAATGGTGTTTTCCAACTGTTCAGTATTGCTTTTTAGTTCAGCTCGAACCACTGTTCCCCCACTAATACTAAAAACTGCGCCGACCAGAATTGCGAAAACGGCGATGACCAGAATGAGCTCCACTAATGTAAATGCTTTTCTTTTTATCATTATCCGAGGTTACCGCTAATTTCATAAATTGGTCCGAGAATGGAAATTGCCACTGTTCCTACAACAATACCAATTACCATCAAAAGTATTGGTTCGATTACCGTGGAAAGATTCTTAGTTGCTTCGTCTACTTCCTCCTCGTAAAAAGTTGCAAGGTATTGAAGAGTGTTGTCGAGGTTACCGGTTTTTTCTCCCACGCCGACCATACGAGTTGTGATTGTTGGGAAAATATCTGGATATTTTTCGAGGGCTGACTGGAGACTGTTTCCTGATTCTATCTCCGGAATCGTAGCCTGTATCGCTTTGCGATAAACTCTGTTGTCTGTGGCCTCTGCAGTAATTTTGAGACTTTGGTCTACAGTTAATCCACTTTCCAAAAGCCCACCAAAAGTATAGTTGAATCTCTCTAGATTGATGTTTTTGATAATATTTTTGACCACGGGTATTTTAAGGTAAACACTGTGGGTGAATGGTTTCACGAAGTCTCTTCTGATTAGCCACATGAAAAGACTAAAGCCAATAACCATTGAAAGGAAAATACTTGTGCCACTGTTTTCGAATTTTTCTGCAACCCAGAGCAGCCCCTTAGTTGTTGCTGGTAAGTCGATATCTAAAGTACGAAATAGTGGGAGAATTTTTGGTAGTACAAAAATTGCTACTGACATTCCCAATCCGAATACTGCTAAGAATACAAATGAAGGATAAATAAGTGCAGAACGAATCTTCTTTTTGAGGTCTAATGTTTTTTTCAACTCTTTAGATATCTTCTGAAGATTCTCTTCAAGGTTTCCAGAAGTTTCTCCGGAACGAACCATGTTGATATATATTTCTGTGAAATGTTTTTTCTGTTTTGTAAGAGCTCCATGAAAAGATTCACCAGCTTTGATATCATCGTGGATAGTTGTGACAACTGATTTGAATTTGCCATTGGCCCTATCTGACAATATCTCCAAACCTTCAACAAGCGTCAGTCCACTCTTCAAAATTACAGCGAGATGCTTAGTAAAAAGCATGATGTCAATATCGGTGACTGAACCGAACTGAATATTCCAAATTGATTTTTTTTCTTCTGGCATTTTATGATCTTATTACGCGCATCATTTCTTCAATAGTTGTTTGTCCGTTTAATACTTTTTCACGAGCATCATCAAACATTGTGGTCATTCCACCTTCCACAGCTTTGGCTTTGATTTGATCAGCGTCGGCCTCGTCCATAATTAGTTTTCTCACTTCATCATCTACTTCCATTACCTCAAATACTCCGATACGTCCGCTATATCCTGTGTCATTACAAACTGCACAACCCGCACCTTTGTAGAGAGTAATTTTGTCTTTGCCACGTGCAAGTTTTTCTAGTGCAGAAATTGGCATTTTGCCTTGGAGATCCAAAAGATCGGTTTCATAACTCTGAATACATTTGGAACAAATTTTACGTACAAGACGTTGGGCAATCACCACGTTGATAGTTGAAGCGATCAAGAAAGGCTCAACTCCCATATCCTTGATACGAGGAATTGTTGTGGCTGCGTCGTTGGTATGAAGTGTAGATAGTACCAAATGACCGGTCATCGCTGCGTTGATAGAAATGTTAGCGGTTTCTTCATCACGAATTTCCCCGACCATTATGATATCCGGATCCTGACGTACGATTGATCTCAATCCAGAAGCAAAAGTTAGTTCGGCCTTTGGATTAACTTGAATCTGAGTAATGCTGCTGACGTTGTATTCTACCGGATCTTCGATAGTGGCGATATTTACTTCACGTCTATTGAGGATTTTCATCACCGAATAAAGAGAAGTTGTTTTGCCGGAACCTGTAGGTCCAGTAACGAGGATCATGCCCCATGGCTTCTTGATTGCCTCACTAAGTTTGGCGTGATCTTTTGCGCCCAGACCAATGTCTTCGAGAGTAAATTCGCGAGACTGATCTGAGAGCAACCTCATCACTACATTTTCACCTTTTGTAGTGGGCACAACGGAGACACGAACGTCGAGCTTGTGATTGTCGATGTTGTATTCTATCTTGCCGTCCTGTGGAACTTGATGTTCATCAGTACGGAGATGTGACATTACTTTGATTCTGGAAATAACAACGTCGTGAATTTTGGCGGGGATAGAAATAACGTCATGCATCACTCCGTCGATACGGAAACGCACTTGAGTTTCATTTTCACCCGGCTCAATATGAATATCTGAAGCTTTGTTTTGGAAACCACGTTGGAGCAGCATATCTACAATTTGAATGGTAGAGCTTTCTTTGCTTTCCCCAATCACTGCATGTGCCGCCTCTGCCTTGATAATCTTTTCGAATTCTTCGCGAATGTCGGTTTTGTATACGTCGAGATGTGTATGGATGTCTTTTAATGTCGCAAAGTATGGAATGAGCTTTTCCCCAAGTTTTTTCTCTAAGAGATGAAGAAAATTCGTATCATCCGGATTGTTCATCGCTATTTTTATACCATCATCTGTGCGAGCAAAAGCTAAAGTTTTCTGTTTTTTGGCTACTCTCTCAGGAATAAGGTGGGCAATGCTCTCATCGATGCCCTCTTTGCTGAGATTAACAAATTGCCAAGCCATAATTTGGCAAACAAGTTGCCCCATTTCGTCATCTTTGACAAAATCTTTGCTAATCAAAGCTTCCTCCAAGCTAGTAGCATTCTTTTTAGCGTAAGTAACCGCTTCCTGCAGCTGTTTCTGGCTGATGAATTCACCCTGAATCAACATTATTTCTAGTTTTTGTTGTGTCTCCTGATCCATGATTTCCTTAGCTAAATATCCCTATATTATAGCATGAATAAGCCGAAAAGACGACCCTGTCAGGGTATATACGTGGAATATGGCAAGAGTAGAAAAACTACTGTTGCGGAAGGTTTTTTTGCACTTTTTCGACGATAATATCCATGGTGCTATCAGATTTGGACATATAATCGACTGCCCCTAGATCCATGCCTTTTTTGATATCAGCCTCTTGTCCAAGACCAGAAGTGATGATGACAGGAATATTCGCTAATTGTGGATTAGCTTTCAGTTCCTGCAACACTGTGAAACCATCTTTTTTGGGGATGATTAAGTCGAGGAGGATAATATTTGGCAGCTCAGAAGCGGCTAGTGCAAGCCCTATTTCACCGTCATCTGCTATTACGACGGTCCATCCGGATTGGCTTTGGAGTTGCTGTGTGTATACTTTTTGGAGGAATTTGTCATCCTCGATCAATAATATTTTTGCCATTAAATGTGGGATTTAATTTTTTCAAGTACAGACTCTATAGAAACATTTGCTTTTACAAGATAATCGATTGCGCCAGCGCTCATTGCTTTTTCTACGTCCAATTCCTGTCCAAGATTTGAAAGCACAATTACAGGAATGTGTTTGATTGCAGGGTCAGCTTTCATTGCTAGAAGGACTTCAAAACCATTTTTCTTCGGTAAAAGAATGTCCAAGATGAGAAGATTTGGGAGTTCGGTCTTTAGCTTTTCGAGTGCTGTGTCTCCATCTTCCGCGGAGACAATGACATAACCAGCTGCTTCTAACTTGGTGAGATAGATTTTTAGAAGAAATTTATCGTCTTCTGCGATTAGAATTTTTTTTGCTTCTTCGGCCATAGGTAGTTTAGTTTAAGTAATTTCCGACTAGACCCATTATCTTTTCAAGAGAGATGTTGCCCTTAATTAAATAGTTATTTGCTCCTAAATCCATAGCTTTTTGAATGTCTTCTTTGCTAGGAAGTGCAGACTGTATGATGATTGGTATTTCTTTCGTTTTATCATTAGCTTTGACCATAACCAGAAACTCAAAACCGCTTACTTCAGGCATTATAAGGTCCAAAAGAATAAGGTCGGGATTTTCTGATAGTGCTTTTTCCATGCCTTCTCTGCCATTTTCAGCTGTAACTACCTCATACTTAGATGAGAGTTTTAATGTTAAGACTTTCTGTAATAGATGATCGTCCTCAATCAGTAAGATTTTTTTCATCATTGGTGCTTAAGCTGAGGGTGTAGGTGGAAGTGGGGGTGTTACTGCAGGTGTTGCTGCGGGTGTTACTGCAAGTGTTACTGCAGGTGTTGCTGCAGGTGTTGCTGCGGGTGTTACTGCAGGTGTTACTGCAGGTGTTACTGCAGGTGCTGCGGGTGCTTCTGCAGGTGCTGCGGGTGCTGCTGCGGGTGCTGCTGGGAGTGGAGCATCAAGCCACTTTTGTATTTTGAGCATTACGTCTTCGATAGAGATATTTGCTTTGATAATGTAATCGTTTGCGCCTGCATCCATTCCTTTTTTGATATCTTCTTCCTGCCCCAAATTAGTAAGAATAATAACCGGTATTGTATTAAGATTTGGGTTTTTCTTTATCTCAGTCAAAACATCAAATCCACTCTTTTTGGGCATTATTAAGTCCAAAAGAATGATATCTGGCTTTGGTCCAGCTTCTAATTTTTGGAGAGCGTCTTCTCCATCACAAGCAATAATAACTGTGAATTTTTCTTTTGTGAGCTTAGTTTCGTAGATTTTTGCTAGAAACTTATCGTCCTCTGCTACCATGATAATTTTTGGATCCATGTTGATACATTACATTACAGATGAGACCTGAACAACTCCTGATGCTAAATTAATAACTACTGACTTACCTGCAGTGCCACCGGTATCTTCTTTGTCTATTGGAATAGCCAGTTCTGTTAGCCGTTTACGTGCAGCTTCGACATTTCGGTTGCCAATACTCTGGGTGCCGCCGGCAATTTTGCTAAACATAGATGCGCCACCAATTAGTTTGGCGGAAAGATTTTCTTTGATACCACCTTGGCGTTGTATTTCTAGGATTAGGTTGTCGACACCTTCATCCGCAAATTTGGCAGGCTGATCAGCCTCGTTTGGCCCAGCTTTATGATGTTCGTCGCGATATGGCAGCATGGAATGGGCTAATCCACCAATTTTTGATACAGCGTCGTAGAGCACTATGACAATACAAGAACCAATACTTCCTGTTCTCACAGAGTCATCATTGTGGCTAACTGCCAATTCTGCAGTCCTGACTGTGATTATATTGCCCATTATTCCTGTACATTTAGTTTTATTTTTATTTTCTCCAAAATTTTATCTGTAGATTTCGGATCGAATAGGAAAAAAAGATCTCCTCCTATTTTCTCCCCTTCAATTTTGAGATTAATCTTGAAGGCTATGACGTGATCGGATTCAGCACCCATTTCTAGAAAAACTGTATCCATAACTGCCCCTAACATATCCGTGGATATATCTGGGATTGAGTGTGTAGTGTTGAGCTTTAAAAACTTGGAAATAGCTGTTAGGGATGATCCTAACAAAATATTACTAACTTCGAGAAGTGTAGATTTATCTTCTTCGTTGAGGGTAGAGATCTCTTTTTTTTCTTTTTTTGAAAGCAAATTAACAAAACTAAGTGCACTTTCCGGAGTAAAAAGGTTGAGCATTGCACCGTTGATGTCTCCTTGTACTTTGAGGAATACTGCTACGACTGCGTCCTTGGATTCTACGAACTGTCTCTCCATAGAAACTAATTCTCCAATAAAGGGAACCGGGACATCGATCTCAATTTTTTTATTGAGCATATGAGATAATGCTGTAGCTGCATTGCCGGCACCGATATTGGCCATTTCAGCAAGAGCGTCCATCTGCATATTTTTTGCTTCCTCTAGGTTCATGTTCAGGTAATTAATCTTGTTATTATAACATTTTTTAGTGTCCTGATATATAGCTGAGCAGGCTCACGAGGTCCAAAATCAGTACGGTTCTGCCATCTCCCAGAATAGTAGATCCAGCGAATCCTTTGATAGTGGATAAAGTTTGGGGAAGTGGTTTGATAATAATTTCCTGCTGCGCTAACAACTCATCAACTACGATTCCAGCAACTTCTTTGCCGCGTTTGACGAGTACCACAGTGATTGGTCCATCTTTTTGTTCCTTTTCATCTTCTTTGGCGAAAGTGTCTTTAAATACTTGCTCCAATCTGATCAATGGCACGTCTGTGCCGGCCACAATTGCGGTTTCGTGATCTGCGATTGTTTTGATGTCTTTTTGCTCAACATGAACAGTTCTTTCTATGCTTGAAAATGGTATGGCCATTGTTTGATCCTTTACCCTAACAAGTAGTGCGTCGATTATGGCTAAGGTAAGCGGCAATTCAAGTGTAAACCTTGTGCCGCTGCCCTCTTCTAATGGAGATTTAATAATTATTCTTCCAGAAATTTCCTCTACAAATTGTTGAACAGCGCTCAGTCCAACTCCTCGTCCAGATATTTCGGTTACTTCTCCTTTAGTGGAAAGTCGAGGATCAAAAAGAAGTTTCTCCATACCTTTCTGATTTTTGCTTGTCTTTAATTTGGTACCTTCTTCACTGCTAATTATGTTGGACTCAATTGCGGAAGTTATAACTTTGTCCCAATCTATACCTCTGCCGTCGTCTTCGATAACAAGAGTGATATAATCTTTCTGATGTTTTGCCGTAATAGATATTGTTCCTTTTTGCTCTATGCCATGGTCGATAGCGTTACGTAAAAGATGAATAATCGGACCACCTAATTTGTCCACGATGGTTCTGTCTAATTCAATTTCACTACCATTAATCTTGAGCTCGATCTCTTTATTTTGCTTCTGGGCAAGATCACGTACCATCCTGGGGAAACGTGAGAAAATCTGTTCTAGAGGCACGAGGCGCGCCTGTAAGACGTTGAATTGTAGATCCATAACCAGTCGACTAAGTTGCTCAACAGCTGGTTTGAGTTCGATCAGTGCGGACTTGGCTGTTTTTGGATCAATAAGTCCAGCGCTGAGGGACTCGATACGCATTTTGTTGACCAATAGCTCTTCTGTGATGTCCATGAGGTCGTCCAAACGGTGAATCGGTACTTTGACACGAGAAATCTCATCGATTGTCTGGTCTTTGTTTAAAAATGCTTCGTTAAAATCATCTGTTTCTTTAGTTGGAGCTGTGGGGGTTTTGGCTGCTACTTTACTGACAACTTTTTTTGTAGAGTCAGTGCATAGAACCTTAATTTTTTCTGACAGTTCAGTGCTATCTAATTCCACTCCGGTATCTTTGATGGCGCTGAGTGATTTTTCTAAAGCGTCGAAACCGTTGAATAATTCGTTCATAATGCCTTTGCTGAGGGCAAGGGTACCTTTGCGGGCGTTGTCAAAAATATCTTCGAGAACATGGCTTAGTGTAGCCATATGATTGTAGCTCATTGTTGCGGATGATCCTTTGATCGTGTGTGAAGAACGCATCAAATCGTTGAGAATTGATTTTTCTTCTGGTGTTTTCTCAAGAGCCAATAAATTATCATTGAGTTTTTGGATTTGAGTTTCCACTTCTGAGATGTAAAGTTCTTTGAACTTTGAAAGATCCATTTTATTAATTTAGACGCACAATTCTAAAATGCGTTTTGATATTTTGTTTATGTCTAAAACTTCATCTACAACACCTTCTTTGATCGCGGACGCAGGCATGGAACTGACCACGGCCGTTTCAGGGTCTTGGGCAATTGTGTGGCCACCGGCTGCCTTGATACAAGACATGCCAATTTTGCCATCTTCTCCCATTCCTGTGAGCTCGATTCCGATCACTGATTTTCCAAATATTTGGGCTGCCGATCTCATGATAATGTCGATGCAAGGATGAGCACCGCGAGGATTTTCTTCTTTTTTCACTCTGAGGATAGTTTTTTCATTTTGTGAAATAAGCTCAGAATTTTTACCTCCCGGCAAAACTAAGACAACGCCACATTTGATCTGATCCCCTTCCTGAGCTTCTTTGACTATCACTGCGGATAATTTGTTTATACGCTTAGCGAAACTGCTAGTGAATACTTTTGGCATGTGCTGAGCGACAATCACCCCGGCGCTTAAAGTCGAAGGTAATTGAGAGATAATTTGTTCGAGAACCGGAGGTCCACCGGTAGAAGCACCTATTACGACTATCTTGTTGGCAACAATGTCAGGTATGTCTGTTTTCTTTTCATGACTATGTTTAACTACTTCGAAATATCTCACTTTGGCCAGAGATGCCATGTGTATTTTGCTCAAAATTTCTTCTGCTACCAACCCCAAATCAAAACTAATTTCGCCTGAAGGTTTGGATATAATGTCTATCGCTCCCCTATTCAAGCATTCCAAATGTTCGTCAGAGCCTTCCTTGGTGTAGGCCGAGATTATGAGAATTGAGGGTTGGTATTGGGGGTCTTTGGCAAGAATACGGCTAATTACCTCAGCACCATTAATATCACCTAAATTGTAATCCAGAGTGATGACATCAGGTTTGAGGGCGGCTGCTTTTTCGCAAGCTTCTATACCATTTTTGGCTTCACCAATCAATTCAATTGTTGTGTCCTTAGATAGGATTTCCTTTAGTATTTTTCTAGTGAAGAAAGAATCGTCGGCAATAAGAACCGATATTTTTTTGTTTTTGTTCATTTTTTTGATCAAATTTCTCTTTCTATAAACCTAGAACTTTGTTGATTGTGTTTACCACTTGGTCGTTTTCGAAAGGTTTTACGATGTAGTCAGATGCCCCGTTGGCCTTGGCTTCATTTACACTTTCATCCTGTCCTACAGCGCTAATTACGATCACTTTTGCTTTTTGACTGAGCTCAGCGATAATTCCCATTCCACCAGTCTCCGGCATAATTAAGTCCAGCAAAATGAGTGCTGGAGCTTCTGAGTCTGTTTTTGTTCTAGCATCGTTGCCGTTTTCACCTTCAACAAAATTACTGTATCCGGCTCCTTCAAGAATATTTTTGAGAACTGATCTCATGAATGCTGAGTCGTCGACTATTAGTATTTTTGTATCAGCCATATGGTTTTGGTTAGTTAGTGGCAGCTTCAACTGCTTCTTTATTAAATACGAGAAATAGATCTGCGGATATATCGTGACCAGCAATCGATAATGTCGTAGAAAAAATGACAGAATCATCTCCTGGAATTTTCTGAGCTTCTTTAATTTTTGAGAGAACGAGTTTCAGATTATTTAGAGGCATCATGTAAGGCACTCCTAATCCGAGATTCTCATCAGCCATCTTGGAGAGAGCTGTTAATTGAGTGTTAGAAAGGATGTTTAGAGTTTCTTTAATTGCTGAACGATCAATTTCCATTAGCACTCCTGTAGTCCCGACCTCACGTTGATTGAGGATGTCTACCAAAGTTAGGGCGTCTTCTCTAGTCAGCATCAAAAGAGCTAAACCATTGATGTCGCTCATAAGCTGAGAATAGGCAATGACTGAGCTAGCTTCTCTAGATAAAATCTTTTCAAGTAGAGCGTCTTTGTCTTCTACTACAACCTCTGCGGAAGTAACTTTGACCTCACCTTTTGCCAACATGGCGAAGGCTTCGCTTACTTTAACCCCGCTCGCACGTAAAGCTGTTTCCAGTACTTCTTTTTTAAAAATCATAGTTAGGTTGTTGCTTGTTGATTAGTTTTTGGTGGGGCTTCGGTTGTTGGTTTTGCTGGAGTTTCTGGAGTGGCTGCTTTGACTGGAGTTTCAAGGGGTTTTTCTGTAGGTTTTGAACTTTTTTTAATGGTATTTCCCAGTTCGGTAAGCTCATCACTTTTCAACAATTTTTGCAGATCAAGAAGGATTAGTAAACGCGATTCCTTTGCCTTATCTGTTTCTTCTTCCTTAGTTTTCTCTTTTTTTTCATCACTTTTGTTTATAACGATTACTCCTTTCAGGTAATCTGCCTTTATCTTAGATGAAATTAGCTCAGGAGATTTTTGGATTGCAGTGTTTGCCACCCTGATAACTTCGTCGACTTGATCGACAATAATACCAAAACTTGTGCCATCGATTTCGGTAATTACTATGTGATTTTTTTGTGCATTTTCTTTTTTCTGAAGATTAAATTTCTTTTCCAAATCGATAACCACAACCACACTTCCTCTAAGATTGAGGATCCCGCTGATATATTCAGGGGAATTGGGTACAGGTGTGATTTCGGTTTGAACAATAATTTCTCTGAGATCTTTGATATCTGCAGCGTATTCTTCATTGCCAAGTTTAAATACCAAAACTTGGATGTAATCGACATTGTCTGTCTTTTCTTGCTGTTGGCCTTTGACGGCTACTTGTGAAACTACTTGTTGTATAGTATCTGTTTCCATTTTTTTATTTGTTAGTTTCTTGTTTCTCTACCTTAGCTTTTTCCAATGGGATTTTCTTTACTATAGGTGCCATTTTTGGTTGAACCTTAGCTGGAGCTGGAGCTGGGGCTTGAAGTTGAGGTTTTACTTGAATTTTTACTTCTGGCTTTTTCTCAAGCTGTGGAGTTGGAGTTACTAGCGAAGGTTTCTTCGCAACTACTGTTGGGGCTACAACGTTTGCTGTGTTCATGCTGCCTGCACCACCTGCTAGGCTTCTCAAGCTCTCTGCCAATAATTCAAGCTGACTAGCGGCTGCTCCAACCTGAACTGTTGAGTCAGATTGTTGCTGAGTAATTGCTGCTAATTGCTGCGCACCTGAAGCATTCTCTTCTGCAAGTTGTGCCAGGGAATCAAGTGTTCTGGCAACCTGCTGAATTGAAGCTGATTGTTGTTGTACGGTTGAGGCAACGCCTTGGATTTTGACTGATACGTCTTGAATAGATTTGACACTTTTTTCTATATTTGAACCTGATTCTGTCACAATTACTTTGATTTCTTCGGCAGATTTACCAGAGTTTTCAGCTAACTTTCTTACTTCGTCAGCTACAACTGCAAAACCTCTTCCTGCTTCACCGGCTCTAGCAGCTTCGATCGCTGCATTGAGGGCAAGGAGGTTGGTTCTTTCTGCGAAATTTGTAATTGCTTCTACCATTTTAGAAATTTTCTCTGCACTCTCACCGGATCGCTGAGTAGAATTTGAAGATTCGATTGATGATGTGGATGCTTCTTGAGAACTGGCAGACATCTGTTCCATTGCTGCAGCAAGCTGTGCAATAACCTTTGAAAGTTCCTCAACTTGTTTTGACTGCTGGGTTGAACAGGCAGCAATTTGTTGGGAAATTGAAGAGTTTTGCTGTGAAGCAGCTGAAGCTTGTTGGATATTTGCTGATAGTTGAGACGAAGCAGCAACAAGGTTGTCTACGGCTGTTCTCAATACTGAGTTAACTGATCTAGTAATAACCCAAATCACTGCAAATGCGAGCATGATTGCAAAGATTGATCCGTAGAGAATAATATTTTTGGTAGCTGATTGAGCTTCGACAGCTACGTTGGCTCTTTCCTCTAGAAGAACTTGTTCCTCAGCGACCATATCATCGAGGATCGCTCTGATGGCGTCGGCGTCTTTTTTACCAGCATCGGTCAATACTAATGCCTGTGCGGCTTCAAAACCCTCATCACGTCTTAGTTGGATTGTCTCTTCTAGCTCTGCTAATTTTGAAGTTAGAATTGGTCTCAGTTGTGAGATTCGAGCCTGTTGATTGGGATTGTCTGAAGTTAGGTCAGCGATAATATCAAGTTGCGTTACAACAGAGATAATCCCAATATCGTAGGGTTCTAGATATCTTTCTTCACCTGTAACTAGGAATCCTCTCTGCCCAGTCTCCGCATTCAGTAGACTTACCGTTATTTTTTCAAGTTCTTCGAGTACCTCATGAGTGTGGTCTACTAGTTTTGTCTCACTAATCACAGCGTTCACATTACGATAAGAGGCAAATGAAATTGTCAGGAAGATGACGAGGATGAAGGACAGCCCCAGCATCAGTCGACGTCCAATTGTAAAACTGGAGAAGAGTGATTGTTTTGTCATTTTTATTTTTGTTAAACTTTTCATTATTATACCATCTTTTATTGCCTGTGGCAAGGCTCGACTTACTCTAATTTCTTACTTCCCTTTTTTTCAGCCATTCCGGAAAGTGGGATTTGTACGAAGAATGTTGTTCCTTTGCCTTCTTGGGATTCGAACCAGATCTTGCCTTTGGCGTTTTCGATTACTGATTTGATAATATATAAGCCAAGTCCTGTACCTTCGGTTTCAATTTTTTTTGCATTGTCGGCACGGAAAAGTTTTTTGAACATCTGCGGATAGTCTTTTGTAGGGATTCCGCAACCAGTGTCCTGGACTGTTATAAAAAGATCCTCATCCTTCTGCCTAATACTAAGTTTTACAGAGCCCTTTTCGGGGGTGTATTTGCAGGCATTTGAGGTTAAATTCAGTAAAATCATGCCCATAAGTTTTGGATCTGAGAGCATTTTTCTGAGCTTTGGATCAAAATCCTTTTCTACGTTTAGCTGCTTTCTTTTGATCATTGGATCAAGCTCTTTGAGGGTTTCTTCTGCTAATTGCACCACATCTACTAATTCCGGATCAACACTAAAAGTACCCAGCTCGATACGTGAGATATTTAGTAATGAGTCGATTAGTGTCCTCATTTTGTTGATTGCGGCCATGGCATCTTTTAACACTTTGAATTGTTCATCATTAACTTTGCCCATATCTCCGTTGATTAACATTTCCATATTCCAATTAATAGAAGTGATCGGTGATCGGAGCTGATGGGATGCGAGTGAGACAAACTCAGTTTTGGCTTTGTCGATGTTTTTTTCGAGGGTAATATCACGAAAAGCGATTATGGTACCGATGATTTTGTCCTGCAAAATGAATGGAGTAACGGTAATGCCTGCGGCAAATTTTTTGCCATCACTTTTGGCGTAAAAATATGTCTGACCGTTTGGCACGGAGCTTCTCTTTCCTGATGCGAGTGCGAGCACTTCTAACCTTTTGTATACTGGTATTTCTGCGCCTTTTTCATCAAAAACTTTGACGATGTCTACTACTGGTTTTCCGATACATTCTGACATTTTGATAAGAAGCATGTTCTCAGCGGCAGCATTGATTTTGGTAATCATTCCGTCCTGATCGGTGGCGATAATTCCATCCCCTATTCCTGAAAGAAGGGCTCTGTCTCTAACTTTTTCTTTGGCGAGTGCTTTGACCTCTTCTGTCTCCATTTCTGCCTGAAGTTTGAGACTATCCATGGATGAGGCTAATTTTTCATTCATTTGGGCAAAAGAAATAGAAAACTCCTCGATTTCGTCACCAGATTTTATGAGTGGAGTTTCTTTTGATTTGCCCTGAGCAATATCAGAAAGTGCTTGGGTCAATTTGCCGAGCGGTTTTGTGATAATTTTTGCCGTTAGGATCGAAATCAAAATTCCAAAAATAACTATAATTATCAAACTGATAGGTACGATATTGGTAAGGAAATTAACCCTATCGATATTGTCGTTGTTCATTTCTGTAATCAAAGAAAGCTGATTGGCTACCAGCTCGCCACCACCTCCATTAATGATTCTTTCCAGTGCAATAACCTGTTTGTCCAGTTCCGCGAATGTTGGGTTGATGGAATTCATCACAAACATAAATACCAAAATCGGTATCGAAAGAATGACTACAAGCACTAGATTGCTGAGCACCAATTTTCTGGCTATTTTCATTTATATTTTTATTTTCGTTTCCGCTTATTATAGCATGAAAAAGCCCATTTGTTAAGCTATTGGAGCGCTTTAATTGAGGTATGAAGCTATCTTTTCTAGAATCTGTTCGAGGCTCGACTTACTCTTTACCAAATACTCATTTGCGCCCTTGCTTAAGCCTTTTTGTAGGTCTTCTTCGCTTCTGTTAGCTTCGGTGAGTACTATAACCGGAATTTCTTTGGTCTGCTCGTTGGCCCTTATACTGTCCAAAACCTCAAATCCGCTTTTGGAAGGCATCAAAATGTCCAAAATTATTAGATCTGGCATTTCGGAAAGGATCAGTGAAAGAGCCTGATCTCCATCTTCAGCGGTAATCACCTCATAACCTTTGGATTCAAGTTTTATTTTGTAAATTTTGCTAACCAATCTGTCATCCTCTACAACCATTATTTTTTTACTGTCTGCCATAGAACTGTGGATTATTCAGTTTCTGCAATTATATCTGTAAGTTGTTCGACAATTTCGTCCAGACGATGCTCCGCCTTAAGGACATATTTGGATGCACCCAGAGCAAGCATGCTTTTGACCTTGTCGTCGCTTGCGGTGTTACTGACAATGATTATCTTGATATTGGCCCACGCTTCGTTAGCTTTGAGTTTAGTGAGAAATTCAAGTCCGTCCATTCCCCCTTTAAGATAAAAATCTAACCAAATTACATCTGGCTTCTCTGAGATACTCTCAAGGTAATCCAAGGCTTGTTCGGCAGTAGTGCAGGAAATGGTTGTCATCCCAGACTTAATCAGTTTTTTGCTGATTGCCTCAAGGAGTAGGGCTTCATCTTCCAGAACTAGTACGCATGGGTTTTCTTTGCTCATGTTGTTACTTTATTACTTGTTGGAGTTATTTTCAAGAATTTATTCTTACTTCCCCTTTTTTACTCTTTGTTCCTTTGAGTGGAAGGGTAAACCAGAAGGTAGTGCCTTCGTTTTCTTTGCTTTCAAATCTGATTTTTCCGCCAGAAGATTCTATAATGGTTTTGGCAAGGTAAAGTCCCAGTCCGCTGCCGTCTGTTTCAGTTTGTCTAGCATTATTGGCCCTGAAAAACTTGGTAAATACTTTGCTTTGTTCTTCGTCGGGGATGCCGATACCGTTGTCAGATATTTGAGTAATCATCTCTTCATCTTTCTTTGAAATCATCACAATGATTTCACTTTCAGCTGGGCTATATTTAATAGCATTCGTAATTACATTTTTATAAACTTCCTTAATAAGTTTGGGATCAATACAGATTTTTGGAGCATTTTCCGTAATGCTGGCTATGATTTTTATATTTTTCTTTGCTGTTTCACTTTCTATCTCCTTGATCACTTCGTTCACAATGTCAAAGAGGTTTGTTGGAGTACTGTCCACTACGATACGTCCCGACTCGATGCGAGAGATGTTTAGTAGGGCGTTTACGAGGCTTACCATGCGTTCATTGGAATCACTGATGTTTTGTACGTATTCTTGTTGTTCTTTGTTGAGAGGGCCGGCGTCGCCGGCGATTAACATTTCTGAAAACCATTTTGTAGCGGAAAGTGGTGTGCGAAGCTGGTGAGATGCCAAAGAAATAAACTCGGTTTTCATACGATCAACGTTTTTTTCCTTGGTGATATCAGTTTCAATACCAACGAAAAATTGTACTTCACCATTTTTATCCAGGATTGGAGAAATTCTAGATTTGGCAGTGTACTCTGTGCCATTTTTACGTTTATTATTAAATTCTCCCACAAAAGGCTTTTTGTCTGTTTTAATTGTCTTCCACAAATGTTCGTAAACTTCTTTATCCATTTGACCTCCCCACAATTCCTTGGTCCCGGCTTTTTTGCCAAGAACTTCTTTCTCAGTAAAACCTGTGATTAGCTCAGCGGCTTTGTTGGCATATAATATTAAACCATCGGCATCTGTAATAATAATATGATCTGATGCATTTTCTACCGCTTGCTGAAACTTTCGGAGATCTTGAGCATGCATTTCAGTGATTTTTTTCTCATGTGCAATATCTTCTAATACGTTCAAAATAGCATGTTGCTGTTCTTCGAGACTGCGTTTCTTTTCATCAGCGGCCTTAGAAAATTCTTCTGCACTTTGTTTGGCCTGGGACAAATCTTGATTTTGTTTAGCTAAAATTTCTTTAGCACAATCAGCTTCAGTGAAGAGTTGATACATGGCAATCAAAAGTCCGCTAAGAACTGCAAGGTAACTGGCCTTTTTGAGAAGGTGGGCCATATCAAACATTGAGTCAAATAATTGGTGAGAGCTGGACATAAAGAGCAGCTGCCCCATCAATCCAATTATCAGTGAATAAACAATCCAATGTTCAAACTTGTCCGTCTTCCATAAACCTTTTCTGAGATAGCCAATTAGTGCGGCAAGAAAGAGTGCTGCAGCACCGAATTCTTCGGGACGACCAAAGAATAGTTCGGGATAATATGCCTGAGGAAGGGGGTAGAAAATAAAGAATAAAAAGGCCGTGACAGTAAATACGCCTGTGATTGTATAAGCTGATTTTGCGGAAATTGCCCCCAATTCTGAGCCAAATTTTTTCTCACGTCTCCATGCCAACCAACTTATTAACATCATCACTCCGAGAAAGTATCGAGAGGCATTCCAACTCCAAGGAATCAGTGATTCCGGAGGGTTTTGCCAGAACTGATCAAAAAATGTGGATGTAACAATTGCGTGATAAAGATCGAGGAATGCTGTGCCCAAAAATCCAGTTCCGATAAAAAGAAAAGTGTTGCTCTTCTTGGTGTAATACCTAACCAGGGCCAAAGTACCAACAAAGGCGGCGAGGGCCGTAGCCATCACTTCCATTATGGTGTGGATCTGTTTGCCACCAATCCAGTCAGAGTTGCGCAGAAAAATATAGATAATCACTAGAGATAGCGACAGTGCGATATAACTGATGATTTGTTTTCTTCCTGTAATCACTTGTGATTCCACGTTTATTGAGTTTTTAATGATTCAATTTCTTTCTTTGGTTCCACCATCTTGAGTTCACGTCCGGTCATAGCTTTGTTGAGATCTTCAAGTTCTTCCATCTTGCTGTTGAGTTTTTCCTGGGTAAGGCTCTAGTCTGTAATGTCTATGGACATGCCAAAAATCCCTAACACTTTGCTATCGTCTTCAGATTTGATGGGGAATTTTTCTGTTAAAAAAATGCGTTTTCCGCCTGTTGTGTCGAGATGTTCTTCTTCACTGACACTTTCTCCTGACAACACTGCATCATCATTTGTGTTAAATATTGCAGCGACTTCTGGTGAAAAAAGCTCATTGTTGTTTTGGCCCATGGCTTTTTCCGCTGAAATCCCTGTGACTTCTTCAAACTTTTTATTTACCACAATATGTTTTTTGTCTTTGTCCTTGATGTAAAGCACATAGGGAGATGATTCGAGAATTGAATGTAGTACCTCATTGGCCGTGATATCGCTGTTTTGATATTTTAATTTGGAATTTAATTTTGCGATGGAAGCCATATTTGGTATCCAGCGAACTAAACCTATCGCCAGCAATATGAATCCTCCAAGTGATCCCACCATCTTCTCGATAAAAGCCTCTGCAGGCGTGTCTCCGATAATTATATATTTGTTCAAGGATTCAAAATTATCAGTAATATCAAATGCAGAACCGATGAAGAGCAGTATGAAGCCCATAACCATCATTCCCCAACCTTTGTAGGCGATATCTTTGTGCTGTCTGCCGAAATGAAGAATAAAAAGAATTATCACAAACAGAACTCCTGTGCGTAAAGATTCTAAGATAATATCATTCATGAGCTTGGTTTAGGTGAAAACTTCCAGGTATTATAGCATATTTAAGCTCAATATCCTAGCAAAGTCTTCCCTATTACCTCATTGTACGCACCCTATCAGCCATTGCCTTTCCTGTCTCCACATTAATGAGCATTCCTGCTGATAGTTCAATCCATTTTGCTAATTCTGGGAGGTCAGCGACCGTTAGATCGGCAGGGTCTTTTTTAAGATGAGATCTGATCTGTCTCAGCACTAACCTCTCAGCTGCAGGACCGAGATCTTCTATGGTAATGGCAATAACTTTTTTTGTAAGTTCGTTCATAGACTATTTTTTTGGTTTTTTGGTGTGAGGATTAGGATCAGAGTCCATCATAATTTTGAGACTGGAGTTCATGCGGCCAAAGGACTTAGCAAGATCGCCTATTTCATTCTCCTCAGATGTACCAGGTATCTCGACATTCGTCTTGCCCTTAGAAATTTCTTCAGCTGCGCTACTCATGTTCTTGAGAGTCGAAGTAAGCCAACCCACTAACTTCATTGGATAGAGTACTCCGAAAAGAAGTGTGACTACAGCCAGAAATCCGATGTAACGAACGATTTCGAATTGGGAATATCCTTTGTGAATTGCAAATGCTGTAATTACCAAAGTAAGAGCCACTAGAGTCAGTGCTCCGAAGCCAAAGAAGAGCTTTTTGCCAATTGAGAAACGGAATTTTTTATCTAAGTTTTCTCTGTAAGGATCCTCAGTAAATAGAGCCATCGCGAATAGGATGTAAGAAACGTCCTTTAGACTGTGTGACCAGTTGAAGTAGATGTCAAAAAGCTTCACGGAATTCATCATAATAATACCAACAAATATCCCGGCTACCAGTGACATCATCAAAAGTGTCCCCGTCATACCACGTTTTTTCGTAGCCTTAAAATAGAGTGGAAGGGCTATAATCAGCGGTATAATAGCTACTAATTCGTAAGGTCGGCGCAAGAATGCTGGGAAGTCTGGAAGAATAAATGCTGGGATTGGGAAAAGGAGAATAATAGTCGTGAAAGAGAGAATAACCATCACAATTGGAGCCAGATAATTGGCTGTGACACTAGGAATTCTCTTAGCAATAAGCTCCTCTGGCTTGGACCAGATACCGACTAAGAAGAGGACGGAAAGAATCATGCGCCCTACTGTCCAAGATGCGGGGATGAATACAGATTGATCTCCTGTCGGCACCCCGAAAACATTAATCGCAGCGAATCCATGGATGATGTCTTGGAATCCATTGGCAAAAAAGGCCAATGCCACAAACAAGTAGAGTGATGATTTCGTGATTTTCAGCTGTTTAAGCGCGGCGAAACCGGCCAATGTTGCTGTGGTAAATCCAACCATTTCTAACCAGAAATGTGCAGATTTGTTTTCGAGTCCTGCGATACGCAGACTTTCAATGTAAAATAGGCCTAGGGCGAGTACGGCGCCTAGGAGGACTAAAACGGCTATGTTGAGGCCGGATCGTCCAGTGTTTGGTTTACTCATAGGGAGGAGTTAATGAGGATAACTTTTTCCCATCATATTGCATGGGGGGAATTGTCGCAAGCCTCATATCCCTGCTAAACAAAAAGTGCCAGCTGGGAACTGTGGAGCGGGTACACTCCGTCGTACTATTTCTTCCTGCTCAATCGCTCACCCTGTTCGCTCTTCACAGCAAGCTCTAGCACCGGGAATTTGCGCTTCGTAAGTCCTCTTGATCACCCGTTTCGTTCTTCGCTATATTAGCTTGAACTCATCGCGTGCTCAAGGGAAACCCTCCGGGTGCAATTTCTAGTAACGTACATATGAAAAAGCTCCTCCACTCACTTTGTGAGCAGGGGAGCTTTTTCATGGAGCGGGTACCGGGAATTGAACCCGGATC
>JAESSS010000093.1 GCA_016763975.1 Candidatus Altimarinota bacterium
ACCCAAAGCATATCTCTACGGACTTCCCTACGAACTCTATGAAAAACACGGAATCCGCCGCTATGGATTCCACGGCACCAGCCACAAATACGTCACTCAACAAGTTCCAAAAGGCCGCACAGTCTCCTGCCACCTCGGCAACGGCTGTTCTATAACCGCCTCACTCAAACACAAAGCAATCGACACCTCAATGGGCTTCACCCCTCTCGAAGGAATCATGATGGGCACACGCAGCGGCTCAATCGACCCAGCAATTATATTTCACCTGAAATCACTTGGCTACAAACTGCCTGAAATAGAAAAAATGCTACTGAAAGAATCAGGATTCCTCGGATTCACAGGAATCAGCTCTGACATGCGAGACATCCGAGACGCCGCATTTAAAAAGAAAAACAAACGCGCCCTCCTCGCCCTCGAAACATTTTCTTACCAAATCGCCAAACAAGTTTCAGCCTACATCGCGAGCCTCGGCGGCCTCGACCACCTAATCTTTACCGCCGGAATCGGCACCCACGCCGACTACGTACGCGACGCAGTATGCAAACAACTCCCATTAAAACTGCACAAAACAAAAATCCATGTCATTCCCACAGACGAATCCCTACAAATCTGCAAAGAAGCTAACAAGATAATCTAAAACCCTACAATGGAAAAAACAGCTACAACAACTGAAGAGATAATATCCGAAGAAGATCTAGCTAAAGTAACAGAAGCTGTTCGAAAACTCAGCGAAGCAACATCACCCGCAGCACTCGCAGCAAGAAAACAAAAAACAGATGAAATATATCGCATAAGAAAACGTCAAACTACCAGTTCAAAAATAATCCTAGCCACAGCAGCAGCACTGCTAATAATATTTGGCACGCAAATCGAAAAAACCGAAAGCATAGAAACAACACTCAGCAACGCCCACGCCGAAATCATGAATATCCTCAAATAACAAAAGAAGCATGGCAATTACTAAAATAGACCTAAAACATCTCGAATACATCGACGAACTCGAACCAAAAGCCCTCTGCACTCGCGCAAAAGTCGCCTGTATTATCGTGCGCAACGAAGAAATCCTCACAGAAGGCGTAAATGACTGGCACAAAGAAGCCAACTGCAGTGAAATAGGATGTATTCGCGATATCCGCAAAGTACCGTCAGGAACTCAACGAGAAGTCTGCTACGGCATGTGCGCCGAACAATGGGCCCTCGCCAAAGCAGCAAAAGCAGGAATCTCCGTCGACCAATCAACCTGCTACGTCACCAAACATCCCTGCCGAGTTTGCGAAAGTCTACTCACCGAAGCCGGCATCACCCGAGTCGTATACCAAGAAGGTTATCCCGACGCCCTGCCCAACTTCAACCTCTTCCAACAACGCGGCATAACCGTCGAACAAGCCCCAACTACAGCTAAAAAGTCTACAGCCATACCGAAAAGTCTATCCATATAATAATTACTATGAAATCAAAATCCGGAATAGCAGCACTCATTCTCTCAATAATTTCCTTGGTCGGAGTATCATTTTTCCACTTCGTTCTAGGCTTCTTCATTGACCTCGTAAACTTCGAATACATCCAAACTCACTTCGCTGAGACCGCAATTGTAGGATTCTGGATAACCGCTCCACTATTATTCTTAGGAGCATTAGCTTATTTCGCAATTGCGATACTACTTCCCCTAATCTCCATCCCTCTAGGAATCTACAGCACAGTCAAACACCCCAAACAAAACCAAGCAAAAATAGCCATCCTCCTACAACTCATCGCAATTGGAATAGTTTACCTCTAAAGCCCCACCTCGATCACCTTGTTTTCAGTCAAAACGAGCAACTTTCTGTCATCCGCTTCTACGTAGATGTCGCGAATCTCTCCAACTCCATCAAACATGTATTGAGCGCTGTAATCCAGATTTCCAGTTTGAGTATTTTTGTTGAAGACTAGGACACGAGCTTCTTTGGAATCTAGTACGAATACTTGATCCAATTTTTCATTAGTAAAGATCACACTAGGATCTTTGAAAGCGTTGAATGGAGCATCGTTAATAAAGAATTCTTGTTTAGCACCTCCATAAAACCTCCACACATCGCCACTATTGTCCAAAACATAAAGTGAAGAATCAATATCAAAATCAACTGCAGAAGAAACATCAACTTCATCATCAGCTAGAAGATAAGCTTCAGCTGAACCAAATTTATCACGAGTTCCTTTGTAAGCGTATTTCCAAATCTGACCAGCAACATTATCCATCAAATAAATTCTGCTACCCCAATCAGCGATAGCCACAGCCTTGTGGAATGAACCATCGTCAGTATCCATAAAGTTCATTGTGCCGTTGCGATACTCAATCAACTTTCCAGATTTAGTCAAAAACACTAAAGAATTTCTATCATCAAAACCAGTAGCAGCAATCACAGTTTCATCATCATCAATAGTCAAAGCATCCTGAACTTGATCCAAAACAACTTCGTATAGACCATTTGTATCGTATACATAAAGCCTATCACTGACATTGGCGAAACCAAGAGCAGAAATAGATGGATTTTTAACTGAAAGATCAGCAAGTACTGTCGGATTTTCTATTCTTTCAACATTATCCAAAGAATCACGAGTTTCTTCAATTCTAATTAGCAATGTACGAGCCTTATCTCTATGAAGACCAGCATTCAAAACACTTAGTGCATCACTATAAGCCCTGTCCAAAATAGATTTCGCAGCTTCTTTGTCATAAGAACCTTTGGTATCAGCTTCCTTTAAACGATCTTCTACTGAAACCAACACTTCATCCAAACGTGAAATCTCCTCACGTTCAGCAATTCTACTTTTTGAAAAAGCTATTCCCAAAGAAAGCACAATAATAACAATGATCAAAGCTCCTAAAATCTTGTTTTTGCTAGAACCTTTAGCAAACATCATTTCGAAGAATCCTGAAAACCCTTCAACAACCTTCGAAAAGAGGCTTGATCCCCCACCCTGGAAAACTTCAGTTTTATCTTTCTTAAATTTAGTAAAAAACTTACCACTAATAGTCTCTTTTTTGGCAGAAGTACCCTCAGCACTAGCTTCTAATACACTTTGTTTAGCTCCTTCCTCAACTTCCACTTTCTTGTCACTAACAGATTCAAAAGAAATTCCCGTCAAACCAACTCTTCCAAGAATCTCAGTCGAAATAGCATCTCTAACATCATCAAGAGATTGAGCCAAAGCTGGAGTAATCAACTTAGCCAAATCTGTTTTAGAAATATAACGCAGCAAACGAGTAGTGGAAAACAAAACAAAATCACCTTTTTCGATATTGCCATTGGCAATACTTGTGAAAATATCTCCTCCCTCATCTTCATCGCTAAGTCCATCACTAATAACAGAGATATATTTTTTTCTAATCAAATAAGCTTCTGCATCGCCACATTGACTCAAATAAACATCACCACCAACAATAGCGGCAATCACAATATTTAAGTTACCAATATAACCAGAAGTCTTTTGTTCTTTAAAACTGGCCAAAACACCATTCACAGCCTTTAGCGCTACCTCGAAACGTTCATAAGTATCACGTCCAACATCTTCAAAAAACACTTTTTGCATAGTTTCATAGACAACTTGAGCAATTTCTTCACTATCTACAGGATTATTTTGGATCTCCAAGTTAATGAAAATCTGACCACTCTTATCACCATGCTCCTGGAATAAGTCGTAGCTATAAGCCTCCAAAAAGGAGTTATCGTCCTTACCTATAAATAAAAATTCGTATTGTGCCTCAAGTGCCATAAAGCGTGTGTTTAAGCCAAAACATACTAGACACTATCTTACAAAAGTCAAACGAAATACGCAAGGGCAGTAAAGATGGCAGTAAATTAGTTTGACTTACCAAGACTCACCATATAGAATCGGCGAGCAAATAAACGAAAAACCCATGTTAGGCAAACTTAAAAAAGGCAAAAGACTACGCAAACACGGCTTTATGTCAAAGAAAAGAATGTGGAAAAAAAGCGGTAAAGCTACGCCAGTGATAAAAGGAAGAAGAGCAAAAGGACGAAAAAGTCTTGCTGTAACTGTTCATTCAAAATAATCCGTTTTTTGCCTAGAAATGATTGCAAAAAAGTACCGAATTCCTAGTAATAGAATCGCACTGATCAAAGCTAAAGGAGGAGAAAGTCTCACTCAGCTCTTCATCGTGCGTCACATGGATTCCAAAGAGGAATATTCTAGATACTGTGTTATTGTGAGCCTAAAAATATCGAAGAAAGCTGTTGAACGCAATCAACTGAAACGGCAGACCTTCGAAGCAATTCGCACTTTAATTAAAGAAAAAGGCGAACTAAAAAATATCAAAGACCTCATCTTCATTCCAAAAAAACAAATTCTCAATAAGAATTTTCAAGAGATAAAAGATGACATAAATCAATTCTTATGGAAAAACTAAACAACTTCCTCAAAAACGTAGTCATTTTCACGGCTGCATTTTTACTTATCAACTATGTAATGCAAAGTTGCAGTAATCCTGAACAACAACTTGCAACAAACGCCGGAAACATATCATTTCTCACTGACGACAACGAATACAGTAGACGCCAAACTGTTAGCGCTACCATAATCAACAACACTTCAGACACAATCACCATCCCCAACGAATGTCCAAACGAACCACTCTCAGTATATAGATACCAAAACAACGAATGGGTACAAAAAAGCTCTTCCCCAACAATAGACTGCAAAAACGCTATCGAAGTAAACATAGCTACAGAACAAGAATACCAATTCACTTACGACAACTGGAACCGCGAACTTTTCGCTGAAATGGGACGATTCCGCATAGAATTTCCCGCAACCATCAACGAAGAAGAGAAAATAATCACTTCAAACGAATTCCTTATAGTAGAAGAAGGTCTCATCCGCAAATTATGGGACGGACTATTTTACCGACCTATATATAACGGACTAATCTTCTTCGCTAGCGTAGTCCCTGGAAATGCACTCGGATGGGCAATCATCCTACTAACCCTACTAATCCGAACATTGGTACTCATCCCTTCACAAAAGGCGATGAAATCACAGAAGAAAATGCAAGACCTCCAGCCTCGCCTCGAAAAAATTAAACAAAAGTTCAAAGGCGACCAGCAACGCATAGCGATGGAAACCATGGCAGTTTGGAAAGAAGCAAAAGTCAGTCCCGCCGGAAGTTGTTTGCCAATGTTAATGCAATTCCCTTTTCTGATCGCAGTATTTTATGTGGTGCAAAGCGGATTAAACCCTGACCAAACCTTCCTCCTTTACAGCAACTACATAGCAATCAGCGACATCAACGTGCAATTCCTAGGCCTAAACCTAACTGAAGCAAATCGCTACGTACTGCCACTAATCATTGGTGGACTACAGTTCATCCAAATGAAATTATCCCTAAGCTTCAAAAAACCAGGCGGCAAAGACGACAAAAACAAGAAAGAAATGCAAGTTGCAACCAACATGATGACCTACGTTTTACCTGTAATGATAGCCGTTTTCACAGCCTCTCTACCTGCCGGAGTCGGTATCTATTGGGGAACTTCGACAATGTATGGCATAATACAGCAGCTTTTTGTTAACAGAGGCTCAAAAGGCAACGACAAGCCAAAAGATGAGCCTACTGTAAGAGTAATTAACTCATAAGAAAATGGACACAGAAGAAATATTAGAAGAAACTCTCAAACAACTATTAGATAAGTTGGGATTGAGCTACAAACAAATCACAGTAGACGAGGAGGAAGGTGGAAACTTCGCTATCAATGTAGACAGTGAAAATCCCAGCCTTTTGATCGGTTATCATGGTGACAATATTTACGCACTACAACATTTGCTAAAAGTTCTTTGTTGGAAAAAATACGCCAATGAAACTTTTAACATCAGCTTAGACATCGACGAATACAGAAAACGCCAAGAAGAAAACATCATTAAACTAGCTGTAAGAAAAATAGATACTGTACGCAGAATCGGACGCTCACAAGAACTACCTCCGATGTCTCCATACTTCCGTCGCAAAATCCACTTAATGTGTATGGGCGCAGGATACGAAGACATCGAAACTTTCAGTGAAGGCGAAGGCGAACACCGCCACCTGGTAATTAAGTTAAAATCCTAAAGATGAGGAAAAACATAGCTAAATGGTTATTGATTCCCCTATCTATTGTTCTTAGTATTGCCGGAATTGCCAATTCAGAAGAAGCACCAAGCCCTGAGCCTTTTTCAGATGTGGAAGAAGATGACTACCACTATGTGGCAATCAAATCACTAAGAGAAATGGGCATTATCGACGGATACGAAGATAATACCTTCCGTTCTCACGAAAAAATAAACCGCGCAGAAGCATTAAAAATGATCACTTTGGCCAGCGGTGCAATTAGTGGAGAGCCAAACGAAATTTCAGAAGATCCTTTTACAGACACTCCTGCAGCAAGTTGGTACAGCCCATATCTCGCAGCAGCAAAAGAAATTGGAATAATTGATGGTTATGATGATGGAAGCTTTCAACCAGAAAAAAACATCAACCTCGCTGAAGCTCTAAAAATTTACCTAGAATCATTTCCCAACCTAAGTTATCCAGACCCAAACCTACACCTCTTCGCAGACACTCCCATTGATGCTTGGTATACACCTTACACAAGCCTCGCAGACTCACGTGAAATGCTGGAAATCCACCCAACAAATGAAATCTACCCATCTCAAGAGATTAGCCGTGGATACCTCGCAGAAATCATTTATAAACTCCTAAAATTCAGTGACGGATACCATTTTGGCAAAGCAACCTTCTACGGAAAAGCCCTACAAGGCAACTTCACAGCATCCGGAGAAATCTTTGACTACTTCCAACTTACAGCCGCTCACAAAGAACTTCCCTTCGGAACCATGGTCAAAGTCACAAACTTAGCCAACAACAAAAGCATCACCGTAGAAATCACTGACCGTGGACCTTATGGACCCGGACGCGTCATCGACCTCACTACAACAGCCTTCGAGGAAATTGCTTGGATCGGATGGGGTATAATAAATGTGCAATATCAAATTATTGAACAATAATGAGCCTAATCGAACTAGAACGTCGACACAGCAAATTCAAAAAAAGAACTACTCTTGAAAGTGAAACCCAAAAGGCCATAACTTCACTGATCACAACTCTTGGAATCATGATATTGGTACTTTCTATTACCTTTCTTTTTACTACAAATGACAATGCCCAACGTGGCTACACGCTACAACAAAAGCAACTCGAAAACGAAGAACTAAAATCAATCTCCGGCACTCTTCACACAAAAATAACTCAAATAAAAGCCACTTCAGAAGTAGAAAACAGTCCAAACTTCCAAGAAATGCAAAACATCGAAGAAAAAACCTTCGTCACCAGAGAAGACAACGAAGTCCAATAAAAAAAAGGTCACACGCTTCGCGAGTGACTGTGGTAGCCCGTAGGAGAATCGAACTCCTGTTTCCAGGATGAAAACCTGGTGTCCTAACCACTAGACGAACGGGCCGCATTGTCAAAAGCATTCCTCAAAATGCAAAAGCTAGTATAAGGATGCATCTTTAATTGTCAATCAACATTTACTGATCAAACAAAATAAGACCCCTTCGCTAACAATTTACGAATTCTATTCTCACGCTAAGAAAGATTCTCTGGAAAAAAGTTTCCTAATAGCATGTCTCGCAAATTCAATGCTCTTACGATTAGTCACCCGCTTCACAACCTTTTTTCGATCCTTCTTATCAAAGCTAATCTTACAATCAGCCCCAATCCTCTCAATCATACGTACGCAATCTTCACAAACCATTACATGGCCAACCCCACGACAAGCCGCTTTGATTTTACCTCTCACACGAACCCTCACACCATCAATCTCCTCTGTATAAAAAACGTTTTCAATATGCTTCAACAACACAGCCTTCTCAACCGGCTGACCATCAATCACGCACTTCCTCAAAGCATCAAAGTCCTCACTAAAAAGATATTTCTGTTCACCCTCATCCATGAAAAGAATTATATGGCAAAAAGCAGTATTGTCAAAACCGAACTTTGTTGACTGAAAAAGACATAGCCTCTAAATTGCTTGCATGAATTGGGAAATACTCAGCACAGAAACGCTTACAGAAAATGAATACTTTACTGTGAAAAAAGACCGTTGCCGCAAAAAAGATGGCTGTATTGTTGACCCCTACTATGTTATAGAACGCCCTGAAGTGGCAATCATAGTCGCATTAACAGAAGAAAACGATGTGGTTTTATTAAATCAGTATCGTCACCCCATCAAACAAACAGGCATCGAAGTTCCCGCAGGACACATTGAAAAAGACGAAACACCAGAGGCAGGAGCACGTCGAGAACTAAAAGAGGAAACAGGCTACACAGTAGAAACAATGACCAAATTACAAACAAACTTCGCAAGTGTCGGATTATTAAATCAAAAAATACACATCTTCCTAGCCACAGGCGCCAAAAAAACGCATGAACTAGAGCTTGATGACAATGAGGAACTTGAAGTAGTCTTAAAATCCTGGCAAGAAACATTAGAAATGCTTCACAACGGAGAACTTCAAGATATCGACTCCATTGCCGCCATCCTACTAGCCCAAAAACATGTCTAACATTTATATGGACCATGCCTCCAGCACTTACACTTCCAAAGAAGTGCTCAAAACCATGCTCCCCTACTTCACTGAAGAATACGGCAACGCAGAATCCCTGCACACGAAAGGCAAAGAAGCACTAATAGCAATCGACAAAGCTCGTGAAACAATTGCTGAAATTTTGAACTGCCGCCAAAGTGAAATCATTTTCACCGGATCCGGAACAGAATCCAACAACCTCGCCATCCTCGGCATCGCACGCGCTCAAAAAACCGGCCACCTGATCACAACTGAAATCGAACACCCCTCCGTGCTCAACTGTTTTAAACAATTAGAAAAAGAAGGCTTCGAATGCACATACCTCCCCGTAAACAAAGAAGGCTTCGTCAATCCTGACGATCTCAAAGCCGCAATCCGCCCAAACACCATTCTCATCTCAATAATCTACGCAAACAACGAAATCGGCACCATTCAACCCATCTCAGAACTCGCAGCAATATCAGGCGATATCCCCTTTCACACAGATGCCTGCCAAGCAGCAAACTCCCTGCCCCTAAATCTAAATGTCGACTCAATAACCATCAACGGCAGCAAAATATACGGACCAAAAGGCGTCGGCGCCCTTTTCCTCAAACGCGGCACCAAAATCAAAGCCATCATGCAAGGCGGCTCCCAAGAACACTCCCTCCGCCCCGGCACCCACAACACACCAGCAATCATAGGCCTCGCCAAAGCCCTAGAACTTGCCCAAGAAGGCGTTGAGAAAGAAAACGCCCGCCTAACACTACTTCAAGAAAAACTAATCTCAGAACTGCTTAAAATACCCGGCTCTCAACTGAACGGCCCACAACCCGGCCCAACCCGCCTCCCAAACAACATCAA
Source organism: Candidatus Altimarinota bacterium (assembly GCA_016763975.1). Taxonomy (GTDB): domain Bacteria; phylum Patescibacteriota; class Gracilibacteria; order UBA1369; family LOWO2-01-FULL-3; genus NORP293. The sequence goes on from JAESSS010000093.1 coordinate 9,460, forward strand.
CATCTCTTTCCCAAAAATTGATCGAGAACAATTAATCCTCAATCTCGACTCTATCGGAATCTACAGCAGCGCCAGTTCCGCCTGCAAAAGCGGCGATAGCCAAATCTCCCACGTCATGACAGCCATCAAACAAAACAACTCCCCTCTCCGCCTCACCACAGGAAAAATCACTACAGAAAAAGACATCGACTACTGTATTGAGGAAATTCCAAGAATAGTAGAAAAACTAAAAACACATTAAAAAACACCATGTTTTCCGTGACATTTTCGTAGAAAACTGTTCTAGTCTAGTCATGTGACCAACCATATAACCAATAAAAAATGTGGAAAACTATTAAGAAATCAAAAAAAACTATAATAATCATCTGTCTATTTTTCTTTCTACTATCAAACAACATAGATATTGATGGTGGAAGTTGCGGATCATCTCCTTGTTCCGAACTAGACAGTACAAAAAGCGAAGAATTATGGAAGTATGATTATGTCATAACTTCTAAAAGCAATATTTTCGTAGCTCCAAGCGCAATACTCATTGAACCAGTACTGAAAGTCACAAATCTTTATGAAATTTCGAAACATGGAAATCATTCATACATACACTTCGATAAAGCAAATGAAAAAAACAACAAACAAATGGCAATCGATGATAGCAAATTTCTACTTCTTGGAGCTCTTTTAATTAAATTAATAATACTATTAAGCCTCCCCTTTTGGATTTTTGTTTGCGGAATGATAATCCATCTTCACAAAAAGAAACCTTTCTTAGCAATACTAACAATCTTTATTATTGCTTTTTACATTTTAAATTGGAGCTTACTTCATATTAACGATATCGGAGGAGGCTATAGCTATGATGGTTGGGACCTGTTTAATATTTTTATTAAGAGCATCTTTTAAATTTTAATCGGAATTTGCCCACTTCGTCGGTTTAGTAATCATTCTCCCCGACACAACTCCCCCCATCCGTAAACACCCAACTGTAACAGATTTCAAAAAGGCAGATTCGCTTAACTAAGCGCTAAATTTGAGTGAGAAAAATCACAAGAAAACAACCCCTCCAACAGCGTCAAGATCTTTTAACTATCTTGCCCTTTCCATCGCCAGGTCCCTCTGATAATATAAATAGTACCTACTATATGTAGTGGTAGTGGCCCGCCCGGACCTACTAAATGTGGAAAACCTCATTCCTATGGGAAATGTCGGGCCTCTCTCTTTTTAACCACCCCCTAACTCCCCCCTTCCTATGTCCCCTATCATCAAAATAAAAAAACGAGACGGTTCGATTGCAAACTTTGATCAAATGAAAATCACTGAAGCAATTTGGAACGCAGCCAAATCTGTTGGCGGAGAAGACAAATCCTTAGCAGAACGCATCGCAAACCAAGTTACAGCCGTAATCGAGGTTTTCTTTAAAGACGAAACCAACACTCCAAATGTTGAACAAATTCAAGATTTGGTAGAAAAAATCCTAATCGAAGGTGGCCACGCCAAGACAGCAAAGGCTTACATCCTCTACCGTGCTCAACACAAACAAGAACGTAAACACCAAGAAGAACTACTCGAAGGACAAACAACAAAACTTCCTTTCTCAGCAAACGCTCTCAAAGTACTCGCTGGACGTTACCTCCAACGTGACGACAACGGTGACGTTTGCGAATCACCAGAAGAAATGTACGACCGAGTAGCTCACGCACTCGCTCAAGTAGAACTCGAACACGGAATGGACGAAGAAACAGCAAAACTTACAGAAGCAAAATACAAAGAAGTTCTTTATAACTTCGAATTTATCCCAGCAGGACGAACAATCGCTAATGCCGGCGGCCCTACAAGACTAGTATCAAACTGCATCGTATTACACTTTGGAGATAGCATGGAAGGAATTTTCAGCACACTCAAAGACGCTGCCCTACTACAACAAGCCGGTTCAGGACTAGGTTTCCCTTGGCACCTTTTACGACCTGCAGGAACTATGACCAAAAAAACTCAGGGAACAGCCTCTGGCCCAGTTTCTTTTCTCCGCGCCTTCAACGAATCTTTCGGAGTGATCAAACAACAAGGTCGCCACGGCGCTAACATGGGCGTGATGAGAGTAGATCATCCGGATATTCTAGAGTTCCTAGAATGTAAATGGGAAGAAGGTTCACTGGTAAATTTCAACATTTCCATCGGACTAACAGACAAATTCATGGAAGCTGTAAAAGCAAACTCCACAGAACCTTGGCACTGTGAATGGCAAGGTGAAAAAAGAAAACCAAGCATCATCATACGAAACAACCGTGGCGCAGTAGTAGAAGTACAAGAAGAAACAATCACTGCACCTGAACTAATGGACAAAATCATCAACTCAGCCTGGAGAAACGGTGAACCAGGAATACTCTTCCCTGACGCAGCAAACAAAACAAACCCCATCCCAGCCCTCGGAAGACTCGAAGCCACAAACCCTTGCGGCGAACAATGGCTACACGACGGAGACGTTTGTAACCTAGGATCAATCAACCTCGCAAAATTCGTCAAAGACGGTCAAGTAGACGAAACACGCCTCAAATACGTTACTGGCATCGCCACTCGCATGCTCGACAACGTAATTGATCTTTCAGACTTCCCAGTAGAAAAAGTAAACACTACATTCAAGAACAACAGACGTATCGGACTTGGAATCATGGGCTTCGCTGACATGCTTTATCAAATGCGCCTTTCTTACGGCTCAGACGAAGGTGTTGCACTAGCTAAAAAAGTAATGAGCATCATCAACGACGAATCACACAGAACCTCTAGAGAACTTGCTGCAGAAAAAGGAAATTTCCCAAACTGGGAGCTCTCAATTTACGGATCAAAAGGCACAAATGTCGGCATGAGAAATTCTGCACTTACAACAGTAGCTCCAACCGGATCAATCTCTATGCTCCTAGATTGTAGTTCAGGAATCGAACCATTCTTTGCACTGGCTTACTACAAAGAAGTAATGAGCGGACAAAAACTGATCTACGTAAACCCATACCTAGAAAAGGAATTGAAGAAACTAAACCTCTACAACGAAGACATCATTAGCGAAATCCAAAAAACCGGTTCAGTACAACATATTGAAGCGATTCCAAAAGAAACTCGTGAAGTATTTGTAACCTCTATGGATATCTCCGCCGACTACCACATCAAAATGCAGGCGGCATTCCAAGAACACGTAGACAATTCTATCTCCAAAACAATCAACTTCCCTTACAGCGCCACGCGTCAAGACGTACGCCAAGGTTATGTAAAGGCTTGGGAAATGGGACTAAAAGGCTGCACAGTTTACAGAGACGGTTCACGCCAAGAACAAGTACTCAACCTCCAAGGTACAACAGAAGCAAAGAAAGCAATCCCTGTACCGACAGAACCCAGTGAAGCAGCTACTGAAGGAGAAAAACAAACAGTTGCCGCAATGTCAGTATCAGCACCTCCGGTAGAAGGAGCTCGCGAACACGCAACAATTAGTCGTCCAATAATCCACGAAGCTGGACCACAAAACAAAAAAGAGATCATCAACAGCCGAAAGTGCCCTGAATGCGCAATGGACATCCAAATCGCTGAAGGATGCATGCTCTGCCTTAGCTGTGGATTCTCAGCCTGCTCAGTTTAAAAACAAATTTAAAAGAGTCTTGTAATGAGGCTCTTTTTTAATGCTCTGACATTGACTTTTCCCTTTTCACAAAGCATAATTCACGCTCAAACTCATTTAACCAAAAAAAAATGAAGAAACTTATATTAGCAGTACTCGCTGCCATAACTCTTACAGCTTGTAGCCCAAGTGAAGCACCAGCACTAAACGATGCTGAAGTTGCAGAATTCACTTTCGAACAAGGTGTAGTAGACAAACCTACATCAGACTATTCAAGCTATTCAATCGGAGAATTCGCATTCGAACTCCCTTCAACATGGGAACGTAGCGACGACAGCACTTTTACAATGGGAGACGCCACTATAGTTTTTGACATCACAGAAACTGACGCAGAAACTGACGTAAAACAAATCCTTCAACAAAAAGTAAATCTTGTAGACAGTAGTTTTTACAAAAGAAATGACAGTCGCAAAATCCACCAACTTTCAGGTGAAACAGAAAAAGCAGCTGGAATGAAAATCCGAGACACCATAATTTCTGCAGTGCTAACTTTTACAGATCCAGTAGCCCTAGCTCACTTCGACTACATGATGGATATTCTGAACAATGAATAATGGAAAATCCTGATCTAAAACGAGAAGATGAAATACCTGAGGAGCCGTCAAAACGGCTCCTTGATACTTCTAAGCTAAGTGACAAAAATCGCCTCAGACTAAAAAACAAAGAAGTCACAACTGAACAAATCCTCGCAGAGAACAATGCTGAAAAAGCAAAAGCCGAAGATCAATTAAACAAACACCTCACAATTGATTTCCGTTCTGAGCAAGCAATGCTCACAAACGAAGAATACCTCCACTACCAAAAACGCCTCAGCGACGCAGAAGACTTTGAACTCCAAGACATCCTGGATGAGATTGAGGGTATCCCGGAAAAAAAAGCAAAAGAATCAGAAGTGATGAGCCCGGAGTCCACAGAAATAAAATCACGCATAGATAAATACAAAAACCTTTGTAAGAAACACGAACGCCAACTGGGCAAAATCCCCTACCAAAAATACATAGACTGGATCGATACCGAAGCCAAAAAAGAACCCACCATTAAAAAAATGGACGAGCTATTCAAAAACCTCAACTCCAATGACAAAAATGGAATTCACGTACGCATCAAAGAATTCAACAAATGCGAAAAGCTATGCCTAAAGTATGGTCTTCGTGTAGAAGACTGTCCCGAACTGGCAACTCAAGGAATGCACAAACGTGAAAAAATACGTGCTTCAGTTGAAAAACTAGACGATCATTTTGAAGGAGAAAAAGATACTGGCTTCTATTCCAAAGAAATGATCAAAGACACAATGCAACAAGCCCTCAAAACAAATGACCCCAATGTAAACGAAAGAGTACACGACAAAGCAGATCAAATCGCCCGCAAAGAAGCAGAAAGCTTCACTTATCTCAATTCAGAAATGAAAGTAGGAGGAGTCACAGTGAAAAAAATGAGTGACAAATCCAAAAAACTCTATCTCGACTACTACAAAAACACTGATTTCAAAGAAAGAGAAGGTCTAGTCAATAAATGGAAAGAACTCGTAGAGAAAGAAGCCGAACTATCAACAAAGTTGGGGCAAATTTACAAAGATCACCCCGACCTCCTTCGAGCTGCAGTCAAAGGATTTGCCAAACTAGACTTCATGGCAAAACAAAAAGACCTAGATAAACAAAAAAAGGATTTAGAAGGCACAGAAAATAAAGAAGAACTACGAGAAAAACTTTTACACAAAGCAATCGACAAAGATATCGATGAAGCCACAACTGAAAAAGTTTTCTCAAAGAAAACTCAAAAACGATATAAGGAATTTTTCCACGACGTCAAAAACTACAAAAAAGAAGGCACAGAAAAAACACCAGACTTAGACAAACTCGAAAAAATGCACGACAGTTTGATGAGCAAAACACCAAACGAAAAAGCACGAAACAAAGCATTTTACAAACAACACCGCAACCACTACTACAAACACATCACCGAGCTACAAACAATTAATCCCGATATAAAAGAAAAAGACATTAATAAATGGAAAAACGATTTCGACAACGAAGGCTACAAAAGTCGTGAATCAATACATCAAAAGTTAGAAACAGAAATCACTGAACAAAAAATCGAACAACAGAAAAAACGCAACGAAGAAACAGCAGGTGGAATCACAGAAGCAGAAAAAAAAGAAGCAAAAGAACGCACACCAGAACAACTCAAACTAATCGCTGACGCCAACGACGCCCTCGCCGAAGACACAAAAGAATCCATCACCGACGCTTGGAAAAAAATATTCCTCGCCATCAACACAAACGAAGAACTAGAAAACGATAAAGGAATGCTATATCTCCTCGAACAACTCACACGCCGCAAACGCGAACTAGGAACCGATACCGTTAAAAAATCCAAAGAACAAGAAATCACCAGCGCCGTCGAACAAGTCAGCCACACTGACACAGTCAGCCGTGAACTCGAAGAAATAGAATTGAAAAAAATGAATCTCGAAGCCACAGAACAAAGCCAAAGACGCCACAATGTAATCTCCATGAAAGACCGTGCAAAAAAAGAATCACTGGAAGGCGCAGCTGGAAACCAAGACGAACAAGACATTATCGAAGAATATTATGACGCCTCAGAAGACACCGAAATCCTCAGCGCCGACACTGAAACCGGTGAAGAAGCAGAAGTAATAAAAATAAACGACATCCGCATGGAAAAAGGTGAACAAGAATCACTAAAACAGAAAACTCGTGAACACCAAACCCGCATCATCCAAGACCAAGGATTCACCCACGTCAAAATGGTTGATGAAAAAGGCGAAGAAAAAGACGCACGCGAACTAATGCGCTCACAAGAGAAAAAGGAAGAGAAAAAAGACGAAAACATTCTCCAACAAGTTCAAGAAAAATTAGAAAGCAAAAATGACGCAGCCAACGACAATAGTGAATTCTTTGACATCCAATCAAAACACCAAGCTGAACGCGAACTCCGGCGCCAAAAAGCCCTCAAACGCCAGGAGATTCAGAAAGGATAAAAACTATGTTAAACTGCAGCCATGATTTTTGCTTGGCTCTCAGTTTTGATTTCAATCGCGATAGTCGTCGCACTATTCATTTCCTTTTGGATTTTCATCTTCGGTGACAGTCCTTTTCTGCCAGCACCGATGCACGTTGCAAAAGAAGTGATGAAAGAAGCCAAAATAAAAAAAGGACAAAACTTCTACGACATTGGAGCCGGTGACGGACGTTTCGTACACATTGCCGCCAGTAAATACGGAGCTAACGCCAAAGGCTTTGAAATAGACCCATCGGTTTATCTTCTCGCCAAACTGCGACAATGGATTTTTGGTTGGAAAGGAACAATCATTCGTGCCAACACAAATCACCAAAGTCTGAAAGATGCCGATGTAGTATTTTGTTATATGATGCCAAAGTGCCTAAAGAAATTCCAAAAAAAGTTTGAGAAAGAAATGAAAAAAGGCAGCAAAATAGTCTCCTACACTTTTAAAGTCGGAACACTAAAACCAAAAAGACACATTCCAAAAAACAAAAAACGAAACTCTATTTACATCTACGAGCTCTAATGTGTTCAAAAACAAGATCCTTCAACTCATCCCCAGAGCTCATCGCCTCATTCACAATCGCAAAAAAATCTTCATAATTGCATCTCAAACTTTTATCACGAGTATTATCTGTACCATGTTGAAACCAAACATGATCTGGCAACATAGTTAGAACCAACTCATCCAACTCCCCCAAAAAACCTTGTCTATCATGTTTTTGCGAAGCTCTAATAAACCTAGTCACAAAGTCCGCTTTCCAATACTTGAAATACAATTCTCTAGTAAATTCCAAAACCTGTTCATCTCTATTCTTTAAAGTATGGTTAAGCTCACGAATAACTTCTTCTCCATCTCCAATAACTGCATCAAAAATATAATTCACAGCCATTAACTTCGTGAAAATATGATTATCCTGCTTCAAAAAATCATCAAAGTCAGCAGGATTTACCGCATTATGACAGGAAGAAAATATAAAAGTTTTAAAAGGATATCCACTTTTCAATAAAGTCTGAAACTCTAAAAACAAAGCCCTTACCAAAAATACAAATTTACGAGGATCAACAATATCAAGCCCCTGCAAATCATTCACAACAGAAACAGAAATACGATTATCACTTTCCTCAATCTCACTATAACTCTGATCCATAATTGTCATTACAGCAGTTCTAAACTTAGTTTTTAATCCTAAAACCAATTCCAATAATTCATCATCAGAATCAACTCCACTCAAGACATTTCCCAAAGAAAAACTTAATCTCCGCGGAAAAGGATCAACATTTAAACGCTGTAAAACACTCGTATCCAAATCCAAAACAGCTGGCAAATCTAAACTCATCAAACGTGCTCTTCTTTCATCAAGATAAGCCTGAACCAAATCTAATCCCCGCAAAGAATCTTCAGAATAAACCCCAACCTCCACACCTTTTTTTGCATTCACAGGACAATGCGGACAACCCTGAGTACAATACCCTTTATCAGGATCCTCCTTTCTCCCAGGCATCATTTCAACCATTATTCTTGCTGTCTTTCTCATTTTCATTATTAGATAGAAGCCACCATACAACGAAAAGATAGTAGACACAAGCCATCCAAAAACCAAACCATCCCACTTCAACGCTGGCCCATTTGAATTTGGCAAAAAATCCCACCAAAAAAATCACTGTCTCC
>JAESSS010000007.1 GCA_016763975.1 Candidatus Altimarinota bacterium
GACGAACAACACCGCTTCGGAGTAAAACAACGCGCCGTACTAAAAAGTTTCGGCACCCCACACCTCCTATCAATGACCGCCACCCCAATTCCACGAACCCTCGCCATCACAGTTTACGGCGACCAAGACCTCTCAATCATCGACGAAATGCCTGCAGGACGCCAAGTAATCATCACCCGACTCGTACCTGAAGGCAAAAGAAAAGACGCATATCGCTGGATCGAAGAACAAGTACGAAAGGGGAGACAGGCCTTTGTCATTTGTCCATTAGTGGAAGAATCAGACACACTGGAAGTGAAATCCGTCACCCAAGAATACGCCGTACTACAAAACGAAATCTTTCCAGATCTAAAAGTCGGCCTCCTCCACGGAAGAATGAAACAAGAGGAAAAAGACAACATAATGCAGGACTTCAAAGACAACAAAATCAACATTCTGACCTCAACTTCAGTGATAGAAGTGGGTATTGACGTACCCAACGCTAGTATTATGATTATAGAAGGCTGCGAACGATTCGGCCTCTCACAATTACACCAATTTCGAGGTCGTGTAGGCAGGGGAGTGCACCAATCATATTGTTTCCTTTTCACAAATTCCAAATCCGAAGGCGGCAGCAAAAGAATCAAATCAATGGAACAACATTCCAGCGGATTTAAATTGGCCGAAATCGATTTACAATTACGCGGACCCGGCGAAGTCTACGGCGTCAAACAAAGCGGCATCCCAGAACTAAAAGTCGCCAAACTAACAGACTTCGTAACCATCGAAAAAGCTCGCCTCTCAGCGATTAAAATCATAGAAGCCGACCCATTACTCCAAAGAAACCCCAAACTGGCTGAAAAGATCGCCGAAAAAGAAGAGATCTATGTGACTGATTAAGCTTGTTGAAATTTCATACAGCAACCGAAAAACACACCCCGTTCAACACAAAAAACTAAGAAAAAACTAAAAAAGAGAGTCCAGCTCCACAGACCTCAAAAGGGTGTTCTCCCTCGAAGCTTCAAAAAGGGTTGCACAAGATACATTGTGCAAAGTTAAATGTGTAGCTATTAAAACCCCACTACCCTTTATCAATAACCTCTAAATCACGTGCAGGAACAATACAGTCACCTTGATTCAAACCACTATCCAGTACATCAGCAATACTTAATCTAACATTACGCATAACCCTGCCAACTGAATCAGAAACATCAACATCCAAACTGTCACGTCTCATATCCTGAGCAATCTGTGTTCGAATCTCATGTCTCCTTTTAAAATCAATATCATCGCCAGCAGCAAAGCCTCCCAAATACTTAGACAAACGAGCAATAGTCTCAGCTCTTTCATCAAGATTCGGTCCCCCTTCATTCACTACATTCACCTCACCTGCAGGAAGAATCCCTTCCTCTCCCTCATCTAATGTTTTTCTATCAACCATGAGTTTTTAAATTAAATTAGCACCTACCTTAACCTATAATACCTATCCTGTCAAGTCTTCAAAGCTCTACTCCCCTTTACCACCACAAGCCAAAATTTCTTCTGTAACAAAATCTTCACACGCACTTTTCATTTTTCCCTCAAAATCACCACAAGCTTCAGCTGAAATAGCCCACAACTCCAAAGAATTACTGATTGCCTTAACTTTCTCAGCACACCCACTCTGCAAAGCCGTAACTTCCACCGCACTCAAAAAGCGCTCCTTAATTGCAGCACCAGCCTCCTTATCCATTAAACGTAGCCCACTATTCCCATATACTGAAAAACCCAAACTTCCTAATAACAACGTAAAAACACCAATCGCCGTCATCAGTCCTCCATTAATCCTATGTTTAGTATCCGATACAACTTCACTCGACAAACCATCATCAACTTCCCCCATAACCTCACTAGGTAATTCATTGTTTTCCATCTCAATTTATTAGAAATTAGTGAAAAAATACCAAAAAACACCCAAAATCACAAATCTCTCACCATATAAGTACCCTGAAGCTTGTAACCTTTTTTCGCATAATATCCACGCGTACCAATTCCAGCAATAATGGCCATACGTTTAAATCCAGCCTTCGAAGCCATTTCCTCAGCCTCCATCAACAGTTTAGTCCCCCATCCCACATGCTGTTTCTTGCCTTTTGCATGCCGTCCAACCGCCACTTGTTTCCCATAAACATGCACTTCTCGCACGATCGCAGCACCTTTTAATTCTGAAAGATAAGTCCTTCCAGGAAACCTCAACCTCAATAAAGCGATTAATTTATCCTGCTTCACATCCTCATAAGAAATAAAGTGCTCCACACCTCCACTAGCGTCGTATGAGCGTAAAATCAGCTCGGCTTTGCCAACAACACCATCATAAATTTCCCTCGACCTAATGTCCTTAGAAGGACAACCTTCTTCATTCATCCTTTTCTCCAAAATTTGACGAATATTCGAAACCGTCGATCCAGCCTCAATATCACCTGCAGGAATGTCCCGCGCCACACGATCAACACGACACCAATAAGGCACATCCTTCATTTCCGCATAAAGAACCTCTTCCAAAGTTTCGTCATCGTAAGTCTTGTGTTCACCACGTTGATACATCAGGGAAAGCCCCGTATCCGGCATCACCACACAAGGATAAAGCTTTAGATAATCTGGTTGATACTTATCATCTGCAAAAAGCTCACCAATCATTTTTTTGTCGCCCTCCACAGTTGCACCAGGCAAATTCGGCATCATGTGATATGAAAGTTTGAATCCAGCATCTTTAATCAAAACAGTGGCATCGCGTACACTCTGCAAATCATGTCCACGTTTTGTAATTTCCTGAACACGATCATCAGTGGTTTGTACGCCGATTTCCAGTTTTGTAATTCCCATAGAACGCATCCATTTCACCTCTTTTTCATCAATAAAATCCGGTCGTGTCTCAACATTCACACCAATACATTTTACATCCGAAGACTCATTGGCCAGCACAACTTCATCAAAAGTCTGACCGGCATGAAATGGCTTGATAATAACAGTATTCACTTCTTGTTTACCGTATTTTTTGGTCTCGACAGTAGTTTTGGAAACCAAATTTTCCATATTATCAGTACGAGAATCTCCAATTTGTTTCGTAAATTCATTCATCGCCAAAAGACACTGTTTCACAAACCATTTCTGATATCTCTTAGGATAAGAACTCCAAGTTCCACCAAGAATCCGTAGCTCCACCTTGGAAACCTCATGTCCAGTCATCGCCATCGCCTTTAGACGTACAGAAACCTGAGAATAGGGATTGAAACGCTGACGGAAACCACGCTGTGCAGCAGGCTGACTCGGCAGATAACTTTTGGGCATACGAATATCCGTCGGACAATAAATACAACGGCCGGGACAGGGAAAAGGCTTAGTCATAACAGTAACCGGCGCCACCCCACTCATCGTACGTACTGCACGTTTTTGGATAAAAGAAAGTAGAGAAGTATTTTCCTCAATAATGCCCTCTTTAATCAAATCTTTGTAAGCTCGAATGAAATACAAATTGTGAAAAATCCGTCCACGTTCACGTTTAATAATTCTATTACGAAATTTTTCGAACTCGCGACGTTCAGCAAAAGCCTGGCCACAAGCCTCTTTTATAATAGTTCGCGCTAATTCTTGATGATCCTTAAGATCGATTTTAGAAAAGTCCATATTTTCGCATTACAAAGGGCATAATAGCCTAATTTAATAGGAAATCCAATACCGAGCTGTCAACTTTGCAAAAACGGCTTATTTATGCTTAAATTCTTGCATCATGAAGCAAAAAACCGCACAAAAATTATTGAAGAAAGTTGTCGCAGATTATGACAACATCGCAGATGACTTTAACCAAACCCGCCAACACGGATGGAAAGAGTTCGAAAGTTTTTTGCCACACATCAAAGATGGTGATCACTTAGCCGATTTAGGCTGCGGAAACGGACGATTACAAGAATATCTCCGTAAACATCGCGAATTAAATTACACCGGAATCGACAACAGCAAAGAATTACTGAAACACGCCAAAGGAAATTTTATGGAAGGAGATTTATTAAAAATCCCATTAAAAGACAATTCCCAAGACGTCGCAGCAGCAATCGCATCATTTCACCACATTCCATCAAAAGAACTTCGCAAAAAAGCTGCAAAAGAAATCGCACGCATCATCAAAAAAGACGGAAAACTACTAATCACAGTCTGGAACCTCTTTCAACCACGTTACAAAAAATACATCTGGCGATCCCGCCTCAAATCCCTCGTCAGCGCATACGATGCACGCGACACTTTCATCCCTTGGGGCAAATCAGGAGTCGACAGATATTATTACGCCTTTAAAGCAGCAGAAATTCGTAAAATCCTAGAAGAACACTTCGAAATTTTGGAAGAAAAAATTGGAAACAACATCACCCTCATATGCAGAAAGAAATAAAAATCCTAAAAGTCAGATTCGACAACGTCACTCTCCAAGAAGCGCTCCACCGCGCCCTCGAATTTACTAAATCAAATTCACAACACTACATCTGCACTCCCAACCCCGAAATCGTACTCGCCGCCCACAAAAACCATAAATTCCTCAGCATTCTCAATCGATCATCACTAAACATTCCTGACGGAGCTGGAATTATCTGGGCAGCAAAACGCCAAAAAACTCCTCTCAAATCAAGAGTAACAGGAGTCGACCTAATGAAAAAAATATGTAAAGAATCAAAAAAACGAATTTTTCTTCTAGGCGCAGAAGAAGGAATCGCCGAAGACGCAGCCAAAAAACTGAAAGCCAATATCGTTGGCACTCATTCAGGAAGCCCGAAAGTAGAAGACGAAAAAGAAATCATCGAAAAATTAAACAGACTAAAACCAGAAATACTATTTATCGCATACGGCGCACCGGCACAGGAACTATGGATCGCCCGAAACCTCAAAAAAATCCCTTCAGTCAAACTAGCAATGGGAGTAGGTGGCAGCTTTGACTTCATCGCCGGCAAAACAAAACGCGCTCCAAAATGGATGCAAAAACTTTCAATAGAATGGCTCTATCGCTTGATTAAAGAACCACGAAGAATCAAACGCATCCTCAATGCCACAGTTAGATTTCCCATCACCTTTCTAAAAAAAGGTTAAGACTTTTTCTTCTTTTCAGCAGTCTTTTTTTCAATCACAGCCTCAATATACGGTTGAAGTTTTTCGATCAAATAATCAACAGCCTGCAAAGGACCAACAATAGTTTTTTTAACTCGGCTCACAACAGCCTCAACATCATCAACAACTTTTGTAACATCTCTCAAAATCAAAATCCCATAAAAAAGCAACATACATACAAAAATCACCAAAATAATAAATCCAATAGCCAATGACATATTCAAAATATCCCCAGAAGTTGCAAACATAATCTAAAAATTAAAACTACAAAATACAATATAACACACTACAATAATTTCTTAATAGTCTCATTCACCATGCCTGGATTAGCCTGACCTTTCATTTCTTTCATCACCTGACCAACCAAGAAACCAATCGCTTTGTCCTTGCCACCACGCACATCAGCAACTGGACCAGGATTCGCTTCGATCACTTTTTTGCATGCTTCTTCAATCGCTCCAGTATCACTCACCTGCTTTAGGCCTTTTTCATCAACAATCTCAGCTGCACTACGCCCACTAGCATACATTTCTTCAAAAACTTCAGACTTGGCCACGTTATTCGAAATATCACCGCTCTTAACCAAGTTAATCAAGTCCCCCATCATCGCCGCAGTCACTTTTTGTTCATCAACTGAAATCAATTCCTCCCTGAGATACTTCATCAAAATTGTATTGATAAAAGAAACCGAACGTTTAGCATCATCAGTTGCAGCCACAACCTCCTCGAAATAAGCAGCTAACTTTGGATCAGCAGACAAAATCCTAGAATCATCCTCGTTTAAACCAAGATCATTCATGTATTTAGCCTTTTTCACTGAAGGCAATTCCGGAATTTCACTACGATATTTTTCTACAGTTTCCTTGTCCACAAAAATTGGCGGTATATCTGGTTCAGGAAAATAACGATAATCATCGCTTTCTTCCTTTTCACGCATAAAATATGTTTTGCGAGTATCCTCATTCCACCCCACTGTAATCGCTTTTTCCATTACTTCATCTTTTGCCCATAACTCAGTCTGACGTTTAACTTCATATTTAATCGCAGCTTCAAGCGCACGGAAAGAGTTCAAATTTTTAATTTCAGCACGAGCATATAATTTGTCTTCACCTACAGGCCTCAAAGAAACCGAAGCATCAAAACGCATCATTCCTTTCTCCATATCAGCCTCAGAACTACCCACATATCTCACAATCTTCTGTACTTCCTTAGCATAAATCGAAGCCTCCTCAGCAGAACGCATATCAGGCTCAGAAACGATTTCCATCAAAGGTGTACCAGAACGATTATAATCAACCAAAGAGCCGTTACGCACGTGTGTAAGCTTGCCCGCATCATCTTCTAGATGTAAACGAGTGACACCAATGATTTTCTTTTTGCCATCTACTTCAATTTCAACCGAACCATCAAAAGAAACGGGTTCATCAAACTGAGAAATCTGAAATCCTTTTGGACTATCAGGATAAAAATAATTCTTTCGATCAAATTTAGATTTTTCCGCAATCTCACAATTCAAAGCCAACGCAGCCTTGATTCCTTTATGTACAGCTTCTTCATTTACCACAGGAAGTTGCCCTGGAAAACCCATACAAACAGGACAAACATTCACATTTGCAGCTTTGTCCCAAGAATCATTATCACAACGACAAAACATCTTCGTCTTCGAAGATATCTGTGCGTGAATTTCTAAACCGATTACAACTTCTAATTCCATAATGCCAAGATTCTACAGGCCAGCCCCCAAGTCATTCAAGCCCTTTTTAAACTGAGCCAAGGCTCGCTTCGCTTCGCCCACCGGAATATCACCGATTTCATGTGCAATACGGTTCCTCAGCTTGTGAGCAGACCAAAGACCATTCAAATCAGAAAACCTCGAACCGGCCTTTTTTAATTTCTCCCCCAAATGCCCTTCAAAACCTTTTTTGGCCAAAGCATAATCCAAAATCTTATCAGCATCCAAAATCGCATGCCTAGGATCATGATGAAAAGAATCTATAATTCTAATCCAATGCGACTTAATATAATACGATTGTTTAGAATCAAAACCTTTCCTTCGAGAATTTTTCACAAAAACAGCTAGCGCCAACAAAAATGCCACGGCCAAGAAAATCAAAATTATAACAACAAACATATTTAATTTTTATACGAATCAATATCCCCACTCTTCACATGATGAGCAACCATCTCCGCCAACATAGTTTTTAATACGTCATGATCTCTCATACTTTTTTCCGTCACAAACTCCTCCTGATATTTAATCACTTTACGCTCAACTTTTTTCGGATTAGTAGCATCTTTCAAAACCAACGTAGTCGCAGCACCCAATTTATCAATCACGATATCTCCATAATTAAAAATCGTCGGAATCACCCCTTTAACCGTATAAGCAATTCCCTCAATCATATGATAATCAACACGAGTAGAATTACGATCAAACAAACCATTCTGCTCAATATCAATCACCCCTTTATTTGTCAGTAACCAAGCATCAAAATACCAATCAAAAAAGTGATAACACATACCCAACAGTCCCATCGCTCCCCACACTAAAACAATCATAAAGGCAGAAGGAAAAAATGGAAAAAAGGCAACTGGAGACAAAATTCCAAATAAGAAAGTTTTAAAAGAAGCCATTTTCAAAATCAAAGCGTGTCGATGTGCCACGGCAATAGTTTCTTCCCCTTCATCGAGATGACTTGAAAACAGAAATTGCATGCTTCAATTATATAAGCATTGATATAGGAAAGCAAAGACTATAAAATTCTCACATGTCTAAAACAACGAAAAAAATCTTACTCTGGTTTGCCGACCTCTTAATGAATGTCGTAATCATTGTAGTTCTAGTGCTCGTAATCCAAAAATGGATCATGGCACCCTTCGAAATTCAGGGAGCATCAATGTGTGACAATCTTAATTTTATTGAAGGAGAATGTAAAAGTTCAGGAGAAAGAATCATTATCAACGAAGCACTTTACCTAATTAGTGAACCAACTAGAGGTGACATAGTTGTAATAGAATCACCAATCGAAGACGAAGATAAATTTTTCATCAAAAGAGTAATAGGAATTCCAGGTGACACACTTGAACTAAAAGGTGGTTACGTCTATATCACCGCAGAAGGAAGTGAAGAAGCCATCAAAATTGAAGAACCATACCTAAATGAAAGAAACCTGGGCCACACCGAAAGCCACTTCAGCACATTAAGAGTATTCCAAGTACCGGAAGACAAATACTTTGTAATGGGAGATAACCGTCTAGACAGTAGAGATTCACGTTCTTGCCTCAGCGGATACCTCACTAGCGAATGTGCCCAAAACAAAGAAAAAGCCTTCGTCGACAGCGACTTAATTCGAGGCAAAGCAACACTGGTATTCTGGCCATTAAAAAACCTACGAATCCTCGATCATTACCGATATCCTGAACTTGCCTCAGAATCTTTGGCTGAAAAGTAAAACTCCAAAAGTACAAAAATTACCACCAGAAGCATTCCAGACCACCAACTGAGAACTTGCATTCTTTGAAATGCCAAAGAAATCACCGATATAAAGGCCAAAAAAACTCCCTGACGAAATGAAGTGCCGATGTGTTTGTAGAATATCTCATTTTTGAAAAGCCAAATCCTAAAGTAAAATCCCAGCACCGCAAAAGTCGAACTCAAAGCAATAAAAAGTGTCAAAAAGAAAAAAGTCATTGAAAGCCCAGTATGAATATCTGGATTCAATTTAAAAAGAACCAATAGCCAAGCCAACCAAGCAACAGCTCCAGCAAAAGCAATAAACGAAATGTATCTATGGTGTTGCATATTCTTTTAAGTTATTTAAAGTCAGTGGAATCTTTTTGAAATCTTCGAAATGAACATCCCTCGAAGCAGGATTATAGAGAGCAGCCGCAGGATGATAAAGAGGAAGGAAAACCTGCTTTTTCTGCCAAATACCGTCAGCCACGCGAGCTTCCCCATGAGCCTCTGAAATTTTTAAATCCGGCAAAAACCTCTGCATAGAATGCTTGCCCAAAGTCACAATCAACCTAGGCTTAATCAACTTAATTTGTTCCTCAAGATAAGGCCAACAAGCCTTAACTTCAGCTGGAAGCGGATCACGATTGCTCGGCGGCCTACACTTAACCACATTCGCAATATAAATATCTTTGCGCTCCATACCAATACTATTCAACATCTTATCCAGAAATTTCCCGGCCGCACCAACAAAAGGCAAACCCTGCAAATCTTCATTCTTTCCCGGACCTTCACCGATAAACATCACATCAGAATTTTCATTACCAGCACCTGGAACAGCATTAGTGCGCTCTTTACATAAATCGCAAAGTTTACAAACGCTAACCCTTTCATTTAAATCATCAAGAAGCATGAGATTTTTTTATGAAAATTAGATAAAGAACTGAAAACAAAAATATCGGACCAGAAAAAGTCAAAACACTCGTTGCCAAAGTCGCAGTAACAAAATTATAAACACTTCGATAAAAACTTTCATCAGCAGCCGGCAATGAATCAGCAAGCAATTGATAAATACCTGAGAAAACTGAAGGACTCAGCAGTAAAGCCGAGAAAAGTGCCGTCACGGCCAAAGAAGCAAAAAACACAGCCCTCACCTGCCAACGCAAAACCCTTTGCCAAGGCTTATAAATAATAAAAGACATCAAAACAAAACTCAACATCGTCATTAACAACATCAAAGTAAAAACTCTTTTAAAAACTATTTCCACCAACTGATTCAAATTACCAACAAAATCGTCCGGCAAATCAATTTTATTCAAAACCACTTCCGTCGGCAAATTACTAAAAATCCTTCGATCCAACAGAGTCCCAACCTTCAAAACCATATCATCCTTGGAATATCCCTCAGGAATACATTCAAAACCATTCGCAGAAGATCTCAAAAATTCCGCAGCTGTACAACTCGGCAATTTCTCATACATGAAATCCACCAAAGTCACAGCAATCTCATCCTGTTTATCTTGCAACCAAGTAAGAGGCAAAGACAAACGCACATCACTAGAATTTGAAATAATCACAGAATCCAACTGCAACAAAACATCCGAAATCACAAAACGCAAATCATCCGGCCTAAAAACATCGGAAATCAAATCCCTAACTTCACGCTCAGAAACATCCGGAAATTGCTCTTCCAAATTAAGGTTCTTGGGAATCTCCTCAACAATAAAACCATATGCCAAATCAACAAAGTCACCAGTATAAAAATCACGGTCCAAAAATGTATCGTACATGCCCCAAATCACTGAAAAAGTCAGAGAAAATGAAACAAATAGAAGTAGAAAAATGCTAGCAAAAAACTTCCTAATCATGCAGACAAATTAGCAAAATTCACACTAAAATTCCAGAGGCTTCTTGGAATCATCATCTGAAACAATCTCAAAGTGTTTACCAGCCTTCAACTTGCCGGGCAGAGAAAATCCACTAGCCTTAGGATGTCCACCTCCACCAAAACTCGCAGCAATCTTGGACAAATCAACTCCTTCATTTCTTGTTCTAAACGAACCCTTCACATTGCCCTGCCTATCCTCATTAATCAAAACCGCAAATTTAGTATCAGGAATCATGTTTAAATAATCAATCACTCCTGAAAGATTTTCCGGTCCCACTCCAAGCTCATCATAATCACCATCACGCAACACAGACATCACAACCTTGTCCTCAGTGACATTTACTTTTTCCAAAACTTTGCCCCACAACCTCAAAGTATCAACACTCTTGGTATTAAACATTGCCTTAGAAATTTCAGCAATTCTCGCACCCTGAGACATCAATTCCCCAGAGATCTCGAAAACCTCCTCTGAAGTATTCGAATGCATAAAACTGCCAGTATCAGTATAAATCCCCGCCAATAAACAAGTAGCCATATCCACATCCAACTCCACGCCCCAATACTTAAAAATCTTTGCCAACATCAAAGTAACTGAAGCCGCTGACACATCAACAATATTCACATCTCCAAAATTATCATTAGAAGCGTGATGATCGATATTAATAATCGGAATACCACTCGTATAAAAATTATCGTATTTCAAATGAAAATTACTCATATACGAAGCTCCATTATCCACAATCACCATCAAGTCATAATCCTCAATATCAAACTCCCTCACAAAACAATCCAATTTAGCCAAGAAACTGAAATCCTTAGAGGGTTGGTCCACACAAGCACACGTCACAGACTTCCCCACTCTCTCAAGCCAAATTTTTAAAGCCAAAGCTGCACCCAAAGTATCAGGATCAGGTTTTCTATGAGAAATAATTAAAATTTTCTCACTTTTGTCTAAAAGAATTTTCGCTTTGTCGTAATGCCTTGTCATTTGCTTTGATAAAAGCGTTTACTATAGCTCTTTTTCAAGATATTGCAAGTATAAGTTTTAACAATACTTAAGAAATCCTTATAATAGGGCTCATGAAAATCATTTTCTTTGGCACACCATCGATCGCACTTCCAAGTTTAGAACTACTAAACTCAATACCTGGCACAGAAATCCTAGCGGTATTCACCCAACCTGATAGGCCTGTAGGACGCAAAAAAGAACTCACTGCGCCTCCTGTTAAAGAACTGGCAAAAGAACTCAATTTAAAGGTCATACAGCCTCAAAACAAAGCAGAACTGGAAGAGGAATTATCAAAATTTGAAGCAGACTTTTTCATAGTAATTGCCTACGGCATGATCTTTTCCGAAAAAGTATTATCAATGCCCAAAAAGGCAGCGATCAACGTTCACTATTCCCTACTACCAAAATATCGTGGCGCTTCCCCGGTACAAGAGGCCATCCTCAATGGAGACAAGGAAACAGGAATTGCTTTCCAAAAAATGGCAAAAAAACTCGACGCAGGAGACTTATACTTACTAGAACGCATGCCAATTGCAAAAGAAGATAATACTGAAAGCTTGATGGAAAAACTTGCCCACAAAGGAGCCGAATTGCTGCCATTTTTGCTAGAAGATATATTTGATAACGACCTAGAGCCAGTAGCTCAAAATCACAAAAACGCTACATTCTGCAAAAAAATATCAAAAGAAGATGGCAAAATCGATTGGAAACAATCTGCAGAACAGATAAAAAATAAAATGCGAGCATACGCACCATGGCCGGGAGTTTTTACTGAACACAATGGAAAAAAACTAAAAATTATAGAGGCAGATTTAGACGAAGAAACATTTGAAGCAGGTAAATTTAAACTAGAAGAAAAAATCCTCAAAATTGGAACATCACATGGAAGCCTAATTCCAAAAAAAGTCCAACCTGAAGGTAAACAAGCAATGGAAATCAGCGCATTTATTAACGGCTACTTGTAAATCTCATCCTAAATAAAATCAAAAAGACCCAGAATAAAAATTGCCCCTGATATAGAGAAATAAAATAGTGGTCAAAAAGTCCAATCACAAAAATCCCCAAACATAATGCCAAAAGCATATAGTTCATTTCCATGTCCTTAATTTTTTTCAAAGCCTTGAGCATCATTGCAAAAACATAAACAAAAATCCCCATAAAAATAGAAAGCGCAATCACCCCCAATTCATTCAAAACCAGAATGAAAATATTATGAACCGGTTGAAAACGCCACGGTTCTAATTTGAGACTTAAAAATTGCTGCATCACTTCAGTAAAATTTCCGGCCCCCACACCAAAAGGACTATTTAAAAACATAT
The DNA here is from genome assembly GCA_016763975.1 of Candidatus Altimarinota bacterium. Classification (GTDB taxonomy): domain Bacteria; phylum Patescibacteriota; class Gracilibacteria; order UBA1369; family LOWO2-01-FULL-3; genus NORP293. Next base: position 12,777 of record JAESSS010000007.1, read on the forward strand.
TCCAACCTGCTTTGTAATAAAGGTTTCTTTCCATTATAGAATTAGAATCACCAATGAAAATTCTGGAAAAAATAATATCCGAAAGATCAAAAACAACTACAAACAACAAAAGTAAAGAAGCCGCCAAAGAAACATATTTCACCGAAAGTTTAACATTAGAAACCGCATAATAAAGCATCGCACCGCCAAACAAAGCCAACCAACCACTACGCGAAAAAGTCAAAACCAAAGCCAAAAGCAAAACCATCATCAACAAAGTCAAAAGCACACGGTACTCCCCCTTGGACTCCTTCCAAAAATAAGTAGAAAAGAAAATCGCAAATAACAAAAATCCGGCAAAAACATTCGGATGAGAAAAAGTCCCATAAGCCCTCATCACAGTTTCATTCGCAAAAGAATAACGCGCCACATCCAAAGCATCAGCACTAATATGAGGCTCGCCCAAAAAGTACAAACCTACAGACTCTTGAAAAACATACTGAAAAATACCGATAAAAGCAGAAACAGAAATTGCAGACAACAAAACCATCATCAAAGTACGCACCTTCAAAAAACCTTGAGAAAAAACTAAGTAAAAAATAAA
>JAESSS010000002.1 GCA_016763975.1 Candidatus Altimarinota bacterium
AGCTCGAAAAGCCAAACAAGCGGGACTAATAGAAGTATCCCAAGGCAAAACTATTGAAAACTACGAAACAAAATTAAGAGAACTACTCGCAAGAAGACCACATCGCATGCACTTAGTCGAAATGCGCAGCCTCTACACAGGCTCAAAATACCAAGAATGCGAAGAAAAACTACTGAAAGCTGCAAACCACAAAGTACAGCCCGGAGCAAAAAAAATAATGATAGAACACAGCAGAAAAGACCTTGAAAAACAATCTGCAGAAGACACATATAATAATTTGATAAAACAAGGTCTTGAAGAAAAAATAGCCTTTGCGATGTTAGTGATGGTCAAAGTCCGTAGACCACTTGAAGAAGTACGCGCACAACTCGACAGCACTCTCGACGCTGATGCAAACTTTCAACCTGGAGCATTAAACGAGGAACAAAACAGCAAATTATTCGCAGCCCAAAAGTACGCGCAAGAACTGGAAGAAATCATCTCAGAAGACAAAAACCGCTTCATTATTTTTGACCTACTATCTTTAAAAGAAGCACGCGGCCAAATAGCCGGAATGCTCGGATACGAATCAGACCCAGAAATGCCATTCCAAGAATCAATCGACCTTTTAATGGAAGCAGCCAGCATGGCCCGCAGACTTGGCTCAGAACACGATCAATCACGTGCCCTTGGTCTAGCCGGAAAACAAATGAGAATCCAAGCCAAAACCAAAATCGCACAACACGCAACAGAAGAAACACCGGGACTGACATTACCACGAACAAAAACATCAAAACTAATCCTTCAAAACAGCTTAGCCCTACTAAAAGAAGCATTTGTCCCTCTACACCACATCTCAAAGAAAGACATCCAACAAGTTGCAATCCGAGCCGATAGAATTGGCGCACTAGCAGAAGAAATTGGATTAGGAATAGACAGAGACCTCACAGACGAATCAACAAGAAATTCCCTCATAAAAAGAGTAAAAGAAATGGTCGAACAAGACATCACCTTCCTCAGCGAAGACCCTTACTTCGCACCATGGGTACAAAACCCAGTACACTGTTACTACATGCTAAATTGCGCACCAATACTAAGCTTAGCCCAAAAACTAAACCAAGAACACGAATCAAATATTCAAATACCACATTGCCCACTTGTAAGCCCACCAGCACTACAAAAAGCACTTACACACTTAAATAAACTTCCAGCAACAGACAACGAAGTGTTACAGGCTGAAATGGACAGAAAGAGAAAAATCATTCAAACATTCTTGGTTGAACTCTAACCTCCTTGAGGAGTTGGATACAAAACATATCCACCTTGAGGAACTGGATAAACCACGTGTGAACCATTAGCACTTTTCTTCACTGAATGAGTGCCACGTGGACTAGAAACCACATCATACTCACCACTTTGGTGAAAAACTCTAAATGAGCCATTTCTTTGTGGCGCAATATAATAATCACCACTTGGATTATTCATAAACTGAATTTGTTCTTGAGAATTTCTACTACCACCATCAATCACCTTTGTTTGAACATCAAGTAAACTGGAATTTGAGGCACTAACAACCATCAAAACCATCATTCCCAACGCAAAACCTGAAACGAAATACCAAAACGAAGTCTTTTGTAAAAAATTTTGTTTTTTCATATTTGTTTTTTAAGTCTCAAAGATATTATAGCATTAAAGCGTGTTCGCGTCAATAAACTTACACAGCAAAATAGCATAGAATAGCCTCAATGAAAAAATTTCTCATCCTCATAATCGCCTTAACCCTTAGCAGCCAAACTGCTTTTGCTTTATACAACGACGTACCCGAAGAACACGAATACTACTATGCAATCAACGCACTACAGCGATTAAATCGCCTTCCCGAATACGCCTCAAATAGCTTCGATCCAGACAAAAAAGCAAACTTCATCGATCTTTATGAAATGATCTTTGCCTTTACCCGCACACCGCTAACAAGCGAAATAAACCTCCCTTACACCAACACAGAAAACGACGCCCCCTATGCCCCCATCCTACAAAGCGCCCTCAACTTTCACCTCACTCAAGCACAAGGAGCCAAGCCACAATTCAACCCCAACCTACAAGTAACAAAAGGCCAAGCCCTCAAAACCCTTTTCTCAAGTCTAGGGATCGGCACAGATACATTTTTTGACAAAGAAAATTACATCTTCATAGACCTATCCCCCACTTCAAAATTAGCCCCAATCGCCCAAAAAGCAGCACAACTATTTATCTTCGAAGACAAAGCCACACTTTTCAAAATGGCAAAACGCCCAACAAGAGGAGAAATAGCCGACTACATCCTAAAAATAAACAACCATATCCCCACAAGCGAAATCATTATCGAAATCCAAAACACCAGCAACAGCTCAAACGAATTCACCAAAACAGAAAACACCCTAATCCAACATCCCGGATTCGACTCATTACTCACAACCTGGACCAAAATCAAAGAAGACTATCCCAAAAATTCAGAAATTGGCGAACAAGAACTAATATACAGCGCCATCGAAGGCCTCGTCGACGCACTCGGCGACAAATACAGTGCTTTTCAAACACCACTCGACGCTGAAAACCTATTGAACTCAATCAACGGCAATTATCAAGGATTAGGCATGGTAGTAGAAATGATCGAAGAACAAGTAACAATCATTGCACCAATGAAAAACTCTCCGGCAGAAGAAGCCGGGCTAAAAAGTGGAGACATCATCACAAAAGTAGATGATCAAGAAATCGCAGGCCTAAACCTCCAAGAAGCTACTGCCAAAATCAAAGGCCCAGCCGGAACAGATGTGAAACTGGAAATAGTACGAGACAGCTCAATACTAAATTTCACCATTACCAGAGCCGAAATCAGCACAACAACCGTCACCTACGAAGTACAAACCAACAGCCTTGGAACAAAACTAGGTTACATCGACATCTCACTCTTCAGCGAAAACACTTATGTCGACTTCCTCAAAGCCGCAGAAGCATTAATCGCAGAAGACGTACGAGGATTTATCATCGATCTACGCAACAACCCAGGAGGAATCATGTTAATTGCCGTTAATATAATCGGTGAATTTACTGAACTCATCGTTCCCGGAGTAATTCTCGAATACTCAAACAACAAACTAGAAAATATAAACACCAGCGGCAATGGTCTCATAAAAGACTATCAATCCGTCATCCTCGTCAACGAAGGCTCCGCCTCAGCCTCAGAAATAGTCGCAGGAACCCTTCAAGACCTCAACACTTCAACCATCCTCGGACAAACAACCTTTGGAAAAGGAACAGTACAAGAAGTAGAAGTATTCGACGACAACTCCCTACTCAAACTGACCATATCCAAATGGCTAACCAGAGACGGACGCAGCATAAATAGCATCGGCGTCACTCCCGACATCATCTTTGGCGACATTGAAAGCACCATAAAAGACGAACAACTCCTCAAGGCACAAGAACAATTCCGTTAAGCTTCTTCCACAACGGTCTCACCTTGCGCTGCCAACAGCTCTTCTGGATTTGTAGTAACAATTTTATCTTCAGTATATGAAGCAATAATTTGAATCGCCACATGTTTGGCTCCGGCAAAGAACAAACCTTGCCCAACACCAGAATTCAATAAAACGTATTTTTCTCCCTCAGTAAGATTAAAAGTTTTCGCCAATACTTCCACAGAAGACGGCGCTTGTTTCAAAAGAATTTGCATTGAAGAATTAGTCACAATCGGTCGACCATAATCACTCTTCATAAAATCATCTACATCCTGAGTAATTGTTGTCACACCCAGATAATACTTTCTCGCACGTTTCACCAAACCAAATAAGAATTTAGCTGAATCTTCATGCTGCATCATTGTCCAGGCCTCATCCACCACAAGAATCCTTTTCTTTAACTCAGATCTAACCTGAGCCCAAATATAATTCAAAATAATATGCATCGCAATCGGCCTCAACGCATCTTCCAAATCACGAATACAGAAAACCATCATTCCAGAACTAAGATCAACATTTGTCTGTTTATTAAAGATTCCCGCATAAGAACCTGTCGTATACTTCGATAACTTCTGTACCAACTCGACGGCCCCTTCAGTCGAATTCAAGATCTGTTGCAAATCCTCCATTGTTGGAGGTTCATACTGTGAAGGATCGACAATTTCCATTGTAATGCCCTTCAAAGCATAAACATCATACAAAGCCTTATCCAGAATACCCTCCTCGGCTGCAGAAACGCCTCCTAACATCAATTTAAGAAGCCCTTGCAAAGAGATCACATTAGAACGCAAAAGATCCCCAGGAGCCACCTCATCGCCTTCAATAGGCTTAGGTAAATCAAAAGGATTAATACGCCTGTCACTATTCAAACTAAGTTTCAAATAAGAACCTCCCACCATATTAGCCAGAGACTCATACTCATTTTCCGGATCTATAACAATCACATCAGTACCCAACATCATCAAACGCAAAATCTCCAATTTCACAGCATAAGATTTACCAGCACCAGATGTAGCAAACACTACAGAATTGGCATTAGCCAAAGCAAAACGATCAAAAATAATCAAAGAATCATTATGACGATTAAGCCCATACAAAATCCCTTTATCAGAAGTTAGATCTGAGGAAGTAAATGGAAATGTAGTTGAAAGTGGACCAGTATTCATATTGTGAACCGCATACAACTCATCCAAAGCAAGAGGAATAGTTGAATTAAAGGCTTGTTCAGAACGAAGCTGAGCCCTTTTGGTCATTACTAATTTACCAGCCAACAAACTCTCCAACTGTTTCGCAACTTTCTCCAGTTTTTTCTCATCTTCAGAATAAACAGTAAAATAAAGTGCAAATTGAAATAATTTTTCTTGCCCTCTCTGAATCTCAGTTCTCAACTGTTCAGCATCTTCCAAAGCAGTTTCCAAAGCCGGATCACGAACCTGCCCCTTTTCTGCATAGATACGCATACTGGATTGCATTTGAGCCACCTTTTTCTTTAATGTTTTCATAATCGCCCCAGATTCCACAGGATAAATAAATTGTGAAATATCCATTGTTACATCAAAATTAACCACAGGAGAAAGCCAATTCGCTTCCAAATAACGTGGATAAGAAAAGATATAAAAAGAACGAGCAAAAACTCCATCAATTTGAACATGGTCATACATAACCTCCATCGCAGATGGTGCAATCAAATCTTTAATTGAAGCAATACCTTCCTGATAAATCTTCTCAGCTTCCATAAATTGTTTCTTTTCATCAGCACTAATCTTTAAATCAGCTTTGACTGGCGCACTTTCCACACCTTCAACCTTTTTCTTTTTCCAAAAAAATCCTTTAATTTTATCGAAAAAACCTTCCTTTTTCACTGGCTCAGCAACTTTCATCACCGGAGCACCAACAATCGGCACATTACCAGTACTAGTAAGTGGTTCTGCAGACATTCGCCCTGTATTCGGGTCAAAACCAGCAGCACGAAGCTTTTCAGCAGCATCTTGATCCGCCTTTTTCACAAGGTCCCAACTAGGCTCAAGTTTCACATTCGAAGCAGGATCAATACCCAAATCCGCAGCACTTGGCTTTTCAGCTTTAAAGTTAGGCAAAGCCTCCTCAACAGGAGCAATTTTGTCACTGGCCACAGCCTCACTAGACTGCTTCATCCAATCCGGAGTTTCCGCCACTGCTTGTGGAGCTGTTGCAGAAAAAACCTTCGCAGACTGTGCCTGCCTATCACCTACCGCTATATTTGTTTTTTGATCCAATATAGAAACTTAATAAATTCCTATTATTCTACCAAAAATAGAGCTTTTTTTCAAGTCCTAGACGAAGATTTCTCATAAACAACAGCCTCACCATCACATTCATAAGCAACACCATTACGACCATTATGCTTCGCAAATTTCGCTAAATCTCCTACCGCCTCAACTGTCGGACCAGTAGAACGATCTTTCAATATTTTTTTCAAAGAAAGTTCGGACACCCCAGCCGAAAAAGTAACTCTCATAACATTCCCCTCCTCTATCAATCTAATAACCTGATCACCAGCAATTGCTTTATCCAACTCTGTAATATCGGACATATCCACAACATTTCTACCAGCCAAACCCTCTTCAGTAAAAACTGCCATTTCCCCCTCAACTAAGCCAAAATATACACCCAAGTCCTCTAAAACCCTATTCACCACACAAGCTCCAGCCTCAGAAAAAGAATCTCCCAATTTCAAAGTCATACCAGGCAAAATAACCATAAACTCCTCTCCACCAAAACGAGTAAGAATATCCGAATCACGGAAAAGCTCTTTCATTCTTTCAGAAAACAACTTCAAAACATTATCTCCACCCACAGGACCAATAGCCTCGTTAACTACACCAAAACGATCCAAATCAAAAAAAACCATACAACTTTTCTTCTTTTCGTAATTCGATTCACGACGATCATCCCCCTCAAACAAACTCCTTCTAAACGCTTCACTTTCCAAATAATCCAAAATCCAACCTTGATTCAACAAACCCGTTAAAGCATCCACAAAAACCCTCTTCAAATCCTCAAGCGTCGAAACAGGCGTCAAAACAACTTTGGCAAGATCACTTATATATTTCGCAGCATTATTAATTTCATCACGCACAGCACCAGGATCAAAACCCTCAGCCTCTACACGCTCAAAAGCCTCCCTAACGCGACCTGCCACAATCGCCCTTTGATCATTAAACCCCTGCTTAACATCAGCAGAAAGCCCTTTTGCCGCAGTTATTACTCTTTCCAAAGCCATAGTATTTTATTACAAGACTTGAATTAAAGCATTTTCAGGTCAACTTGTCAAGCCTTGAGCCTACAAATACACTCAAATTAACTTTAGAAATAAGCACTGCTTATGTTAATATCAGCGCACAAAAGTAAATAAAAGACCTAATTTTTCAATATGGCTAAAAAAGAACCAAACAAAGACTCAGAAGAAGAACCAAAAAAGGAAGAAGCTAAAAAAGAAGAAAACCTCGAAATGTTTGAATCAGACAAAAACAAAGGAATCACAAATGCAAACATTTGCGACGAAATGGAAAATTCCTACCTGGAATACGCCATGAGCGTAATTGTATCTCGTGCCCTACCAGACGTAAGAGACGGACTAAAACCGGTACACAGACGTATCTTGTACGCAATGAACGACCTCGGCCTCCGATCCAGCGCATCATTCAGAAAATCAGCAGCTGTAGTCGGTGAAGTACTTGGTAAATACCACCCACATGGTGACACTGCCGTTTACGACTCAATGGTAAGAATGGCCCAAGAATTCTCAATGCGTTACCAACTGGTTCGCGGACAAGGAAACTTCGGATCAATCGACGGAGATTCTGCTGCTGCCATGCGTTATACCGAAGCCAAAATGGAGAAAATCACAGACACAATGATGATGGACATCGAAAAAGATACCGTCGACTTTAGACCCAACTACGATGGGAAATTCTTCGAACCAAAAGTGCTACCAACAAAACTACCCCAACTTCTTCTAAACGGAACAACCGGTATTGCCGTTGGTATGGCCACTTCTATTCCACCACACAACCTTAATGAAATCATCGACGGAATCATGGCTCTTTCAAATAACCCGGAAATTACAATTGATGGATTAATGGAACACATCAAAGCACCAGATTTCCCTACAGGAGGACAAATCTACAACACTGAAGATATTCGAAATGCTTACATGACTGGAAGAGGCGGAATGGTCTGTCGTGCAAAAACAGAAATCACAGATAGAAAAGGTGGGAAATACGCCATTATCGTCACCGAAATTCCTTACCAAGTAAATAAATCAAACCTAATTACAAAAATCGCCGATCTAGTCCGCGACAAAAAAGTAATGGGTATCACCGACCTCCGCGATGAATCAAACAAAGATGGAATCCGTGTAGTAATCGAACTGAAAAAGGACTCTTATCCAAAGAAAATCCTCAACCAATTATTCAAATACACTCAACTGCAAACATCGTTCAACATGAACATGATTGCTCTTGTTGATGAAGTACAACCACAACTACTAGATATCAAACAAGTACTGGAACACTTCATTTCTCACCGCAAAATTGTCATTCGCAGAAGAACAGAATACGAACTACGAATCGCAAAAGCTAGAGCCCATATTCTCGAAGGTTTGAAGCTGGCACTCGACCAAATAGATAAAGTTATCGAAACAATCAAAAAGGCATCCGACAGAGACGACGCCCTTCAAAAACTGATCAAACTATTCAAACTTTCAGATGAACAAGGTAAAGCCATTCTAGAAATGCGCCTGCAAACTCTTGCCGGTTTGGAAAGAAAGAAGATTGAGACTGAATTAGCGGAAAAAATTGCATTGATCCAACAACTTGAAGGAATTCTCGGTAGCAAAGCTATCATCCTCAAAATCATGCAAGAAGAGCTAGCTGAAATTAAAGAAAAATACGGAGACGAACGTCGCACAGAAATCATTCCACACGCAATCGACAGTATTTCAAGCAAAGACACAATTCCAAACGAAGCAATGATCGTAATGCTCAGTCGTGAAAACTACATCAAACGACTATCACCTTCCACATTCAAAGCCCAAAACCGTGGAGGCAAAGGTATTATCGGCGGTAAAACAAAAGACGAAGACGAAATTAAACTAATCCGAGCAACAAACAATCATGATGAACTACTCTACTTCACAAACAAAGGAAGAGTATTCAAACTGCCGGTTTATGAAATACCAATGGCTTCTCGACAAGCAAAAGGACAAGCAGTAGTAAACCTACTACAACTACAGGATGACGAAGTTGTAACGTCCATCCTCAACGCAAACGAACAATTTACGGGAGAATGCCTAATCATGGCTACAAGATCTGGAACAGTAAAGAAAACTCCGGTAGCAGACTTTAAAAACGTTAGAAAAAGTGGATTAATCGCCATCAAACTACGCGACGGTGATTCACTAGAATGGGTTAAAGAATGTTCAAAAGACAACGAAGTAATTATCGTGACAGAAAACGGTAAATGTATCCGTTTTAATGAAAAAGATGCCCGTCCAATGGGTCGCCCATCAATCGGTGTACGAGGAATCAAACTAAAAGGAGACGATCAAGTAGTTGAAATGGATGTCGTCAAAGATCCTGAAAAAGACCAACTTCTTGTAATAATGGAAAATGGACTTGGCAAAATGACAAAAATCCAAAACTACCGTTTCCAATCTAGAGGAGGCACAGGAGTCAAAACAGCCAATATCACAACAAAAACCGGACAAGTTATCGGCGCCAAAGTGATGGAACATGACGGAGAATTCGACCTGATGATGATTTCAAAATCAGGACAAGTAATTCGCCTCAGCTCAGAACATATCCCAACTCAAGGTCGCGCTACTCAAGGAGTATATCTAATGAGACTACGACCAAAAGACAAAGTAGCCTCAATCTCACTCATTAAAAAGATTGAAGAAGACTTATTGGAAGCTGAAAAAACTGAAAGCGAAACAAACAAAGATAATAAACAACCAGAACTCATTAAATCCGAATAGTAAATGAGAAAAACCTCCCTCTTCCTCACATTCCTCAGCACACTTGCACTCACAACAATGAGTGCATTTGCCTTTACCGGAGATATATCCATCAGTGAAACCAATATTCGATTCTCTACAACGAACTACTTAGAAGGACAAACTATCAGAATTTACTCTTCCGCTACGAATCTAAGTAATCAAGACCTCCTTGGACTAGTAAGATTCTTTGATAATGACAATCAAGTAAGTTCCGACCAAGCAATATCAATCTTCAAAAACAGTACTGACGATGTCTTTGTAGACTGGACCCCACTTTCCCCAGGAAATCACCGTATTTCAGTGAAAATTTATCCTTGGGATGAAGCAATCGACGACCCTAACAACAACTGGACCGTAAAAGAAATTTACGTCATCCAAGACACTGACCACGACGGAATACCAAACGACCAAGACAACGACGACGATGGAGATGGTGTTTCCGACAACGAAGACCACTTTCCACTGAATGCAAATGAACAATTCGACACTGACGGCGACGGTGAAGGCAACAACACCGATCTCGACGATGATAATGATGGCGTACCCGATGAATTTGACGACCTCCCTCTAGACCCCAACGAAACAATCGACACCGACAACGATGGAATTGGAGACTCAAGCGACACTGACGACGATGGAGACGGCATTTCTGACAGCGAAGAACAAAATTTAGGCACAAATCCACTACTAAGTGACACTGATGAAGACGGAGTCAACGACGGAACTGATGCATTTCCACTCAATCCCTTTGAAACAATAGATACAGACAATGACGGATTGGGCAACAACACCGATCTCGACGATGATAATGATGGAATAGAGGATTCAATCGACGAATTCCCTCTCAACCTAAGTCCCATCTTAGAATTACTGAAAAAAAGATCTACTCTTGGAATCAACGAAGAGTTTGAACTCGATGCATCCTCCTCATATGACAAAGATGGAGAAATAGTTTCATATCAATGGGAAATAGACGGTGAAGAAATTCGCGAAGGCAATTCCATCAGGCATACCTTCGACAAAAAAGGAAAACACGCCATTACATTAACCATAATGGATGATTCCGGAGAGACCACAACCCAAGACTTTTTGGTCTCAGTTTTGAACCTTAAACTATACCGCCAAATGGGCTTAACATTGCTAATAATTCTTCTTGCAATGCTACTTTTTTTCAAGTATATTGCCCCAGCTAAAAAGTAAGAATAACACCTAGAGAAACATGAAAACAGGAATTCACCCAGAAATGTACAACGTCGTTTTTGTAGACACCTCAAGTGGTGCTAGATTTATTACAAAATCAACTGTTAAAAGCGAGGAAACAGAAAAGATAAACGGAGAAGATCATTATGTAATCAAAGTAGAAATCAGTTCAGACTCTCACCCTTTCTACACAGGTAAACAAAAACTTATCGATTCTGCAGGACGTGTTGAGAAGTTCTTGGCTAAACGTAAAAAAGCTGAAGAACGTCTTGCTGCCGATGCTGCAAAAGCAAAAGGTGACGACGATGATGACGACGACGAAGAAGAAACTCCAGCTGAACAAAGCAAAGCTGCAAAAGAAGCAGTAGTGGAAAAACTAGAAGAAAAATTTGAAAAAGTTGAAGAAAAAGCTCAAAAAACAAAGAAAGCTGAAGAAGTAATGGAAGTTGAAAAAGAAGAACTAGAGGAAGCTAAAGAAGAAGCTGAAGAAATCGTAGCAGCTGACAACAGTGCTGAGCAAAGCGAAGCACCTTCTGAAAGTGACGAAACACCAGAAGCATAACATCGCAAAGCGATCCCAAAAATCAAGAAACTCAAAAGCCCTACACAATAGGGCTTTTCTTATATATATTTAATATATGTCAGGAAGCACAATAGGTACAAATTTTCAGGTAACTACATGGGGAGAATCACACGGCATCGCCCTCGGCGTTGTAATTGATGGCTGCCCTCCAAACATTCCTCTCACAGAAAAAGACATTCAAAAAGAAGTAAACCGACGCAAACCCCAACCACTCTCCAAAATATCCACTCCCCGCATCGAAGCGGACAAGGTGGAAATACTTTCTGGAGTTTTTGAAGGCAA
>JAESSS010000094.1 GCA_016763975.1 Candidatus Altimarinota bacterium
CTGGTGGTGAAAAACAAAGACTGGCCCTCGCCCGCGGAATCTTCGCTGCAGAAGATTCTACAATAGTCTTGTTGGACGAACCAACCAGTAGTGTCGACAGCCGCAACGAACTAAAAATTCACAAGAACCTTTTCGCCAAATTCAAAGACAAGTGCCTAGTCTCCAGCATCCACAGACTGCACTTACTAAATCTTTTCGATTACATCTACATCTTCAGCAAAGGTGAAATCGTAGAGGAGGGGACTTACAAAACTCTATCCCAAAAAGGCACCCATCTCAGCGAAATGATGAGGGATTATCATGAAGAATAATTCATGGGGTGAGTGAAGGGATTCGAACCCTCGACCCTCTGGACCACAACCAGATGCTCTAACCGACTGAGCTACACCCACCATGTTTGTGCATATATTTGCAAGCAGAATATTACCCAAACAGCTCTCAAAAAACAACAGCAACTTAGCACTATTATTTAAAAAGCCCTCCCCACTTGGGGGAGGGACCTTGTAAGTACTAGGAGTACAAACGCCCTAGGAAAAGCCACAAGCCTTAATATCCTAATCTCTCAAGTTTAGCTGGCAGAGTAAACTGCTAACAAACGAATTCTACTTGTTTTTCGCGAAAAAGCAAGGTGAAATGAATCCGACTACTCATAATATTCATCGCTCTCACTCTCGCTCTCACTCTCGCTTTCACTCTCACTTTCACTTTCTTCATCATCATTATAATCATCTTCAATCATATCATCCAAAGATGAATCCCTGAAAGTTGGGGCATCATCCACTTCCACATCATCAGCACTGTCACTTGTTGTATCAGTTTTTCCGTCCACATGTGTAGCCTTTGCTTTGCCCAAAACATCCGCGTACTTAGCTTGGCCGGCAACGAAACTGATAGCACCTGTAAAGATCATAATAGTTATGACAATCGGTGCGACAATCATTCCTGGAACCCCACGAACTTCAACAGGACGAGTATCAACTTTAGCTAACTCTCTTCTCACAACATTCGCATGTTTATTTACCTGAATAGGGTTAGGCAAAATTGTCTCTCCACTAAAATGTTTGATAAGAGCAGTTAGAGCACTAGCAAAAGCTGGTGAAGAAACTTGTCTCAAAACATCAACAGCATAATTTTCATTCCTCGATAGTTTTCGAGCCAAAGCTGTTAGCGTAGTTTCTATCGCCACCCCGTTAGCATTTGTATGGGTCTCATTTTGTAGATCAGAGGCGACAGATTGCCCCTCTGTCAGTGTATGGGGAATACTTCCTTCATTATCACGAAGTCCATCTCCCAATCTTCGATTATGCCTAATATATCGAGTCAAACCTCTTCCCCCTCTGTATCCATAGTGCACAACACCAAGTGTTGCCAAAATAGACGAAGAATAGGTCACGAAGTAAGTCAGACCGTAAGCCAATGAAGACATAGACTCAACAGCAAATCCCATTACATCTCCTGTCACTTGTACAGTCGAATCACCGTAGGCAATAATTTTATCGATAAATCCAATCCCAGTTGTACCATCGCTAGCTGTCGCAAGCGCAGGCATCAATAGTGCAAAAGAAAAAACAGCTTTATTCAAAGTATTAGCAAAAAGTACACGATCTAGCGTACTTAATTCTTCTCCAGACTCAGCACTTTTAGCAAGTTCCATCAAAGTAGCAGCATCATTCTGCAAGTTCTCCAACGCTCTTCTATAATTTCTAACCTCCTCTGCATCAAATAGGGGAGCTTGATCTACAAAATCACTCGATTTCACGATTCCTTGCTCAGCCCTTAGCGCCATCATCTCATTATAACCTTCATCTACAGTGTAATCCACACCTTCTAGCTCAACTGGATTAATCAAAGGATCATTTAGATCAACCACTTCTGGACTTCCTAATTGTGATACTTCTGCCATGGACATAGTGTATTTGGTTAAGTAGGAAAAAGTAACTTATTATATAGGGAATAAGCCATTAGTCAAGTACTTATAGCGCAGGAGGTCAACGTAATATGCCAAAGTATCTGGACACGTAAGGTCTTACAGGTGCATATCAATCATTGTTATTTCTTTCTGGCAGCTGCATTCCGTTTAGCCAGTGACTCCTTAAGCCACTCCCGGTTAGCTCCTAATCGATAATCAAGTTTACCGAGGTAGCCTTTACTGATAATTCCACCCGTAATCTCCTCAATTTTATCCTCATAGTGTGTCACCAGCGCCCTTAAATCCCCGTTATACTTTTTAGTATCGGCCTTCACGGGCTGCCCACTCATAGTTTTAGAAATTACAGTGCTAAGGTCGTAAGTAGCTTCATAGATGGGGTTCTCAGCATCAAATTTATATACATAGCAATCATTCAGTTCCTTTAGCTCGGGGATGGTGCGTTGAAGTGCAACAATTGAATCACGCTCACGTTTTGCAGAAGGCAAATGTTTGCTATTCCTATATTCATCTTCATAATTTTCCCACCTTTCCTTTACGCTCGCCATGATAGAATCCCTATTCGTATTGGAGTCCCCATATTCTTTATCCTGCTTAGAAAGCTGAGCACGAACAACATTGAGTTGCCGCTCGTACTGCACTTTAATACTAGTAAACGGAACCATTTTTTTGTTAATCACATTTATATTGTGCTGATAAACCACCTCATTAAACATTCCTGGCGACATCCACTTTGTGTGTTTAATCCCTTTTCCCTGTGCATCCCTCTTAGTTATAATCCTTATCTTACCAGTAGTATCAATCTCTCTATTCTCAAAAATCCAAGCGTTTTCAGGTTCAGTCTTGGGCTGAGGTATAGTAGGGTTTTCAATAGAAATCTCCTCACCACTATCTCCCGCCTCACCAACCCCTCCCCCAACCTTCTCAGTCACATCCCTTTCAAGATTGGCTTTCATAGCCAATCCCTGCGAATAACCAGCTACACCAATCAAAGACAGTACAAGCAGTATGAAAGGCAGCAGGATTTTTCCAGGAAGTCCTTTTACACTCACTGGCCTTGTCCTAAGTTTAGTTAGTTCCCTTCTCAAAATAGATGAATGAGTTGAGATAGCCTCATCAGTAAGCAGGGGGCCTTCATTATAATGATTTACTAGAGCCATCAAGGAGTTTTGTAGTTTGCGAGATTTAATTTTCCCCAATACATCAGTCGAGTAAGCCTCAAGGCTTTCAATCTCAACACTTAAATTGGTTAATACTGTATCAATGTTAGAGCCATCATTGACCAATTTAGTATTAGAAGAATCCTGAAGTTGAGAAGCAACGTCACTACCTTCCTGTAGAAGATAAGGCACAGTTCCTTCCCTGGAGCCAAGTTTACTATCCGCATCCCGTTTATGCTTCATATGTCTTGATAAATTGCGGACACCAACATATCCATAATGTGCCACCCCAACAGCAGCTAGGAACAATAAACCATTAGATAGCAAATATGTGGCGGCATAGCTGAGAGCACTAAAACTTTCCATCTCCAATCTAGCGACATTTTCAGCAGATTTGGCCACATCAGAGCCATATTTGACTCCTACATCGACCCACCCAGAAACAGTTTTAGAATCACCTGCTAATGCCACTGCGGGCATCAATGCTGTCACTGCAAAAGCGCCGGCCGCAGCACATATTCCAAATTCCATACGATCATTATCCGACAACAAGCCATCACGTTCAGCTCTCATTGCAATTTCCTCCATTTTTTCTACATTTCTCCCCATACTTTTCAGCTCAGACCCCACGGCCTTGAGGGACTCAACATCAAGATTACCCGCTTCATCCAAAACAAAATCTCCGGCACGAATCACTCCCATTTCCGCAGAACGCATAAGCATTTCACGATAACCTTCAGTCTCCCCATCTACAGTGTAATCCACACCCCTTAGTTCATCTGGATTAAACAATTCATCGTCATTGAGTAGTACTTCGAGACTTACTGATTGTGATAGTGTTGGCATTATATTTCGATTAGTAATATGAAAAATACCTTAGCGTAGCAAATAAGGAGATTATCATACACTAAGCACCACAAAACACTACTTTCTAGCCTTCTTTGAGGCCAGGCTATCCACCATTACCTTGTATTTGAGCGTAACTCGTTTTTCTTTTTGCTCAAATTTACCCATTTTATCAGCTTCAGTACGGAGAGCGTTATAGGTGTTCGTAACGTTTTTAGCGCTCATTACAGGCAAAAGCATGCGAGTCATGTATTTGTTGTGATCAGAAATTGTAGACTTTTTTAGCATCGCCAAAACCGACTTTTCCATCAACTTTCTATCTATTTTACTCATAGAGAAAGGTTATGAAAGTAGCTTTTTTGCCAAAGAATCAAGATCCTTCACATCAATATTAAATACAATAGTCGCCAAATCCTCAGGTTTCAGACGTTTCTTTTTGCCGCTAACCAAATCGTGAATAATTTTTACAACAGCTTTGATCTTAGAACGATCAGTATGTGGAAAAACTTTATTATGTAGAGAATCAATTACTTTTTTTTCATTTTCCATATTCTTGTCCTTGAAACTAGATAAAACATCAATATCTCCGGCATCAATCGGTAACTTCAGATACAATTTCCCTGAATTGATCGGATGTAGCCATCCCAATGGAATCTTGAAAACTTCAAAAGTCCCCATCGAAAGTAGTTTCTTCATCGGTAGTTTCGATTTATCTGAAGTACTGTAAAGCTCTTTGAAATATTTCTTATAATCCGCCTCAGTTTTGTATCTACCATCATTTTTTGGCTTGGAAAGTGTCATCAATCCAATGGCCGAAATAGTAGTGGCTTCGTCCACAGTCATAACGTCCGGACTTTTGCCATCTTTTTGCTCTTCCAGTTTTTTCCATCCGGTCACCGCATAGCCCTGATGTTTAGTATCGAGACTTTTTTCACTCCTGACCACCATCGACAAAAGTTTATCAATCTCATCCCTCTTCTCACCCTGCACACTTTTTTCAAGTCCAAAAGCCTCTTTGGCATCCTCGATTGTTTCTTCAACCGATTTGCCTACAGCCGCATTAGTTTCCTTGGTAGCATTGGCCTTTTCCTTAGAAATAAGCCCCATTTCCTTTTTGAAAGTACTAAAAAATATCATCACTTTCTCAGTGAATCCTTTGTCCTTTGCCCCCCAAGCCTCCTTAGCAGCAGAAGACAGAGCGCCAAGCGCCTTTAGTGGGGAAGTCAGAGTTGATAATAGTGAGAAGTTCATATTAGTTTATTTAGTACTTATCCTTATCATTGACTGGGACATAGTCATCCGCTTCATCCGAATCACTGTCCGAATTACTGTCAGAATCACTGTCAGAATCACTGTCCGAATCACTGTCCAAATCATCGTCATCCAAATCCCTATCATCAAATACAGCACCACCTCCACTGTCCGAATTACTGTCAGAATCACTGTCAGAATCACTGTCCGAATCATCATCATCATCATCCGAAATCGTTTCATCCTTAACTTTCTCAAATCGATCCTCAGCCTCACTCCATCCACTAAGAACCATCATGATTAGCAAGAAAATCATCGCAGGCCCACCATATAGTACAGTTACCCCTCCAATATGACCCGCGATCATCTTGATATCCGATGTCTTCAACTTCTTCGCCAAAAATTTTAATTTTAATCCAAGTTCTGTAAGCTCAGCATCAGTAGGATCACTCTTCTTAGATATCTCTATAGCTCTCTTTAGATTTTTAGCAAACTGCTCTCCCTTAAATTTCTTAGCCAATTGGACCGCATACTTGGCATCTTTCCCTTCAAGAGATGAAAGCAAAGTATCTAGCTTATCGTCTAGCATCAGATTTTGAGCACTGACATCTCTATGAGTCGAGACGTCAGTAGTAAGATCACCAACTTGCTCAAGCGTAGCAGGTACAGGATGTCCATCTACCATCGCCCAAGTATGTCTAACTTTTCTTGTCAATCTCCTAACGCCCACATATGCATAGTTAATCCCAGCGCCAATCAGCCCAACATAAGCCGTATTCACAAAACCATATACAGAAGCATAAGCCATAACAGACATACTTTTAGTAGCAAATCCAAGAGTACCCCCCACAATATCCACAACTGCCGCTCCATGTCCGAGAATTCCGTCGATAATGCCACCACCTGTAAATCCCGTAAGAGTGACGTAGGCACCTATCAACAAAGCAGCTCTTGTATAGACTCTCATCTTTTGTGCAGCAGACATATTTTCAACTGCATTGTCAGTACGTCCGCCAGATCACCAGCAGCATTATCAAAATCTATTAGGCGACCTTTCAGGGCCAACACAGCCGTTTCATCCATGTTCACTGCCTCTTGAAACTGAGCTAGAGATTCACCATCAATTTTATACTTTGCAACAATTTCACCATCAGCACTGGTCACACGTAGCTTCCCATTCATCATAGAGTTAACAATAAATCCAGCTTCCGCATACCTTGCCTCGATTTCAACAAAATTACGTACACCATCGATGACCCTATCCCCATTTGTATCAAATTCAATTTCAAATTCCTGATCTATTCCTAAAACCAAATCTTCTGCAGCCTGTAGCTCAGGATTAGTAGCGAGGATTGGAACACTCTTCACAACTTCACCTCCTTTGTTTTTGAATCCAAGAATTATATGCTCATTACCATGTTCATCCTGTATAATCTCCGATTCAAAAATTGTGTCATGATCCGCGCCAGTTCTTGCCTCCAAACCGGCAACAACTTCCTCAGCATTTCCGCTGTATCTGAAATTACCGTCCATATCAATACCTATACCCAGCGCAGAAGCATCCATGATAAGAGACCTGTCTACATTGATATTTACACCATCCAAGGAATTAGCAACAGCAGCAAGAATTTCACCTGCATGTCCGCCAAGCGCACCCGCAGCACCTTCGCCAATCTCTTGCATCAATTCCCATCCTCCTCTAGCAGCCACGCCCTTCGCCCCTTCTATGGCCGCAACAGAAGCGCCAGCATTTCCACGGACCCAAAGTGCAGGGTTAGCCATTTTAGCAAACTCTGAAAGCTGAGAGTGAGCAAATTTAGTAGCAATATCTTTCGGTAGACCGTGAGCCATCGTCTTGCCTATTTTTACATTTGTAGCAGTTCTTGCGAGAGTCATAACTGTACGCATAGTTACAAAAGCCATCAGAGCCTCTTTGCCCATCTGACCAGCATCCCATTTCACATCATAACCAGTCAATCCAGTCATATTCATCAACGCCATCACGCCACGTGGAGCTACGGGAGTGAAGGTAGATGCCAAGGCAATACCTGTAGTCTCCGCCCAAAAAGCGCTCATTCCTGCTCTACTAGCAGCCCCTATTGCTCCAGCCATTACTCCATAAATCAAAATCACAGAGACTACAAATATAGCTAAGTTACCAAAAGTTTCATTCACCTTTCTATGCCTTCGTGATATTACTTCTTTCCGGAAATTACCAAGCTTTTCATAAAGTTTATCATTAAACATTGTAGCAAGTGCCTGATCAATCCTAGCAATTTCACCATTTATAGCTTTGATACGAATATCTTTGTAGCGTTTAAGACTTGGATTTTCGTCATAATACTCGGAGTCATCAAGCATGCCGACAGGAACCGCCTTAGTCGACTCAAGATGCCCTTGGAAACGCTTACTATCGCCAATTACATGTTTTAGTTTCTCAGCATTGTCATCCATTCTCTTCAGAGGATCAAATCTATGCCCATCTTCCACATCTTTTGCCCAACCAGCACCAAGATCGTGAGATATTTTGCCCACTTGTCTCACTTCGCCTTTACCGTAAGCAATATATTTATCAATCTCTTCTTTTTGAGCGTATAGCTCTGTCCCAACAATAGGGGCCATGTCAGGCAAGATAGCAACCGTGTCATGATCTGTAATTCTTACAAAATCAATCGCTTCATTCCATGCAATATGCGCTGTATCTCCCCTTAAGAAGTCCGCAATCTCATTAGATTTAGCAACAACCTGTGTTATTTCACTTTGTAACTCCTGTATGTGATGTGTCCAAATTGAAGTATCTTTTCCAAGCGCACGAAGGATCAATAAATTGTCCTTCATCTTATAAAGTAATTTATGTTTACCTTTTAGCAGCGCAGTAATACCTATTAATCTATTTCCAACTAAGTCCCGTTGAGCACTGGGAACGTTGGCAAAATCGGCAAATCCAATATTGTCAAAGTAGTCCAACTCTCGTTTTAAACTGACGTCAATTTTAGCTTTTTCAGCAGAGTGGAACTCTTTCTGAGTCATATTTCTCTCCTGAATAAGGGGTAAAGTCTCATCATCCAACTGCCCCCTCATATATTTGGCATACAACCGTCTATCTTTGTCACTCGCTCTTAGATTCTTCAATTGCTTAGACTCGTGCCGACCTTGACGATGCTGAGACATGAGAGATTCAATACCAACAATAATCTGTGAGTATGCAGGATGCTTCTTAGCAGCTGACACTACTTTGTTATCAGTCATATCCAAGACATCTCTTACACCCCATTTGCCCTCAGGAACCCCAAACTTAAAATCGTCGGAGGCCATGTGGTCAAAAGCCATACCCCTACGTAACTCAGTAATCTGAAGCTTATAAGCAAATTTAACAATTTTAGTACTTTGAACCGAAAATTTGTGCCTTAAAGTTACACATTTTTCACCCACCTCATCCAATCCAAGCGAATCCAGATAGTTTGCCCCCAAATTTTGAAGTGTTATCAGTTTTTCTTTAGCATTATTAGCGTTTTCAAGCTGCTTCATTGACTCAGGGTCGATAAGGCCATGAATCCAGCTAATATTTTCACCTTTCTCTACGGCCGCTTTTAGATCGCTAATTTTCGAGATAGCCGCGGCTCTTTTTTCATAGAAATTTCTTAATTTCTCTCTAATCTTCCCAGCACTATTTCTTGCACTGTCTAGTTTTCCAGCATATTCTTCTTTCTGAACAATAATAGAACTTTCGACAAAAAGTCTTTGCTTCGCAATCTCCTCACCCTTTTCACCACCTTCTACAATCAACATTGCATTAGAAGCCAAAACAGACAAAAGCTCTGATGGAGCCATCTTCTGGGCAATAGTTGCGAACGCTGGAGTTTTCTTTAGGGTCAAAATTGCTTCGGTACCTTTTTTTATTTTACCTCTAACATTCAGTGTCATATACAGAGCAGAGATCTGCTTAGAGCTTAATCCATCAATATCAATTTTTTCACCAAATTTATGAGCATTATCACTCAATTCTAGTACGGCCAGAAGTCTGTTTATCTTCTGCTCGCCACTAGCAACATCAGCCCTGGCATACATATTCATTGCTGAAATAAATAGCCTAGAATTCTCCCTGAAAGCATCACCAATATAATCATTGGATCCAATTGCCTCATCAATCTTAACAGTAGCGCTTTCTATACCTTTGAGCGCTAACTTATCTTCATCAATAATTGAGCCAAAATTTTCATATCTTGTCCTAAACGATGCACTCAAATTCATCCCATATCTCCCCACAAAAGCATCAAGGCCCTTAAAAACACTATCAATAGCCTCAGCACTTTCGGACAAAGACTCACTCATCAAATCCAGTTCCTGATCCAAATCTTCAATAAATTGTCTTTTTTCCTCGTCATTACCGGCATTTTCAATATTACTCACCACAGAATCCAAGTGATTTCCAGCATCCTTTGCCAAAGTATTACCACTCTTGTCACTAAGCTGTTTTCTCACAGAACGATATTTCGCAGCAATATCTGCTGCTTTTTCTGGAGCCACTCTCTGCAGCTCATTTTCCAGATTGTTAGATTTTTCGGGGGTCATTTTATTTTATTTTTATTATTATTTTTTAGACTTATCTCTCCAATGTCTATTCGCTCTAATTGCGAGTGTTGCAGGAGCTATGTATTTTTCGTCCATGAAATCCAAGAAATCAAGAACACTCTCCTCGGGCCTTTTTTTACGCGTAAACGGATCTCTAAATCTTCGTGAAAGATAATCATTTTCATTAGTAGACTTTACCCCCCTGTTCAATCTAGCAATTCTAGCTTTAACTCGAACAGCACGATCACTTTTTGCACTGTACATACCTTCATCTAAACATAACTTATGTGTAGCCCTCATAGTCTTCACTTGTTTAGCCATTTTTGCATTACGAGAATATCTTGATAAGCTTTTTATTGCCCACTTTCTAGCGGCCTTAGTAGCCCTTCTAGCTCTCTCCCTTTTTGCTTTTAGTGAATTAACATTAGATTTAAAAAGAAACACAGCCAACTTATTCGGCTTCATCAAGCTCGAATATACAATAGTTTTACTTGGATCTGGCTTTTTAAAATTCACTCTCCCGCCCTCTTTATAACTTGGCATAGGAATGCGAAATTTTCCGTCTTCTTTCTGACGATTATTATACAAAACCTGCACATTTTTCTCCAAATCAGGTTGCTCATAATTCTTAATAAGGTCAACTCCTTTATCAAAAGTTTTTTCAGTCCACGACTTAATTTTATTCCAAGTGCTATCAGCCATTTTTAGACTTAAGTAATACCATTCCTCCACTTTCTCCAAGGAGTCACTACATGTTTATCCCAAAGTCCAGGCTTCACACGGAAAGGATAATCCTCGGCATCTTCACTCATTCGGAATATCGTTCTCATATAAGTATCCACCTCCATCTGAATCAAATAGACTTGTTTGCTTTTTCTTACCTTGCCTGAGGCAGTTGTTGATCCAGCTTGAATTCTTTTTGAAATCTCCCAGAGCTTTGACTTCCATTCAGGAGCAGCCTTTGTCCCTCCCATACCAATTGAATATAGCCCCCACCTATCAATATCTTTCTTTTTATACCCTTGTGCCTTTTGTTCTGCAGGCTTCAGAGCCTTGAATTTAGAAATATTCATTGCTTTACCGTTCCAATTACTTTTAGCCTTAAATTTATCCTTCTCCCAAGTCTGCTTCATATCATATCTCTTATTCAAGAATTCGGCAGTTTTATCATAAGCAGCTATAATCGCCAGATCTAATTTAGTGTGTTTTCCTTCTTTGTGTTGCTCCATATCGTGAGTATATGGGTCCTCATCATCCAACGGATTCAGAGCTTCGTATGAGCCCTCCGTCTCCGCCCAATGCTCAAATTTAGCAATACCCCACTTCTTAGAGTTCACACTTGGAAATCTTCCGGACGAAATAGAGTCTTTTGTAGCTACAGCCGCATTAGTTCCAATTTGCTCTCGCACATACTTCAAATATTGTAAAATATAGTGTCCTCTCATCGCCGGATCATCCCAACTATTACCCTTGAAATCTGGAGTCGCGGTAGCTGGGAAGTCCAAATCATCAAGATTTATATAAAACTCATCACCATCATCTTTGCCCGGACGAGTGTCCGGAATCTTATGATTATCAAGGTGAGCAGTATGATAACTAAATACATCGATCATTTTACCTACAGCCTTGTGTGAAGCTTCATTCCAATCAGAAACCTCAAATATTCCCGGCAAATCCATACCATTATAAATAACATGTTCCAAATTCTCCCTTGCCTCAGCATACTCTCCACTTATTGAGCTGGCAGCACGCACTTGGTCAACCACACGAGACAAAAATTCTTCATGATCAATCGGCTCTTCTCCACCAAGAACTTTATAGTTCTCCACAGACAAAATACGAATCATCGCTTTCAATTTGGCGTTTACTTTAGCCAAATCATTAATTCTGAATTGCTCCACATCCGCAAGAGACGTAGCCCCTTTTACATGAGTTCTTAGCCGAGCCAAGGACTCGTACATTGTGCAATTAAGCACCATTCTAGTGAAATTTTTTGAAACACTTCCACTAATCAAATTACTATTCCATCCAGCCAAAGTACCTTTATTTACATTCCCTGCAATACTTGTCAAAAAATGCTTAATAGAAGTCTCATCCACAGCATATTGAATAACATCATTCAATTTGCCAATCGTATCATTCAACTCAAACATCGGATCAGACTGCAAGGCCTCGACATATTCCCTTGAGAAAGCCGAATTCTTTAGTAATGCCTTTTCTTGCGCTGATTCTCCAGCATCATCCAAATCACGTGGCACATATTTGCCGTCATGAAACATCATATCCAATTCAAATTTGTTATCACCAATCATCAGAGTGAACCAACCTTTGGCTTCATCAACATTTTTTGTTGAAAGTTTTTTCGGTTTTGCGTTGTAAAACGGTATAAATGCCTTGAATCTCTTATCACGAGTCAAGTTAGTGATTAGAGAAAACTCAGTCGGCCTTTCAGCAGCTGCAGCCTCATCCAACCTCAAAATAGTTCCACCGTTTACGATTTTAATTATGACCCCTTTACCATCCTTATATGGAGTAATAATTGCTTCGCCGTCCTCAGCATCCACACCAAGATTCGGCATCTTTCTCATTTTAATTTCAGTTCTCCATTGACCGTCATCGAAATCATAATCAATTCCCTTCAATTTTGGACCACTCCTAACTGGTTTCAAAAGTTTAGCCATTCTAGCTTTAACAGCCTTTTCAATAATCCCAGCAGCCACTTCAGGACTGCCACCCTTCAACGGAATCGTACCACCTTGAATATAATTACCACCTGGAGTTTCAGCTCCGCCATAATTATTTATCAAATAAGTATCAAAACCTTTCTTCTGAGGATTATATACAAAAACCACAGGGAAATTCATCACATCCGCTTGGAAATGCCCAGCTTTGCCGGCAACATCATTGATATCAATAGGGAAATCAGGATGCAATTTATTAAAGCCCTCCTTCAATCTATTCATTGTTTTTTCAGGTGCCATCTTCAATTTTCCGCTATCTGGAGCCCACTCCTTCATTGAGTGCACCAAGTGTCTAATTTTGGTATGTCTTAGTTCAGGATACTTTTTCATCGCATCCTCCCAAGTCAAATTCGATTCTTTGTAAAAAGTCTTCAGATACGCTGCTCTCAGCACCGCCATAACCTTATATAGCTGTTGTCCCACACGCACATACTCGCGTTCTCGTGGACTTAAACTAGTTAAGCTAGCACCAGTCGTATCTCCCAAGCCTTTCTCCCCAATACCCATGTCAAATGAATATGCATCAGCCAAATTCGGGAAAATATTCCTTAACTTATGAGGGTGAATAAAATTAACACCATCATATTTGCTTTACCGTACAGCTCATCCAAATCAGCCACTTTCATTTCAGAAACTCTTCCCAAAATATTGTAGTCCAAATCTTTAGCTTCAGGCAGATTCAAATCCCTAATAACTTCCAGTCCCGTACCATCAATTTCATAGTCCTCATCTTTGAACCCTGCAATCTTTAGCATGTCATATCCGGCATTCTTCAAAAAATGATGACCCACATAACCAGCACCAAGATAAGCCAACCATTTGCCAATTGGCCTAGGAGTATTACCCTCACCAACACTCAAATGTTTATAAGATTTATAAATAGCCCAAACACCAAACATATACATAGCCGCAGTGGCATAATCACGTTTCTTGATCGCAGTTTGGAGTTTAGCCAAGTTTGATCTCACTCCATCTGTAAGCTTTTTCGCTAGAGTAGGGGAGTCCAACTCCTTTTGCATCTCCAAATTAGCAAGTTGATCATTATTCTGAGCATTAACTGTACCTTGAATTTCTTTGAAAAAAGTCAAAGCTTGCACATAATTTTCACCAAAGCCCTGAGGATCATTGTCCTTACTTATTTCTGATAAGTTAGAAAAAGGATTACGATACATCTTCGCCATATCAGAATTTCCTGAAGGATGAGTTCTCGCTCGTTTTACACCTTCTCCTAGGTAATAAAACAATGCCCTATAACTTGGATCACTTAGGTTGATTCCCAGTTTTTTCCATGCAGCCATTATTTGTTTTACACCTTTATCATTTGTAGGATCCCAAATCTCAGCATTAATCTTTTTATCTTCTCTACGCACAGTAGCTCTCAAGCGAGTCATTCCAGCACCATTAAAGTCTTTTCTCAAAACACCAAGGTTTTCAGAGAAATTTTCCGAAACTTTTGCTGCAGGTTTCCCCGGTATTTTCATCTTTTGCCAAGGTTCAATAGAGCTTTTTACAGCACCAGTTCCCACCTCAGTCCTCAGCTTTACCTGCTTACGTTTACTTGCCTTGTCCAAAAACGGTCGAGTAGCATCAATTTCATCTTTAACCTCAGCTATTAAATTATGAGGAACAGTTTCCCCTTCAGCGATAAGCAAAGCCATCATTGAGATTCGTTGATGTTTTTTCACAGCCAAACGGATCTATTTGTCCGAAGCAAGAATGCCAGCTGCGTGAAATATTTGTTTAATTTTTTCCTGAATTTCCAACCAAAAAATCGCAATATACTCATTTCCCTCAATTCTCATCTCAGGTCCATCTCTATATTTCAGAATCAAAACACCCTGTTTGGTATGATCAATTTCATTAAATTCAAAATCATCACTGTTAAATTTCTCAGCAAAACTAATTAGATTTTCTGCATACGGATTTCTCTCCAAAACCAACTTAGGACTGCCCCCTCCCCTAAACTCCTCAACGGCATTTACCTTAGAGATAAGCCTTAAAGCAGGTTTTGCATCAGGCCTTTCATTGAACTCGATTTTGTCTGGAAGCTCATTGTTAAACACAAAGAATCTCTCCTTAAAAAGTGAGAATTCCACCTGATTTTTTTGTAGATTTTTCTTTATCATTTGGCTAATTTTTTGTTTTCACCCACCTTTGTGAGCTTATTTTCTAGAAGATAAATTTCTTAATTTATCGTATTATTATAGCAAAAAACAGCCAAAAGCTCAATAGCTAAAGGGTAATTAGACCAAATCTACGCAGCCTTCATCTCTTCCTTTGAACTCTTCAAAATACTAGTAAGGACTGCAAGCGAAGCTCTGCTTCCCTTAAATTTCATACCCCCCTTCAATTCACCAATTCTCTCAGTCAATTGAGACAACTCATCAGCAAGAACATCATTATCTCCTTTCTTCTTTGCATCTTCTGCATTTTTCTCCACTTTTTCTGCCTCTTTTCGCTTATCTTCAAGACCTTTTTTAAATTCTTTTGCAAGACCGCTCTCTTTAGCATAAACCTCCTTCATATATCTCCCCGCACGACCTTTTTGAGCCCCCTTACGCTGTTCAATCCAAGAATCTTCACTCTTATGAAGGTTTTCAATTACAGCTTTCTCCTTGGCCCTCAATTTCGCATAATTTTCAGTCAAACTAAATGCAGCTTTCTCACTTACCAGAGAAGCAAGCCATGAAAATGGTTTCGCAATAGCCATTCCAGCTACAGCCAAAATATTTCCAGCCAAAAATCCAGCACGAAGCATGCCATTTCTAAATTTTCTAAAAACAAACATTCCACCTCGAGTAAGAGGTTTAGTCACTGCAGCAAGGCTACCCCAAGCAGCAGATTTCGCTCCGAGTTTTGCATACTTCAACGCTCCAGCAGTAGCGGTATCACCAAGTGCATATCCAGTATCAACAGCCTTCGTTTTAGCTCTAGCCTTTAATCTATCACCAAAACTAGTAGACAAATTGTCCTCAACCTCTTTGTCACCAGGATCTTCAACACTTACCCCATTTTTTACGGCATCTTCCAAAATATTCTTCTTTCTCACATTATAAATACGATCAGCAATTTTGCCCATCTCATGCATTTTATCAATTTGCTTCAATTTCAAATGATAATATTCTTCGCCAGCGGAATCGGAACCTTCTTTACTTTCATTATATTTTCCAACAGCTTTTCGAATAGAATCCATAGCCGTAGACATCATTTCATCATGAGTGTCTTCGATATACTTAACATCAGCTTTTTTCAGTACACTACTTAATCTTCTTTTCAATTTATCTTCAACAGTACTTCCACCGCCAGTAGTCAAGTGATGATAAGCATGCATCAGATAAGCAACACTTAAATCCGTACCCTTTGACGTCACCTTGGCTACCATAGACTTATCACTTTCGAAATCATCCACCTCAACCCCCATGTCAGAAAATAAACTCTCAATCATTTTATCGTCCACTGATTCCTGTGAACCAACAGCCACATTAAGCGATGGTTGTTTTTGTAAAATTGTTTGAGTTGTCGGATTATTAGGTGCAAACGGATTATTAGGATTAGCAGGAATTGCTGGGGGAGTTGCCCCTTTTGCAACATTTGAAGCAGACGTAGAATCCACCTTAGACAATAAGTCAGGATCCAAAAATCCATCTTTTTTGTCCCTCTTCCTCTTTAAATAAGGTCCCGCCAGATTATTAGTATTTTTGATAGTAGTACCTACAATCACCTCCAAATCCCGCAACTCCGCAATATCAATGTCCCCATCCGTAGCAGCTTTATCAATTAATACTTCAAGTTCATCAGCTGCCAACTTCAAAGTCTCAAGATTTCTCTTAATATCAGCCAAAACACCTGAATCATTGCCTTCAGACTCCATATCCTCAATCATTTTAGTTAAACCTCGCAATCTAGTATCAAGTCTTTTCTCAATCCACTCCTTCAAAGTTTCTCTTAGCCCATCAACACGTCCATCTTCTACATTTTCAATAATTTTCTTCAAAGCTGCAGTAGTATGAGCCAATTCTCCACTGTCCCTAATGCCATCATTTCCTAGAGAGGAGATTTTATAAGCGCTGGTCGGGGCGGCTTTCCAAGTATCATATAATTGAACATGTTTATCAAAAGCTTCAAAAGCAAAATCCAAATTAGATTTCATTTTAATCCACTTCCTAAACCCCTTTTTACTACTAAACATGCCTTTTCCATCTTTATGAATTGCTTCAAGCTGAGTAATTATGCCCTTAACAAGACCTACAACAACCTCAAGGTTAGCAGTCTCAGTAGCATCATAACCTTCACTCTTACAGGCTTGAAGATTAGCAAACATATCTGAGTGCCTAGGATTCAATAGATTGATTACCTGTAAAAGAATAGGCTTCACCTTACTACGCTCCCCAACAACAATATAATGCATGACTTTCCCCAATCCCTCAGTGCTAGAATCGATTTTATCAGGCTCAGTAGTTTTGCTTGAAGGAGTAGCCGTCCCCCCTTTTTTCCAGTCAGCATACATCTTTTTATCTTCAGAGAGTTCTTTAAAAAGCACAGCCAAATTCTGCATCACCACTTCCCAGGCTTTAGCATTTACCCCAGAAATAGATCCACTTGTTTCAAATTCTTTGAACTCCCTCTTAATTAACCGAAAAGCATTCCTAAGGGCAAGCAATGATTTATCGAAATTCTGAATACCTTCAATCTCATAGTTCTTCTTTTTAGATTCGTGAATAGTAGTCTTCAATCTATTCATCTCACTAAGCAAAAAACTTAAAGTTTCTTTTAGAACTAATTGCACTTTATCCACTTCTCCCGATTTAATCGCATCCAGTAGAGCATCAAAGCGTTTTGATCCACTGGTGAAATCCTCAGTACCCTGATCAATTACTTCTCCATCAACCACCTCTATCCTGGACAATGCAGTACTAGGTTTACCTCCGTTAGTATATTTTTCTACTTCCCCGCTCCCAGCATTGGCCTTCGCATTTTCTGCAGCCTCCATTCTCTTCCGATACCCCCTCTGTCCTTTATTAAAGTCGGGAAGCAAAATACCCAAAAGCTGCCTAGTCTGTTTTAGTTTACCCACATCCAAATTTCCGATCCCTGTTTTGTCAGGCATAAGCTCAACCTGCTTACTAAGATGATTTATCACCTGATCCAGATCTGCCATTTTACCGGTAGCATTTACAATACTACCCTCGCTGCCATAGCCGTTCCGATGTTCTTCAATAATTACATCCATTTCAGAACGCTTTCTTTTCAAAAGATTAACTACGCGAGTTAGCTTGCCCTTAGCACCTTTGTATTCACCACTATCAATAGATTTCAAAAGCGAATCAAAACCCACCATTCTCACATCCACACCGCGCCCCTCAGGCCTTCCAGCCACACGAATTTCCCCCGCAGTCTCATCCCGCAAACCAGCAACCTTCGTCGAATCCACGGCCACTTCTCCACCCTCAGCGTTTTGCCTCGCAATTTCCTCAGGGCTACGTGTCTCAGTATATCCCCAAGTAGTAGGTATCTTATTTTCGTCAGGTTTATTACTCATATATATACTCAATGTTATACCTTATTCTACCCTTTTTTCGCCTAAAATTCAATTGTCAAACCCCTTTTTAGACTGTAGGATAGGGTCAAATTTTAAGCACCCATAAAAGTGCTTAACAATAGGGGATTCACCCATTTTAGTCAAGTAAAATCACAACCATGACCTATACAGTAAAAAGGCTTCCAAAATCAGAAATCGAACTAACAATTACAGTTAGTGAAGAAACTATGAAGGCCGCAGAGAAAAGAGCAAAAGAGGAGATTGCTAAACACACAAAAGTGAAAGGATTTCGTCCTGGAAAAGTCCCTGCAAACGTTGTCGACAAACACGTTTCAGCTGACGCAATCAAAGGGCACACAATCGAACTTTCTATCCAGAAATCCTATTCCGAAGCGGTTATCAAGGAAAAACTGGAAGTTGTCTCACGCCCACACGTACACATCGACAAAGAAGATCCTCTCACATTTACGGCAAAAGTAGCGGTAATGCCTGAAGTAGAGGTCAAAGATCACAAATCAATCAAAATAGCTAAGAAAGAATCAAAAATTGAGAAAAAAGATATTGAGGAAGTTCTCACAAATCTTCAGAAACAAGGCATTATCTACAAAGATGTTCAAAGAGAAGCCAAAAACGGAGACAGAGCAGAATTGGAATTTGAAGGATTCGAAGGAGACAAACCAGTAGAAGGAACAAAATCTAGCAATCACCCAGTAATTCTTGGCGAAAATTCATTGATTCCAGGATTCGAGGAAAAAGTAATTGGAATGAAAATTGGAGACAAAAAAGAATTCGACATCACTTT
Source organism: Candidatus Altimarinota bacterium (assembly GCA_016763975.1). Lineage (GTDB taxonomy): Bacteria > Patescibacteriota > Gracilibacteria > UBA1369 > LOWO2-01-FULL-3 > NORP293. The sequence continues at coordinate 18,839 of JAESSS010000094.1, forward strand.
TCCAAAAGATTATCACTCCAAAAAATTCCAAGGTAAAAAAATGAATTTCAAAGTTGAGTTACAAAGGCTTGAAGAAGCAATTGTTCCTGAAATTGACGAAGCATTAATCGAGAAATTCACTGGCAAAAAGATGAAACTCGATGAATTGACTAAGGAAATTGAAGAAAACCTACAAGCAAAAAAAGACACAGACCTTCAACGTGAAAGAGAAAACGAGTACATCGAAGCTCTACTCAAAAAGATCAAAGTTGAATTGCCAGAATCTCTCATCGCAGAAGAATCTGAGCAGATCCTCACTGAAATGAAACAAAACATCATATCACGCAAAAATGATTGGGATGAATTCCTAGAAAGAGCCAAAACAACAGAAGACGAACTTCGCAAAAAATATGCACCCGAAGCAGAACGTCGCATCAAAATCCGTTTGGCCCTACAAAACATCATCCAAAAAGAAGAAATCAAAGTTACTGACGAAGACCTCAGCAACGAACTGGAAAAAGTGAAAGGTTTCTATCCAGGTGAGCAACACGACAAAATTCAAGAAGATTTTGAATCAGGAAAACTGAAGATGAACATCCTTAACAGACTGACTCTCAGTAAATTCTTTGATAAAGTGCTATTGTAAGTTTAAAATAAGAAAAATCGCCTCATAACTCATTCCTATGAAAGCTCTATATCTCGCCGGTTCAATCGTATTCACCACACTAATCTTGGTTTTGGCATTTGAAAATATCAATGCCCAGTGCAGCCAAATCAACTTCCTGTTTTACGATGTGCGCTTCAGTCCTACATTTATCATCCTTCTAGTATCAGTGATCGGCATCGTGACCGGAGCACTTTATCACGCCTTCCTCGGAAAGATATTCGAGAACAGCGACGGTGAAGAAGAAGAGGATTTTTAGAAATTTAGGCGCATTTATATCGCAGTCAACAAAGCAATAGAGCATTACAAATGCGCCTATTGTATAAAAAAATATTGCAAAGAGAAATAAAAAAGTATACATTCCCAATTGGAGTGAATACTTTTTGTATTCGTTCCGGGCAATAAAACCAGGGCACATGCTAAAAAAGCTTTTTACGTCAAACACTCGTATTAAGCTCCTCACAGTTTATCTAATGAACCCCGATCAGGAGTATTACATTAGAGAACTAACGCGGAAGCTTAATGAACAAATTAATTCAGTTCGTCGAGAACTGGATAATTTAAAAAAGATTGGACTTTTACGTTCAAGAACCAAAGATCGTAAGAAATTTTACTATCTAAATAAGGACTTCCTTTTTGTGGAAGAATTGAAATCAATTTCATCAAAGCCCTTTCCTCAAACCAAAGCATTTCAAAAGACATAGCCAAACTTGGCCCAATCAAACTACTGGTACTGTCTGGAGTTTTTGCAAATCAAGACGAAGCCAACGTAGACATGCTCGTAGTAGGGGATATAGATGCCGAAAGACTTTCGACCTATTTGAACTCAGAAATACGCACAAAGCGCCCGGTAAAATTCACAATTATGAATGAAGAAGACTACCAATACCGCATAGATTGCAATGATCGTTTCGTGAAAGAACTCGTAGAAAATCCAAACAATATTATTCCAATCAACAAATTCAGCAAATAAAGAGGAAAATCCCTTGATTTAAGCATAAGTCTTCTATATATTTCTCAGGCTTTAAGAAATAAACGAACCAAATGAACCTACTACAACACGTACAAGAACTGGCTGGAAAGAAGAAAAAAGTCCCTCTAATCAGGACTGGAATGACAGTACGCGTACATTTGAGAATTAAAGAAGGAGAAAAACAAAGAACACAGATTTTTGAAGGCCTAGTGCTCAAAGTAAATAGTGGTCACGGAGCTGACAAAAGTTATACAGTTAGAAAAATGGTAGGTGGAATCGGAGTAGAGAAAATTTTCCCACTTCATTCAACAAACATTGAAAAAATCGAAGTAAAGAAGATCGCAAAAGTACGAAGATCAAAACTCTACTACATGCGTGAACGTTCAGGTAAATCAGCTCGTCTTAGACAATCATTGGTATCCGGTGTTGCAATGGACGAAACAATTTCACTTGAAGAAGAAGAAGAAAAGCCAGAAGTAGCTGAAACTCCTGAAGAAAACACAGATGCACAAGAAGACGCTCCAGTAGCTGAAACTCCAGAAACTCCTGAAGCTCCAGAAGCTCCAGCAACTCCAGAAGTAGCTGAAACTCCTGAAGCTCCAGAAGCAGAAGAGACAAAGCCTGAAGAGAAAGAGTAAAAGACCCATACAATATGGCATCATTCCAAGCATACGAATCCAGACTTAAAAAAGCTGGATTTTTTTATATAGCCGGAATTGATGAGGCCGGTAGGGGACCAATGGCCGGACCGGTAGTTTCTGCAGCGGTAATTCTAAAAGACAAAGCCAGATTACCGGGATTAAATGATAGTAAAAAACTCTCAGCAGCAAAAAGAGAAGAACTTTTCCCAAAAATAATATCCAACTCAATCGCATATTCAATCACAATCGTTTCTCACCTCACCATCGATGAAATAAATATCCTCAACGCAACCCGCCTCGCCAATAAATTATGCGTACAATACCTCAGACCAAGTCCAGATTTTGTATTACTCGACGGCAGAGACAAACAATTCATCAATCACCCCTTTGAGAACATCGTTAAGGGAGATAGCAAGGTGAAATCAATCGCAGCTGCATCAATTCTCGCAAAAGTAACTCGCGACAGGTTAATGCAGTATTACGCAGAAAAATACCCGGAATACGCTTTCCAAAAACACATGGGATACGGAACACGCCAACATCGTAAGGCCATGGAACAATATGGGCCTTGCAGCATTCATAGAAAAAGTTACACTTTTAAGTAATGAAATTTGTAATTTGTGGAAATTACGGAGCCAAAAACATTGGGGACGAATTAATCCTTCAGGGACTTTTGACTTCCATTAAAAATATCGATGAAAAGGCTCAGATAACCGTACTTTCGGCAAATCCAAGCGAAACATCCAAGAGATACAAGGTTGAATCGGCCTACAAATTCCCCGCAGGCATACGCTCATTTTTCCGCTCACACACTAAGACCAAGAAAGCGGTAAAAGAATGTGATTATTTCATCCTCGGTGGGGGAGGACTATTTGGCAGCCTGAGTTTCAGAGCCAATTTAATTTGGGCAACACAAGCTAGACGCGCTCTGAAATATAAGAAATCACTGATTATGTACGGCCAAAGCATCGGCCCACTCAACGGCTCCCTCCGCCAACGCCTCGTACACTCCATATTCTCCCCGGCCCACTTCATTGCAGTACGCGATCAAGACTCCAGAGAACGCCTCACAGCCCTCGGCATCACAAAAACAATCCATACAATGCCCGACCTGGCATTTCGCATCCCAGAGGCAATAATCAAACGTAGAAACGCCACAATCCTTGTGGCCCTGCGCGAACTTCACGGCCTTCCCCAATATTTCATCAAATCAGTCGCAAACTTCCTCAACTGGCTCATCGAACAACGCGGCTACAAAGTAAACATCATCGATTTCCAAGAAGGCAACGGCTCCGACCACCGCCTCAATCACGAACTCCTCCGCTATATCGAAAAACTTGGCAAAGTGAAAAAACTAAAACAATCCGACATCATGGAAGCCGACATGGTATTAGGCATGCGTTTCCACTCAATTATTTCCGCAGTACAATCCAAAATCCCCTTTATCGCAATTAACTACGCACCAAAAGTCGAAGCATTCATCAAAGACGCCGGATTCAACCAACACATGTTAGAGATAGAAGAAGTGAGCGCTCAGACCCTACAACAAAAATTCGAAATAGCAGAAGATCCCCACTACAAACCAAGCTTTGCCAATATAGAAAAGCAACTTCGCGCCACCCTTTAAACCTTTACCTCAACATCCGATTCACCAAGTTTACGGTGTGTGCGCCCTTCCAATTCCAATTTACTATCAACCTTGGCCAAATGACTTCCCTGAACAAGGAAAGCGGCATCCATCAAGGAATCAAAATTTTCTCCACAATCTCCCCAAAAACCTTTCAAAACCTCATAACTCATTTCACCCTTATCTAAATAATAATTATTCACATCTGTAATTTCCAACTCATTACGTTCAGATAGATTCAAATTTTTGATCACATCAAAAACCTGCGAATCGTACATATAACATCCAATCACAGCTAAGTTAGATTTTGGCTCACTTGGTTTTTCTACAATGCCAGAAATCTTATCCCCATCAAGCTCAGCAACCCCGTAAGATTCAGGACTATCAACTTCTTTCAAAAATATCTTTGCACCACTTTCCATCTTTTTATAATCAGCAACAGCAGTACTTAAATCATCTTGAATAATATTATCTCCCAAAATCACCACAAACTTCTCTCCACCCACAAATCTTTCAGTCAAACTAAGGGCCTGAGCGATCCCTCCCGCCTCTTCCTGCACTTCATAAGACAAACTCATGCCCAAGGATGCTCCAGAGCCCAGAAGCTCTAAAAAGTCCCCAGCATGCCCTCGTCCAGACACGATCATCACCTCAGTGATACCAGCCTCCTTCAAAGAATAAAGTGGATAGTAAACCATTGGCTTATTGTACACCGGCAAAAGATGTTTATTAGTCACCTTAGTCAGAGGATTCAAACGACTCCCCGTACCGCCTGCAAGTATTACTCCTTTCATACTTAGGATTAAACATTATTCGAGCACAAACATCAAGCTTTTTCGCTTAAATAAGCCTTTAGCGCTTCTCGCCAATCCCTCAAAGCTCCCAACTTATTATTCCTCAAAATAGAACACTTGGGCCTCTTGGCTGGGCTTTTATACTCTTCAGAACTAATTTTCTTCACATTATCCCCCAAGATCTCCACAGCAAATTCATACCACGAACATGAACCTGAATTAGTTAAGTGATAAATGCCAAAATCGGCTTTTTTCTCCACCAAATTCTCAAGCACCGCATCCACCAGATCAGGAACATAAGTAGGGGAGCCAAACTGATCTCCAACAACAGAAACCCCTTCACCCAGCCTAAGCATAGTATCCACAAAATTGCCGCCATTTTTACCAAAAAGCCAAGAAGTCCTCACAATAAAATATCGTTTCATCTTTACTTCAATAGACTTTTCACCCGCTAATTTAGACTCACCATAAGCAGTAATCGCAAACCGCTGCGAATCCTCATCATAACCATCAGCCATTCCATCAAAAACATAATCAGTAGAAAAATGAATCAACACAGCATCAATATCAGCACAAAGCACAGCCATTTGTTTCACCGCATCGCCATTCACCTTGAAAGCCACTACCTCATTGCTCTCACAAGCATCCACATCGGTATAAGCCGCACAGTTAATCACATAATCCGGCCGCACCTCATCAAAAACGTCCGCCAAAGCCTGTTTATCAGTAATATCCAAATCCACTCGACTATAAGCAAAAAGATTATGGCTCTTTAGCTTCTCTACGAAACAAGATCCCAACATCCCATTTTTACCCAGTAATAAAATCTTCAACTTTCTTATTTAAATCATCAAATTTTACATCTTCAGCCTCACCCCCAGCCCTCAACTTCCATTCAGCCCCACCCTTCTCCATAGTCCGTGAACTAACAACCAATCTCAACGGCACACCAATCAAATCCGCATCAGCAAACTTCTTACCCGGACTTTCTTTGCGATCATCATATAGAACTTCCACACCCAATGCTTCCAATTCATTATAAAGTTTTTCAGCACGATCCAGCACTTCATCGTCCTTGCCAACCTTTCCAATAGAAATCAAATGCACTTGGAATGGCGCAACAGCCAGCGGCCAGACCATACCATTTTCATCATTATGAATCTCCACAATAGTTGCCAAAGTACGACCAATGCCGATTCCATAACAACCCATGTAGTAAGGTTTGCCTTTGCCATCATTGTCGACAAAAGTCGCTTTTTTCATCTTTTCAGAATAGTGAAAGCCAAGCTGGAAAATATTTCCAACCTCGATCCCTCTATCCTCGCTCAAAGTATATTTGCCATCAGCAGTTTTGAATCCAGCATGGGCCATCGCAATGTCTCCCTCAATGTCATGAGTGAAATCTCGGCCATAATTCACATTAATCGTGTCATTCGTATCTTCTTTTTGTCCTCCAATGAAATTCTTCACAGTTTTTAGAGAAGAATCAGCCACATAAATCACTTTGTGTTTACCTTTTCCTACAAACTCATGACCCCAAGAATGTACAAATCCAGTTTTACTGCCAATCGCCTTCAAATCCTCATCAGTCGCCTCAACCAGCTGCCCAACAAGACTTAGTACTTGTTCCAACTTCACTTTGTTCACTTCCAAGTCTCCTCTCAAAGTAGCAATAATAATATCTCCATGAATTGAACGATAAACCACATTCTTCAAAAAGTGCCTAGAGTCTTTGCCATAATGTTTTTCATTATCCTCCATCTTTTGCACCCACTCAGGTTGATCAATAGTTTCCATCTCTTTCATTTCTTCATCAACATTTACTTCATCTAATTGAAAAGTAGCCACATCTTCATGTGCCGCGTATTTACCATCCTCAGTTATCAAAAATCTACTTTCTCCAGCATCACTCACCACCACAAACTCGTGACAATATTCTCCACCGATATAACCATTGTCCGCCTCCACAACAACACAATCCAAACCACATCTCTTAAAAATATTCATATAAGTATGCCACATCTTCTTGTATTCAATCTTAAAATCCTCTTCATCACGATGAAAAGAATAAGCATCCTTCATAATAAATTCCCTTACTCTCAGTAATCCACCTCTTGCTCTCATTTCATCACGAAACTTAGTAGAAAATTGGTAAATATTAAACGGAAGATCTTTATATGAAATTTGAAATTTGCGAGTCACATCCACAAACATCTCCTCAGCAGTACCACCAAGCGCAAACTCAGCACCACGTCTATCCTCAATATTCATCAACTCAAAACCAGCAGTATTATCACGATTAGTTTCCTTCCAAAGTTCCATTGGATGAAGAACCGGCGCAAGCATCTCTTGGCCACCTGCAGCATCCATCTCCTCTTTCACAATCTTCATAATCTTGGCTTGAACCCTGTGCCCAAGTGGCAAGAAAAAATAACGCCCAGCAGTAGACTCACGAATAAACCCCGCTTGATGCAACAGTTTGTGAGACTTTAGGCTCGCATGTGAAGGCACTTCCTTTTCTGTTTTGCCAAAAAACTTTGAATAACGCATGAGCAGAATATAGATGTTTTTGAGGCTGAGGGCAATGGGGAATCACAGCACTACAGTTTTATTCTGAGCAGTAGTTTTTTCTTTAGCAATAATTTTATCACCATCGAAGACCAAATCGTTCAACCAAGAATCATCAGGTGGATGAGTGTCCATAGAGTTTATGAAACAAAAAGAATATTCTCCTGCAGCCTCGACTAGGGGATCCACAACAGAAAGCAGTCGCAACCAAGCAGAGACAAATAACGAATGAAATGACATATCATCGAGATAATCAAATCGAGCCAAAACTCTCTCCTTTACTTCACCATAAATATCAGCAGGCTTCACGTAAGTATCAGGCAAATCCAGACGATCCAAGGCCAAGGCTACTGAGGCATAGGTGTACGCAGGCTCAACTTCAGCCTGTATCACATCGTCATGATAAGAAGGCACAACGCTCAAAAGTGCTGATTCTGTGATCTTCATAAAGAAGGTCTCCTTAGTAGGTTGCCAGACAGGCATCAGTTCATCAATTCTCCGCTCCTGATGTCCGACCCTCTGCCCTCTAATTAATTTAGTTCCAGAACTGAGCAGTACGGACCAGTGTTTTTCTAAATCCGAACCATCAAAGCTTTTGTGCCATCCCCACCTGAGATCCCACAGTCTATGTGAAGCTATTTTCTCCCATGTTTCAACAAAATAATTCTCAAAAGCATCAGGATCCCTATCCCCCAACTCCACTAAATCTGCAAAATGATGAATCAAAGCTGCATAAACCTCAGTAGCTTCAATACAGCGCTCAGCACCAGAGCCATCAATCGCAGCAGAAACAAAACTCCGGACCAAATCCATTACATACCACTCCCCATACTTAGCCATGTTCAATGAAAGTAGTTCAGCCTGATCCGAGGCAGATAAGGCCAGATTATTACGTGATAGCCCCATATTGGAATTAGAACCAACAGCTTCATTTGAATCAGATCTCCAGGGCCCAAGACCAGCCCTCGTAAATGAAAAATTCACAATGGGATCAAGATCTTGCACCGAACTTGGAATTTCATGGTGCGAATATTCATCTTTTCTCGCAGATACCGCAGCCCAATTATCATCAACTAATAACTGTCCACTTTGCTCAAGATGTTCAACCATTTCCCCCCAAAGTTCTAAGGGAGTAAAAAGCAAAATTTCATAGGCAAAACCGTGAGAATGAATTAACTTCTCAGCAGCAATTATTGCTGTTTCAGCAATTTTTTTCTCATTGTCGATCAAAAAACGAACAACCAAATTATCCCCAAACTCTTCTGGTCCAACCTTGGCAAAATAACTATAAATACTCTCTTTTGTTCCACTTTTGCCATAGTGAGATCTCATGTCAGCAATCAATTTCTTAACAAGAGTAGCAAATGTATCCCTTTCTCTAGCAGATTCGACTCTCCCAGGCAGCTCTGCAATTCGAGCAATCAACTCATCCTTTAGCATAGTTAATTGCAGCAAAGCGCTAGCACACATCTTTGCATGACTATAGGGCATCTTGTGCTCCCGATTTAGTAGAGTATTCCTGGATTTACCGAAAAGTTTATGAAAAACATAATGAGATTCCTCGTGAAGATTAATCCTTAGACTGCTATGCCACAAATGATCAAGGACAGCAATACTAGCACTTCCAAGTGGATAGAATCCACCATTCCGCCTCTCAAGCAGCGAAGAGGAATCTCCTTGAACATCTTCACCTCTTGCCACAGGCCCCATACATTTCCAACTCGCCGCACAATTAACATAGAGCCTTTGGGCATCAACTTCTCCCATACCAATAGCTACCACTGAAGGTATTGTAAGAGTTTGGCCGTGATCGTACTGCCAAACTCTTATATTATCCTCAAAAGCAAAGCCCCGTTCATAAATATAACTTCGACTAGACCTCATTGGTTCATTGTGAGCCATAAACCCACTCTTCACAAGAAAGTGCAAGCCATCAATAGGATCCTCGATAGAGAAAGGCAAACTATCTATTTCACCTCTCAGTATGTTTGCTGCTACTAGCTCATAAATAAATGTTTCTAACAAATTTTTCACGGCAGCTATCTGCCCCTCAGAAAGCTCAGCCCTCTCCGACAAATGAGCCAAAAGTTCAGATTTTAGCATACAAGCTTCCTCAGAATCCGTGGCCTCAACACTACAAACAAGTTCACAATTTTCACGACACCAGTTCTTAAAAACAACAAAAGCCTTAGCAGCCTCAACCCTCTTTTCAAAAAAGGCAGCATCTGGTGACTCAGGCAAAAAATCAGCCAACATTGCATTCTGAATACGAGAAACAACACGCTCAACAATAGCGTCTGGATTCGATTTTCCAACGCTAAGCGCTTCCTCATCTGTGCCTAATTCAGGACCACTTTTCATATACATGAAAATGATTTAATAGGCAGGGATTATGGCATGCTTTGCGAAATAAGTCAACGGGAGTCTTTTATACTCTTAATACTCATCTGTAGAAACTCGGCGAGTTCCACGGTGAGGTGGCAAAGCTGAATCATTCAATCTACTATTACTATCGGCAACCATAGCTCTTATCTCCTGTACGTCCCCAATCATCCCTTCCAGTCCACGAACAAGCTCATCGGTAGCAGCTGCGATTCCGCGCATTGCAACTATAGCCCTTTCTAAATCTGGTGAATTTTTCATACGCGACTTGCCACTAAAGGCGTTTTGGAAATTTTCATATGTTTGCGCTCCTCGAGATTCCCTTCAAGTTTCCCAACCCACTCACTATTAGCTTGGTACCAATCAAAAGTCTTTTGAATTCCCTCACGAAAATCCACAGAAGGCTCCCAACCCAACTCATTTTTCATCTTTTCAGCATCAATCGCATACCTACGATCATGCGCCAATCGATCATCCACATAAACAATCAAACTTTCGTCACGCCCAAGAAAATCCAATAAGAATTTAGTAATTTCCATATTAGTCTTTTCATTATTACCTCCAATATTATAAACATCTCCGTGTTTTCCTTTTTTCAAAATAACATCAATCGCTTTGCAATGATCCCAAACATACAACCAATCACGCACATTTTGGCCATCACCATAAATTGGAACTTGTTTACCTTCAGAAATAAGTTTGAAGAAATAGGGGATTAGCTTTTCTGGAAATTGATATGGACCATAATTGTTTGAACAACGAGAAATAGTCACCGGCATCTCATAAGTTTCAAAATAACTCCTCACCAACAAATCCGCAGAAGCCTTGGACGCTGCGTAAGGACAGTTCGGCGCGATAGGAGTTTCTTCGTGGAAAAGGTCAGTCGAATCACTACCCAAATCACCATAAACCTCATCGGTCGAAACTTGATGATATCGAGTAACTCCGTTTAAACGAGCTGCCTCCAACAAATTATGAGTTCCCACAATATTAGTCATCACAAAAATAGATGGACCGGTAATACTTCGATCCACATGAGTTTCAGCTGCAAAATGCACAACCTGATCAAATTTTTCTTCAGCAAAAAAACTATCAACAAAGTCCTTGTCCACAATATCTCCCTGCACAAATTTGAATTTATCGGAATTTTCCAATGAAGCAATATTATCGCGATTCCCGGCATACGTTAGTTTGTCCAAAACCACTACTTCGTCATCCGCATAATTATCTACCCAATAATGAGAGAAATTACTACCGATAAAACCTGCTCCACCTGTAATTAAAATTTTCATAAATTCTTTTCCTTAATAAATTCTTCTAAATCATAAATATAATCTTCAGGCACGTAGTTTACGGAAGAGATGGCCAAAAGTACAGCATCTTCACTGAAATCTACGAATTCACGGAAGCACATACTATCCATCAATATGGCATCATCAGGACCCTGCATTTCAATCTCAGTCCATTCTTTACCATCATGAAAACGCGCTTTGCAAGAACCCTTCTGACAGATATATAACTTTTTTTCATGGCGAACAGCATGACCACCACGCGGCAAAGTAACATCCACCACATAATAAACACGTGCAACAGGCCAATCCACATAGTCCTTCATTTCTATAGGTACAAGAACCCCGCGATCATCCTCAAAAGTCGGTAATTTTATTTTTTTAAAACTCATGCAATTTTTCTTTGCTTTTCTTCTTCAGCATAAACAGCTAGTTCATCACCCTCTTGTACATCCAAATCACCACTAAGCCTCATTCCACAATCATTACCGGAACCAATTTCTTTCACCTCTTTATCAACTTTTCTCAAAGAATTAATAATAACTTCTCCCACAATATTATCCTCACCTTCTTCATTCTTACCCCTCACTACATGCGCCCTGGCCTTAAGTAAAGCCTTGCCACTCAAAATCTTACAACCAATAATAAGTTCTTTTTTCTTTGTAAGGAAAATCTGTCTCACTTCTGCTCGACCCAAAGGAACTTCGACCATTTCAGCAGAAATCAAACCGCTCAAAATCTTTGTAACATCCTCCAAAAGGTCATAAATCACTTTGTAATCACGTACTTCTACATTATTTCTCATAGCTGTTTTTGCAACATTTGGCGAATCATAATCAGTATGGAATGCCGCCACAAAACCTCCACTTGCCATAGCCATCATCACGTCAGATTCAGTGACAGAACCAACTGCAGCGTGAATAATTTTTAGCGCAACTTCCTCATCTTTAATCTTAGCCAAACTCTGTTTAATAGCCTCCAACGAACCTTTTGTATCAGCCTTCAAAACAATCTTCAAAATCTTCTCGCTGGCCATTGTACTCAAAACATTTCCCATACCACTTGCTGCCGCATGCATTTCTTCCTTTGCCATCAGATTAACCTCTCCAGCTCTTTCTTTAGCAATCTTTTCACTTTTAACAACCTGCAAAATATCACCACTCATTGGAGTTTTGGCCAAACCGGCGATAAAAATTGGTCTCGAAGGACCGGCAGTTTTTAAATCATTAGAGTTGTGATCACGCATCAATTTAATTCGACCATAAGTATTACCAACAATTACATTATCCGTAATATTAATAGTTCCTGTATTCACCAAAATCGTAGCAACTGGACCCAAACTTTGATCCAAATGTGCTTCGATCACCGTTCCAACTGCTTCACGATTAGGATTTGCTTTTAGATTTTGCATTTCAGCAGTCAAAAGAATCATTTCCAATAAATCATCGATCCCAGTCTTTGCCAAAGCAGAAACAGGAACCATCACAACATCACCACCCCAATCTTCAGGTTGAAGACCATGTTCAGCCGGTTCAGCCTTCACTTTGTCCGGTGAAGCTTCGGGTTTATCCATCTTATTAATTGCCACTATGATTGGCACACCTGCATCTTTGGCGTGATTAATAGCCTCAATAGTCTGAGGCTTCACACCTTCATCAGCTGCAACAACCAAAATAGCAATATCTGTCACTTTTGCACCACGAGCCCTCATTGAAGTAAATGCCTCATGCCCTGGAGTATCCAAGAATGTGATTTTTTTACCTTTCTTTTCAACCTGATACGCACCAATATGCTGCGTAATTCCACCACTTTCACCAGCAACAACATCAGCCTCACGAATAGTATCTAATAGTTGTGTTTTTCCATGATCCACATGTCCCATCACACAGACCACTGCTGGCCTTTCCTCCAAAACAGTATCATCATCTTCTTTAAGTAAATTAGAAATATCACCAGCCATAAAATCCTCAGCAGTCGCTACGCTACGTTTTCTCTTTAATTTAACCCCAAAGTCATCAGCCAAAAGCTGACAAGTATCAAAATCAATTTCCTGATTAATATTTGCCAAAATTCCATTCTTCATCAACTCACCAATCAATTTCGCTGCGTTTAATCCGGTTTTCTCAGCAAACTCCTTCACAGTAATATTATCTGAAATCTCCACTGCGCCACTAGCCACAGCTCTTACCTGAACCACCTCTTTCTTTACATTTTTGATTTTCTTTTTACCCGCAACCTGTTTTCTCTGACTTTTAACAATCTCACGTTCACGTTCTTCAGCAATCATCTCATCATAAATACCAGCAACATCTTTAGGAGCCTCATCAACATCCTCAGTTAATTCCATCTCAATTAGCTCAGCAGTTTCATCATCAATAGTGCGCGCACGCGGCGAAAGTTCAAAACCAAGTTCATTGATTTTTTCCTTCAGTGAATCTACTGAAATCGCTAGTTTGTCGGCTAAATCAGCCAATTTTGTGGACATAGGTTTAAAGCACAAAAAACATAGAGAGTCTACGGAAAAAGGCATTCAAAGTAAAGCTGAATGATGTATATTCTGATACATGGAAATACTCGCAATTATCATCGGAATATCAGTGCTCGCAGGACTCGTATACATAGCACACAAAATGAACAAACCGGTTGAAAAAGAAGACAAACTCCTCTTTGACTATATTGACTCACTACGAAAAGAATTACGAGAAACCAGTAACGAAAGTCGCAAGGATTCACAGGAAAGGTTAGACAAAATGGATGAACGCCTCGCAAAAGGTCTTCGTCACTCTTCTGATTCCCTGCAAAAACAATTCTCCCAAAGTGCCGACCTTATTAAGGAGGTAACCAGCCGTCTAACAAAATTGGACGAAACCAATAAACAAGTTTTAAGCTTCTCTGAACAAATGCAGTCGCTCGAAAACATCCTCAAAAATCCGAAACAACGTGGAATTCTTGGAGAATACTTTTTAGAAAACCTTCTTTCACAGGTTATGGCTCCAGACCAATACAAACTTCAATACAAATTTAACAATGGTGAAATTGTGGATGCAGTCGTATATGCTCGCGACAAAATAGTACCAATCGACGCCAAGTTCTCCCTCGAGAAGTATAATTTGATAATGGAAGAAACAGACAAAGAAAGACGCGCAAAATTAGAGAAAGAATTTAAGATGGATATCAAAAACCGCATCGATGAAACATCCAAATACATCAGGCCATCAGAAAACACTACAGATTTTGCCGTTATGTTCTTGCCGGCAGAAGGCCTCTACTACAATCTTTTAATCTACAAATCAGGATCATTGGACGTAAATACACATGACCTCATACAATACGCCTTCAAAAAACACGTAATGATTGTCTCACCAACATCATTCTACGCTTACCTCCAAACAATCCTTCACGGACTCAAAGCACTGAAAATGGAAGAGTCAGTTAAAGAAATAGTAAAAAGAGTGGGGGAATTGAGCCGTCATTTAGGAGCCTACGAAACATACATGCAGAAAGTTGGAAACAATCTCGGCACAACCGTAAACATGTACAACTCAGCTTACAAAGAATTTAAAAAAATTGATAAAGACGTCTACAAAATCACAGCCGGTGATGAAGGCGGCAGCATCCAACCATTGTTAGCAGACAAACCTTCGGCTGAATAATAATCTAACCCTCAAACCTATGGGATTACGCGGAAAAACATTATTAATTCTATTATTAGTTGGTGTCGGCACAGCAGGCTATTTCTCATTACAAGGTTCCAATAATGAACTCTTCCAAGGCAAACTCGACGCAGACCTAGCGGAGGAAGCCACATCAGGCACTCCCGACCTAAAACCCGAACTAACTCTTACAAATCCAGCAGCAGACGGTGGCGATCTAGTAGCAAACGCCACAATCTCAAACATCGGTGACGGCGCAATTGTTGGCGGCACACCATTTACCTACACAATTTCCATCAACGGCGAAGAAGTATTTGCCAACACGGATTCCTACACTTCAATCGCAGCTGGCGACGCATTTTCATTTAGCTACCCAATCCCACGCAGCATCTACAACTACAGCAACAAAGGAAGCGTCACATTTTCAGTCGACACAACATCCACAATCACCGAATCCGACGAAAGCAACAACTTCGTGGATGCAGAATACGAATTCGAGGACAGGTCACGTTAAACCGCCGGACAAATTAATTTAAAATCACAGTAAGAACAATGGAATCCCGGAGTGGGCAAGAACTCTGAGCATTTCATAATCCCAACCTTCTCCCTCATCGCCACATACATCGCTTCGATATCATCATCAGACCTCTCAGTAGAAATTTTCTCCCCATCCTCCAAGAAATAAAGTGACAACTTCGAAACTTTGATCCCAAGCACATCCCTACAAGCCAGCGCATACAAACTTAACTGCAAATCCTTCTTCAAAGTACTCGCTGCTTTCAGCTTGCCGGTTTTGTAATCAATCACCTCGAAAGTCCCATCCTCCAAACGATCAATTCTATCTATTCGTCCAGAAAAAACATACTCATCAACTTTGACATTAAAAGCCCTCTCCAAAAATGCCGGCACTATCCAAGGTTTCGAATTATCTTCATAAAACCTTTCCAAAACTTCAAAGCCCCCCTCTTTACGCTCGTTCTCATGCGCCGCACTTTCATAACCATAAGGAATCCAAGATTTGTCATACAACTCACGCATCAACTGCAAACTAACCTCTCCTCCTCGCTTCAAAACCTTATAGAACTCGTTTAAGGTCTCGTGCACCGAAGATCCAAAATTCGCAGCATGCGCAGGAGGCACAGGCACTTTCATCATATATCGATAGCTATATTTCAGCGGACAAGTATCAAAAGTATTTAATTGACTGTAACTCAAACGTTTAGAAGTGAAGGCCGGAAGATCAAAAATCGATTTCTCAGGTTCCTTGAATTTCTGCAGCCGTTTCAAAGCATCTTCACTTTCCTCATAATCCTTCTGCATAGATTTGCCACTTTCCAAAACCTCAGCAACAAAAGGTGAAACTTTCCAATCTTTATTCCCCTGATATTTATCGCTGTAAGTAAGATAAAGCCCTTGCCTCGCCCTAGTCATCGCCACATAAAAAAGTCTCCTCTCCTCTTGAATATGAAAATCTCCTTCAGGAAAAATTTCAGCAGTCAGCTCCATTGGCACCGCAAAACTATCACGCCTCTTGTTCATCGGAAATCTTGATTTAACCAAATTCACCACAAAAACATGTTCAAACTCCAAACCCTTCGATCCATGTACAGTCAAAATCTGCACGGAATCCCTATCCCTAAATCTCTCAGCCGCCAACACATTATTAGATTCCTCCAATAAATTAAGATAATTCACGAAATCCAAAACAGTGCGATCATCATGATCACGTTCAAACTTAGCGACCTGTTTCGCAAACTCATTAATATTTTCCATTTCCTCAAAACGCTCAGCCTTAACCAGCGCCTGCAAATAACCTGATTTCTCCAAAAAAGAATTAATCACCATTCCCGCCGTATCCCTCTTAGATTGTTCGATCAGTTCCTTAAAAAGATTATAAATACTAACAAATCCACTTTCCGTACCCGGAATTGCAAAAGTGTCACCTTCATCAGCCACTCTCAAAGCATCAATTATATGATCCACTCTTTTCTTCACAAGAATTTCCAGAATCTCCTCCATCGACACATTAAATACCTCCATTTTTAAAACCCTCAACAGCGCCACATCATCATAAGGATTGGCGAGCACCTTCATCACGGCAATCAAATCTTTCACCTCATCCAAAGCCATCAAACCTTTAGGACTGCGAACCTGGTAGGGGATCGAATTAAGTTTAAATTCATCAATAAAGGGGTGCGCTAGATTATTCGCCCTCACCAAAATTGCCATATCACCATAAGAAACACCCTCCGAATTCAACTTTTTGATCTTTTCTGCCACAAAATCACATTCCATAATAAAATTAGGAAAATGATGAATCTCAATCGGATTATCACCCCCGATATTAGAACGCAACTTTTTGTCCAAACCAATACGTGCCTCCAAACGATCCGGATTATTTTTTTGTATCAAAGAATAAGAAGCATCCAAAATCATCTGCGTGCTACGATAATTCTCATTCAAAACCACATGTTTCGCTTCGGGAAAAGCTTCCTCAAAATTTAAAATATTACTCAACGAAGCCCCCCTCCACTTATAAATACTCTGATCATCATCTCCCACAACCACCACATTGCCATGCCCCTGAGCCAAAAGCATTACCAGCTTAAACTGCGCATAATTAGTATCCTGAAACTCATCAACCAAAATATACTTATAACGTTTCTGATATTCCTTCAAAACACTTTCCCTCTTCATCAACAGTTGCAGCGCATAAAAAGTCAGATCACCGAAATCCAAATTATTAGAAGCCATCATCAGATCCTGATACTTGGCATATGCACCTGCCAACTCAACATTTTTCTCCTGCTCCTCCCCCTCAAGTCCCGCAGCATACTTGGCGAATTTTTCAGGAGTAATCAGCTCATCCTTCAACTTAGAAAAATAACCCAAAAGATCATAAATAAAACGATTAGGATTGCCCAAAGGCAAATAATACTTCAGATCAAAATCAAATAAATGCTGTTTAAAGAAAAACCACTGGTCTACCTGACTCAAAATAGAATATCCGGTATCAATTCCAATCTCCATACCACTTTCCCTCAATACTTGATCAGAAAATCCATGGAAAGTTTTAATAAAAAACTGCTCATATCCCAACTCCAAACCACTTTCAACTCTATCCAACATTTCAGTGGCCGCTTTTTCCGTAAAGGTTAGAGCCAAAATTTCTTCAGGCTTCACACCATCTTTTACCAAACGCAAAATTCTCTCAGAAATAACCTTGGTTTTACCAGTCCCAGCCCCGGCCACAATCATCAACGGTCCTTTGTTGTGCTCCACTGCCTGCTTTTGCGATGAATTTAATTCCATATAAATACAGCATACAAAAAAGAGCCCCGGATAAACCAGAGCTCTTTCTTAATTTTTCTTTACAACTAGTCCGCTTCCTCCTCTTTTGACTCTTCTTCTTCAACAACTTCTTCTTCAGCAACCTCATCCTTTTTCTTTGCTTTCTTCTTTGCAGGAGCATTAAGCGCTTTCAATGAAAGACCAACTCTATGTTCGTCAGCATCGATAGCAATGATCTTGGCAGTTACTTTTTCTCCAACAGACAAAACTGATGAAGGATCAACATTTTCATCATCTGAAATTTCAGAAATATGAATCAATCCATTAATTTCCTCATCTAGTTTTACAAATGCTCCGAATGGAGTAACTCTATTTACTTCACCCTCGATAGAAGCTCCAACTTTATATTTCTTAGTTGCTTCAATCCAAGGATCAGGAACCAATCTCTTCATAGATAGACTAATTTTGTCGTTTTCTTTGCCGATAACAAGGATATCAACCTCATCACCAAGTTTTCCGTAATCGTTTGGATCTTTTACATGTCCCCAAGCAATCTCAGAGATATGAACAAGTCCTTCAAGTCCCTCGAATGTAACGAAGATACCGAATTTAACAACTCCAGAAATTTTACCTTTAACTTTTTCACCAACTTCAAGTTTGCCCATTGCAACATCTCTTTGCGCTCTTTCAGCAGCTTTTTCAGAAAGGATCAATTTGCCACCTTCTCTATCTAGATTCAGAATCTTCACCAAAAGTGGGATTCCAACCAATTTATTCAAACGTACAAGAATTTGAGCAGCATCAGCACCATCAACACGTGGGTAATGCAGAGGAGCAAGTTGTGAAACTGGGATGAATCCTTTGATTCCATCGATATTCAACAACAAACCACCTTTATTCGCCTCACTAGTATGAACAGTGATCGCTTCATCATCTTCGTAAGCTTGTACAAATTTCTCCCAAGTCTTTTGCTGACTAGCCTTTCTTAATGAAAGAACAACCAGACCATCGTCATTTTCCTCCTCCAAAACATAAGCGCTAACAGTATCGCCAGCCCCTAAAGTCTTAACTGTTCCAGCAGAATCGTGAGCTTCTTGACCAGTAATGATCCCCATAGAAGTACCCCCAAGATCAACTAGAACTTTATTTTTTTCAATCGAAATAACAGTCCCTTCAACAAAGGAACCAGCAGCTGGAAATGCAATCTCCGGACCGCTCTTCAGCAGTTCGTCCATCACAGAACTAACAGAATAATTAGTACTCATAATTCTCGTCCAGCAAGGTTTCTAATATTATAATAGCTTTATAACGAGTTGCTTACCTTGCTAGTAAAATTAGCTAAACAGCTATAAAGCAGGAGGATACTACTCTTTGGCCTTGATGAAATCAAGCTTTTTCCCCTTCTTTACAATCTTAATGGTGTCTCCCTCTTTGAATTCACCATCTAGGAATTTTAAAGTCAAAGGATCTTCAACATGTTCACGAATAGCTCTGCGTACAGGCCTCGCACCATATTGAGGGTCATAGCCAAGTTCCGAGAGCAACTCAATCGCTCCAGGACTAGTTTCAATGTTCAAGTTTTTACCTTGGATTCTATGCTGAAGGTAGCCCAAATTAAGTTTAACAATTTCTTTGATATGTTTGTTTAACAGCGCGTGGAAAACAATAACTTTATCAATTCTGTTTAAAAATTCAGGTTTGAAATGATTTTTTAGTTCTTCCAATATTTCATGCTGCATCGCATCAAAATCTTCTTCAGCCTTTTCCAACTCAATTCCTGAGTGAGCAAAACCAATCGGAGCAGCTTTGTCAGTAAGCTTTTTCGCACCGATATTAGAAGTAAGAATAATTACAGTATTTTTGAAATCAACTTTTCTACCCTTAGAATCGGTAAGTTCACCATCCTCAAGTATTTGTAGTAAAAGATTAAATACATCTGGATGAGCCTTTTCGATCTCGTCAAAAAGAATCACTGAGTAAGGTTTTCGTCTAATAGCCTCAGTCAATTGACCGCCATCCTCATAACCAACATATCCGGCAGCAGCACCAATCAACCTAGAAGTGTTATGTCTTTCCATAAATTCACTCATATCTATCTTGATCAGAGCATCTTTATCATTATAAACCTCTTCAGCAATCGCTTTTACCAATTCAGTTTTACCAACACCTGTTGGCCCCAAAAAGATAAATGACCCAATAGGTCTCTTGCTATCAGCAAAGCCCGCACGAGCCCTTCTAATTGCCGCAGACACAGCTTTGACCGCATCATCTTGACCAATAATCCTTTTCTTTGGACGAACGCTCCGAACCTGTCGATATAATGCGTGTTCTGTCAAAACATGGCGTGCGTTTATCAATTGATGATTTTGGTACAGGTTATTCAGCGCTAAGTTATTTAAAGAGATTTCC